>NZ_CP005084.1:684560-989120 GCF_001563265.1 Sphingobium sp. TKS | reverse complement strand
GGGCGGATCCTGAAGATGAGCGGCAGCCCGTGGCATGGGGTGGAGGCAAGCGGATCGGTGTCGGCGGGGCGATACCGTGAACGAGTTGGTGGGGTGGAAAGGAAGTGGGAAGGGCAGGGGCTTTGCGCGAGGGCAGGCGGGTTCCGCCGGGCTGGTGGCGCGATGATCGGCCGCCGCGCCATTTCCATGGAGGGGGCGGTTTTGTTTGGTAGACCAATCGAGCGGGGGTGGGTGTTTCCCCGGGGAAACGGGAGAGAGGTTTCCTGGGGGGAGAGGCAGGCGGGGGGGAGCTGTTTCCCCGGGGAAACAAAGGGCAGGGGAAAGGCAATCAGCCCGACCGGCCCTCTATCCTTCCCCCTGTCTCTATCCTTCCCCCCGCTTTCCATCAGCGCTGAAGTCCTATGCCCTGGCGTTCGAGATGTTCGAGCGTGTCGCGCAAGGCGGTCGCCAGCGTCTCCATATCCGCGCCCGACCCTGCATGAAGGCGGATGGTGATGCCCTGGCGGTTGACCGACTGCACCGTCAGCGCCGGGCGGCCATAGCGGGTGTTCCAGGTGAAGGGCTCGTCCTTGGGCGCGGATTGCGCGACGCGTGGGGCGTCGAGCAGACGCTTGAGCACTTCCGCCGCCGGGATCGTGGACGCGCCCGCAGCCCGCAAGGCGCGCTGCTCGGAGGCGAGGCGTCCTGCCTCCGCATTGATGGCAGGCGCCGCCTTCTGATCGTCCAGAGCCTGGGCCAGCGCATAGGCCGGCTTCAACTGCACGTCGGCAGGGGAGGCGAAGGCGTCGATGACCGCGTCCTCTATGCCCGCCACCTTGATCATCTTGCTGAGCCACCCCTTGGAAAGCTTCAACCGCTCGGCCATGCGGGTCAGGTGGCTGCCATAATGGGCCTTGAGCGCCTCGGCATAGTTGCGCGCGCGTTCCAGGTCCGACACGTCCTTGCGCGCGCGGTTTTCGAGGTCGGCAAGGCGGAAGGCCGCTTCATCGTCCAGTTGCGCGACCTGCGCCACGAACATCATGTCCGAATAGCTGTTCGCGCGCAGCCAACTGATCGACCAGTGGCGGCGGGTGCCGGCGATCACTTCATAATCATGATCCGCGTCATCCTCGATCCGGCGGACCACGGCGGGCACCTTCTGCCCGCCTTCCGCGATGATCGAATCGATCAGTTCGCGGCAATTTTCCTCATTGAGATGCGCGTAAAGGCGGGCATTGCCGCGCCAGATGCGCACCCTGGCCGGGTCGAGCAGCAATTGCGTGACCTGGCGCACTTCGCCGGAGGCGAGGCGGGCGAGGGCGGATTCGCGGCCGAGCAAGGTCGTGCCACGAGCGCGGTCCTGGCGGGGCGCAGCCGGGGCAGGGGAGGGGGGCGGCACGGGCGTCTGGGCCGTTTCCGGCTCGGCGGGCGCGGGCGTGGCCGCCTCCGGCTCGTCCGACAGAAGCGCCGCCAGATAATCGGATTGTTTACGCGCCATGACATTCCCCTTTCCCGAATCGGGAACATATGGTGAACATATGCGTGTAGGACAGACTTTTATGCCGCATTGACAATGTCCTCCTCCCGCGCTGGGGCGACGCGGCCCCAACCCTGGCGCACCAGCGCCTCGATCTGGCCCATGGCTTCGTCCAGATTGGCGCGGCAGCGCTTGTGCGTGCGCGGCGTGCCGATCGGCTTTTCCAGCTCATAGACCGTCATCATGCGCAGCGCCGCATGGCTGATCTCAGCGCTGTCGAGGATCGGGATGGGAAGGAGGGCAGGGCCGAAGCTCTGTTCCATGATGGCGCGGACCATAGAATGGCTGGGATCGTTGCTGTCGAATTTCGAGCAGAGCAGGCGGACGAAATGATAGTCGACCTCGATCCCCGCCTGCTGGAGCTGGCCGATCACCTGATCCATCATCGAGAGGAACTGGACGGTCGAGCAGAAATCGGGCGTGGTCGCCGCCAGCGGCACCAGCAGGGCGTTCGCCGCCTGCATCACCGCCAGGCTGATCGTGCCGAGCGCTGGCGGCGGGTCGAGCAGCACCACGTCATAATGGCGGGCGAGGTCCATCAGCCCCTGCTTCAGCTTGCGGAAGCGCGCCGCCAGCACGGAGCCGCCGTCGCTGCCCGCCGCCGCCAGCTCATATTCCACGTCGAACAGTTCCAGATTGGACGGGATCAGGTCGACATTGGGCCAGGCGGTGTGCTTGACCGCATAGAGCAGGTCGACCTGTGTCGGGTCGATCGACAGATAGGGGTAAAGCGTCTCTTCCCGCTGGATGTTGAAATGCGGGTTGAAGCCGAACAGCGTGGTGGTCGTCGCCTGGCTGTCGCAGTCGACCACCAGCACGCGATAGCCCTGGACCGCGAAATAATGGGCGAGATGGGTGGTGACGGTCGACTTGCCGACGCCGCCCTTGAAATTCTGGACCGCGATGATCGCGGGCACGTCCATCGGGGCGCGTTCGGGCGAAGCGCCCAGCACCTGCCGCATGTTCAGCAGCTCTTCCACCTTGTAGCCGGGGCGGCGTCCATTTTCGGTCGGCGGGGCAGGGGGCAGGCGGCCATCCTCCTCCGCCATGCGAATCCGATTCGTCGAGCAGCCAAGCAGTTGCGCCGCCTCGGCAATGCCGAAGCGGATATTGAGTTCCTTGCGGCTATCCGGCAGAAAAGCCTTACGGCGCAGGCGTTCGACCATCTTTTCGCCGGCCTCCGCCAGATCCCCGATCTGGGTTACCACTGCGTTCATTTGTGCCCTCACGCGCGAAGTTGAAGCTTGTTCCGGATTGATGTGCCATAAATCCTTCAAATTGGCAAATGAGGGGGATTTGAGATGCGGATCGGGGCCGAGGGTGGATAATGAAGCCATTTTCTGCCGGCAAGCCGGGACAAGGGGCCGCGTTCGGGCTATGCGTGACCGGCAGACGGATTCGTCGGAGAACGACACCATATGAGCTGGTACGATCGGCAGGAAAATTGGAAGGCGCAGAGCGAGGATGCCCGCAACGAAGCGGACATCGATTATGCGCGGGTCATTCATTCCGCATCCTTCCGCCGATTGCAGGGCAAGACCCAGATCCTCAACCTGGGGGACAGCGATTTCTACCGGACGCGGCTGACCCATTCGCTGGAGGTCGCCCAGATCGCGGGCGGGATCGCCCGGCAGTTCCGGCAGGATTTCGCGGACCATCCGGCCATTCCCCATCTGCCCGACCACAGTCTGATCCAGGTGATCGGCATCACCCATGATCTGGGCCATCCGCCCTTCGGCCATGGCGGCGAGATCGCGCTCAATTACTGCATGCGGCAGGCGGGCGGGTTCGAGGGCAATGGCCAGACCCTGCGCATCCTTTCGCGCCTGGAGAAATTCTCCGCCGGGGCAGGGGCCAATCTCATGCGGCGGACGCTGCTGGGGGTTCTCAAATATCCCGTTCCCTTCTCGCAGGCCTATAATCCCGCCTGCGCGCCACGGCTCAACGACAAGCCCACCGCCATCCGCATCATCGACCGCGCCGCATCGAAGCCGCCCAAATGCTATCTCGATAGCGAGAGGCAAGTGGTGCAATGGATATTGGCGCCCCTGTCGAGCGCCGACCGGGAGGCGTTCACGGCGTTGCGGCCGCAGACCGGCCAGCATCACAAGGCCATCCATAAATCCTTCGATTGCAGCATCATGGATGTGGCCGACGATATCGGTTTCGGCGTCCATGACCTGGAGGATGCGCTGGCGCTGCGCCTGATCAGCGAAGAGGCCTTCCGCTCGCTGGTGCCGGAGGAGGAATGCGCCTCCTTCCTCGTCCATCTGAAGCAGAAATATCCCGGCGAGTCCGAGAATAATGTCTATGAGAAGCTGGTCGGGACGCTCTTTGGCGAGGGCGGCGAACGCAAGCGCTGCATCAGCCGGATGGTCCACCATCTGATCACCCATTGCCGCATCGAAACGCTGGAGGAATTTGAGGAACCGCTGATCCGCTATCGGGCCGGGATGCTGGAAGGGCCGGCGCGGTTCCTGGGCGCGCTCAAGAACGCGGTCTACCGGGCCGTGATCCAGAGCGCGGGGGTGCAGCAACTGGAGTTCAAGGGCCAGAAAATGGTCGTCTCGGTCTTCGAGGCTCTGGCGTCGGAGCCGGAGACGTTGCTGCCCGCCGAACAACTGGCGCTGGTCCGGGCGGGGGAGGATGTGCCGAGGGTCATTTGCGACTATATTGCGGGCATGACCGACGGCGCCTTGCTCAAAGCCTATGACCGGCTTTTCAGTCCGCGCATGGGGTCGATTTTCGACCAGTTCTGATGGCGCGACGGCTGCCTGAGCCGGGTATGCCATGTGCGAACAGGATCTTGTATCGGGTGATGTTCCGACCCAAAGAGACTGTTAAACCTGCGCCGGCAATTCCGTTCGATAAACCACCTGGCGCAAGCCAAAGCTTGTCTTGACTTCGGCCACACCCGCGATCTTGGTAAGCTTGGCCCTGAGGAATGTTTCGAACTCGCTCAAAGATCCTACCAGTACGCGCAGATGATAATCGGCGTCTCCGGACATCAGGTAACATTCCATGACTTCCGGAAAACCCGAGACCATATTCTCGAAAATTTCGAGGTGCTTGTCATCTTGCCGGTCGAGGCGAACGCGGACGAACGCCGTGACCGACAAACCGACGGCAGCGGGATCCACCAGTGCAACATAGCGCGAAATGATACCCCGATCCTCCAGGTGCCGAAGCCGCCGCAAGCAAGGGGAGGGGGAAAGGCCCACCTTTTCCGACAACTCCTGATTCGACATGCGACCGTTGGCCTGGAGTTCGGCGAGAATTCGGAAATCGAGCGCGTCCATTTCCACATAGGGCATATTCTGTCTCCAAAAATCTAAAAACAAGCATAATCAGCTAAAGTGAATTCGGATACAGCAATTCTTCGCAAGGACATGCCCCGTTTTCCTACGCTATGCCTTTTCTCTCACATCGGGGCACAGCATATGGATTCGACAATTTCCCATTCACGGCATGACACGGTCAGCGCTCTGGAGCATTTGGAGACGCGCCTTCTCTGGCTGTCGTCCTGGATGATCCACAATGCCAATCACATCCGCCCCAAGCGCGACGGATTGAAGGTAGGCGGCCATCAGGCGAGCTGTTCGTCGCTGACCGCGGTCATGACGGCGCTCTATTTTTATGCGCTGCGTCCGCAGGACAAGGTTGCAGTCAAGCCGCATGCCGGTCCGGTCCTGCACGCCATCCACTATCTGCTCGGCAATCAGACCCTCGAGCGCATGCAGAAATTTCGCGGGCTTAATGGTGTCCAAAGTTATCCTTCCCGCACCAAGGACAAGATACCCGTCGATTTCTCGACCGGATCGGTTGGTCTCGGCGTCGCCGTGACCGCCTTCTCCAGCCTGGTTCAGGATTATCTGATCGCGCATGGGCAGGTGAAGGAGGAGAATGCCGGGCGGATGATCGCCCTCATGGGCGATGCTGAGCTTGACGAGGGCAATATCTATGAATGCCTGATCGAGGGGTATAAGCACGATCTTCGCAATTGTTGGTGGATCGTCGACTATAATCGCCAGTCGCTCGACGCCACGACGGCGGATCGCATGTTCCGCCGCTTCGATGATATTTTCGAGACCTGCGGCTGGCGGGTCGTCACGCTCAAATATGGCAAGATGCAGCAGGCGGCTTTTGCCCGTCCCGGTGGCAGGGCGCTCGAGGAATGGATCGACAATTGCCCCAATGCCGAGTTCGCGGCGCTCACCTATCAGGGCGGCGCGGCCTGGCGCGAGCGGTTGACCGCCGACATCGGCAAGAAGCCGAACGTCAGGAAGCTGCTCGACAGTTTCGACGATGAGGCGCTGGCCCGGCTGATGACGAACCTTGGCGGGCATTGCATCGAGACGCTGATCGATGCGTTCGACGGCGCCCAGGACGACAGGCCGACGCTTTTCATCGCCTATACGGTCAAGGGCCATGGGCTGCCGCTGGCGGGCCATAAGGACAATCATAGCGGGATGATGAACCCGTCGCAGATGGATCAATTCCGCGCCAGCCTGGGCATAAAGGAAGGCGAGGAATGGGAGCGGTGGGGCGGCCTTGGCGACAATGCGGCAGCCGAACTCAAGGCGTTCGTGGCCGGAAGTCCGGTCGCGAAGGTGAAGCCGGAGCCGGTCGCGCCTGCCGTTCCTGTTCCCGCGCGCCTGCCGACGCCCGAGGGCGCCGACCAGTCGACGCAGGCGGCGTTTGGCCGCATCCTCCTCGATCTCGCCAAGTCCGGCGAGGAACTGGCGGATCGCATCGTGACCACCGCGCCTGACGTCACCCAGACGACCAATCTGGGCGCCTTCGTCAATCAACGGGGATTGTTCCGCCGCCAGGAACTGGCCGATGTATTTCACAAGGCGAAGATTCCCTCCGCGCAGAAATGGACGCAGCATGCCGCCGGCCAGCACATCGAACTGGGCATAGCGGAGAATAATTTCTTCATCATGCTCGCCTCGCTGGGGCTGGCCGCGCCACATTTTGGCACACGGCTGCTGCCGGTCGGCACCGTCTATGATCCGTTCATCGCGCGCGGCCTCGATGCGCTCAACTATGGTTGCTATTCGGACTCGCGCTTTCTGCTGGTCGGCACGCCGTCCGGGCTCACGCTGGCGGCCGAAGGGGGCGCGCACCAGTCGATCAACACGCCGCTCATCGGCATGGGCCAGCCCAATCTGACCTATTTCGAACCGGCTTTCGCGGACGAACTGGCGGCGATGATGCGCTGGGCCTTCGATCATATGCAGCGGCCCGACGGCAGTTCCGTCTATCTGCGCCTTTCGACCCGGTCGATCCCGCAGATCGCGCGTCACGATGATGGCTGGGAAGTCGATGCGCTGAAGGGCGGCTACTGGCTGCGACGGCCCGCCGAGGGCGCGGAGGCCGCTGTCGTCTTCACCGGGGTGGTCGCGCCAGAGGCGATGGCGGCGTGGGAGCAACTCGCCGAGGACATCCCCGGCATAGGCCTGCTCAACGTCACCTCGCCCGACCTGCTGCATCGTGGTTGGTCGGCACGCCGTGCGGCGCGCTGGTCGGGAGGGGCGGTAACGCCTTGCCATGCCGAAAAGCTCCTTTCCGCGCTCGCCCCGGGGGCTGGGCTTGTGACGGTCCTGGACGGATCGCCCGGCGCCCTCTCTTGGCTAGGCGGCGTCAAGGGGATGCGGGTCAGCCCGCTCGGCACGGATAGCTTTGGCCAGACCGGCGACTTGCCGGACCTCTATCATGCCTATCGGTTGGACAGCGACGCCATCGTCGAAGCTGCTGCCGAACTCTTTCTGGGGAACTGACATGCCGATCGAACTCAAGATGCCGGCGCTGTCGCCGACGATGGAAAAAGGCACGCTCGCAAGATGGCTGGTGGCCGAAGGCGACATGGTGAAGCCCGGCGATCCTGTCGCCGAAGTCGAAACCGACAAGGCGACGATGGAGATTGAGGCAGCCGATGGAGGTCGCATCGCAAGTCTCGTCATCGCCGAAGGCACAGACGACGTCGCGGTCGGGACGGTCATAGCCTTGATCGCCGAATCCGGCGACGCCGTTCCGGAGCCCGTGCTCGAGCAGGCGGTTCCGGTTCCTGCCGCTGCCGGGCCCGTCGAGGCCACCCCAGTGGCGTCCATGCCCGCTCAAGCCCCTGTCCAGCCCAGGCATGCGCCGGAAGTGGCCGCGCCCCGTGCCCGCCTGTCGCCTGCCGAACGGGTCAAGGTCAGCCCGCTTGCCCTTCGCATCGCCGGGGCCAAGGGAATCAACCTTGACGGCATTAGCGGGACGGGCCCCAATGGCCGCATTGTTCGAGCGGACCTTGGCATCGGGTCACTCGTTACGTCACGACCCGACGCCGTTCCCCAGGCGATCGCCGTTCAACCGGCGCCCGCGATCGCGAGCCCCCCTGCAGGCGTCCCGGCGCAATCGGTCAAGCTCAGCTCGATGCGCAAGACGATCGCGCGGCGGCTCACCGAAGCCAAGCAGACCGTTCCGCATTTTTACCTGACGGCGCGTTGCAATCTCGATCCGCTGCTGAAACTGCGGGGTGAACTGAACGCCGGCCTCGCCTCACGCGGCGTCAAGCTCAGCGTCAACGACATGCTGATAAAGGCCATGGCGCTCGCGCTCGTCGAGGTGCCGGATGCGAACGTGCAGTTCGGCGGCGACGAACTGCATCGCTTCGGTCGCGTCGACATTTCGATGGCTGTGGCGATCGATGGCGGTCTCGTCACGCCGGTGATCCAAGGTGCGGACACGCTCTCGCTTTCCGCCATCGCAACGGCCAGCAAGATGCTCGCCATCAAGGCGCGCGACGGGAAGTTGCTGCCCGAGGAATATCAGGGCGGCACCGCGTCCATCTCCAATCTCGGCATGTTCGGGATCGATGAGATATTTCCCGTCATCAACCCGCCACAGGCGTTAATTCTCGGCGTTGGCGCGGGCGTCGAGCAGCCATGGAAGGTCGATGGGAAGATCGGCCTTGCAACCATAGTCGCCGCGACTGCCAGCTTCGATCATCGCGCCATCGATGGCGCGGTCGCGGCTCGGTTCATACAGGCACTACGCGCCCTGGTGGAAGAGCCGGTGCGCATCTTGGCCTGAAGGACGAAAGCCCGGGAGGAGGACAGCGCTCTTATGCCGAACCGGAGGGGCGAGGCGATTCCAAACGCGGATCACCCGGCGGCTTAGGGATAATGCCAAATGGTCGAGTGGCGCTCACGGACTTATCCGTCGCGCTCCAGTGAGAGGATCGGATCCGCGCCCGAGGGTGGTTTGAGATTGCCGGTGAACGGCCGGGGCAGTCAGGGATTCCGGCCCTTCAAACTCGTGAAGAATCGCACGGGCCATCGCGGCGTGACCCCTGGCGTCAGGATGGGAATCGCGCGGCAGCCGCCAGTCCGGGGCGAGCGGCACCATAAGATGCGGAATGGCGCCGTTGCCGAAAATCGCCCGCCCAAGGGCGAGTTCGCGCGCGCCTTCGGGCTGGAACACGGGCACCAGGATCAGCGGCCGGGCGCCGCGCGCCCGCGCCATCGCGACCGCGGCCTTTAACAGGCGGCGGTCGCTGGCGATGGCTTCATTGATGGCGGCCGCGCCATGATAGGGAAAGAGCACCCGTCCCAGATGGCCGAGCGCCCAGCTCGGCTCTGCCGCGTGCCAACGCCCCGCGCTGTCGATCCAGGGCCGGTTATGGTCGAGGTCGCGCGCCATCAGGCTGGGCGAGAACAGGAAGACCACCGCCCTGGGATTCCGGAAGCGCGGGAGTTCGCGCTGGAGATGCAGAAAGCTCTGGCTGACGGAATAGGCGTTGACCGCCAGATTGGCGCTCTGGATGCCGCTCGACCCTTGCACTTTTCCCGCCAGCGTATCCCGCCAGTTCAGTCCCTTGCCGAACATGATCGATTCCCCGACAAACAGGATCGAGGGGGCTGTCAGGTCGAGCGGCGGCGCGCCGGGAGCGACCCGATAGCCATGGCTGTCGATCTGATAGTGCGGCCGCCACGCATATTCCGGGTCGGCCACGCGGCGCGACGGGACATAGACCCAGCCGAGCAGCGGATCGACCCGGCGCAGCGGCTCATCGCCCGGAGTCCATGGCCGGCCTTTCCGCCCGGAGTTCCATTGCAGGATCACCTCGCTCGCGGGCAAGGCCAGCAGTACGGCCATGCCTATGACGATCCCGCGCCACAATCTGTCGCCGCGTCCGGCCCTGATCCAGCGCAGCGCGAGCATCAGGACAAGCGCGAGCGCCATCAGGATGAGCCGCTCGATCTGAACGATCGTCATCAGCCAGTCGCTGGGCACGAGAATGTCGGGGAGCAGATGGCGGTCGACCCAGGCACGGGTCATGCCGATCGCCAGCCCGCCCAGCAGCAGCGCGGCGGCGCCGACGCACAGCATGGCGCCTGGGCGCAGCGCCTGGCTCATGCGGATACGCCGGAAAAGCGGAACCATTGTCGGACGGGCGGCATGGACGGGCATGGCAAGCCTTTGTGCCGCTGCCGCCGCCGGTGGTTCAAAGGGCGAAGGCCAGCGCGATCACCAGCGCGCCTTCTGCGCCATGCTGCCCATCCTGACCGGTCCAGGCGACGTCAAGATCGACCCGGCCAAGGCGGCGGCGCAGGCCCAAACGCCAGTCGGTGGCGTCCCCCGCATAGCTGTCCGGCCGATCCTTCAAAAAGGTCAGCCGCCCGGCATGGCCGACCAGCGTCCAATTGCGGGCAAGGCCCAGATGGCCGTTCAGTTCCATGTAGAGCGTCGGCGCGTCCCTGAGGAAATAGGCGGGTGACAGGTAAAGGCGGCCGGAAACATGCCGACCGGCGATGCCGACATAGGCTTCGGTATAACTGCCGCCGCCGTTGATGGCGGAATAGCCGCTGTAGCGGTTGTGGACGATGCCGACATCGATCGTCGCCGCATCCGACAGGTGCTTTGCAAATCCGGCATAGGGCCGGAAGGACAATGGCTTCAGCCCTTCGTCGCGCGTCGCGACCAGCGCCGCTGCAGCGCCGAGATAGAAGCCCTCGTCACCGTCATGCACCATTTCCAGCTCCGCGACGGGCCGATGATCGCTGATCGGCTGCCCGCGCAGCCGGGTCTGGCTGGAAAGGGTCAGGCTGCCACCCAGTTGCGCGGCGGCGGGGGTGGCGAAAAGATGAGCGGTCAGCAGCAGGGCGCAACGGCCTAGTTGTTTAGTCGCGGCCCGCCGATGCCACGGCCACCGCGCAGGCGCCGTCGCACCCTGCGGCCCTGCCTTGCACCGTGGCGAGCGCATCGATCACCCCTCCTGCCGACATCACGAACATGAAGCGTCCCTGCCTATGCCCCCGCGCCTGATCGATCAAGGCGATGAGGCCGCTGACATGCGCCGCCGCATAGGATGTACCGTCCACCAGGCTCCATTTGCCGCCGGGCTCGGTCGCCGGGATGCCCGTCGCCGGCGCGATCTGGACGGGCGCGTGCCTGCCCGATACCGGACTGCCGGAGACGGCGATGACCCCCGGCCAGGAGGCGGGGAAACCGCCGTCCGGCCGATGCGGGTCATAGGCGGCCACGACTGCCATGTTGCGCGCCATGGCCGCGTCCAGCAGCGTGGAAAGCAAGCGGTCCGGCGGCCCGCCCAGGCTCATGTTGATGACCGCTGCCTTATGATCGATGGCATAATGGATCGCCCGGGCCAGGCTGAGGCTGTCGCACAATGCGATCGACCCAGGGCTGCCCGCCTGCCAGCAGGCGCGCAAGCCCAGCAGTTGCGCGTCCGGCGCCACCCCCACCATGCCGATCCGGTTGTGGGCCCGCGCCGCGATGATGCCGGCGATCGCCGTGCCATGCGCTTCGGCCGCGAAAGCCCTGCCCGTGACGAGATTGACATTGGCCCGCACCTGCCCCGCCAGATCGGGGTGGCGCGCGCCGATGCCGCTGTCGATCACCGCCACCGTGACGCCGCGCCCCGTCGCCAGCCGGTGGACCGCGTCCAGATGCCAGAGGGTTCGTGCGGGTTGGGCGGGGTAGAGCGGGTCATCATGACCTTGAGCGCCGCCGAGGGTCTGATAGTCATGCATCGGCTGCGACCAGGCGATATGGCTGTCCTTCGCCAGCTCCTGCATCATCGCTTCCGCAGATGCCCCGTCGGGCACGCGCATCACGAAACAGTCGAGGCCGATGACCGGCATCATCCAGTCCGTCACCAGCGTCAGATGATGATCGCGGGCGATGCGCTGCGCCGCGCGCAGCATCTGGGCGCGGCGAATGCCGTCGCCATAGTCGCCGTCATAGTCGCCGCCCGCCCGGAAATGAGCCGGCGGAAGATGGAGCATCACCAATATCTGCTCCCCCTTGGCCGGGTGCGTGGCGG
This sequence comes from Sphingobium sp. TKS, assembly GCF_001563265.1. Classification (NCBI taxonomy): domain Bacteria; kingdom Pseudomonadati; phylum Pseudomonadota; class Alphaproteobacteria; order Sphingomonadales; family Sphingobiaceae; genus Sphingobium; species Sphingobium sp. TKS. The sequence continues at coordinate 977,271 of NZ_CP005084.1, read as the reverse complement.
CGGGCGCGGCGAGTGCCGCGATCAGCAATGCGATCGTCGCGCGCAGGCGGAACAGCGCCGGGATCATGGCGCGGGCTCGATCGGCTGGGCGAGCATGATGCTGCGCCGCGTGCGCAGATCGGCCAGCGCCGCATCCCGCCGGGTCGGCGCGACATCCAGCACATAGGCGCCGGCGGCGGTCGGACCGTCGACCAGCCTCGCTCCGGCGCGTTCGATCGTGAAGCGCAATTCCCGTTCAGGCGTATCGGGCCGGAAGATGACGAGTATGTTGCCGTCGCCCCGCGCCGCCGGTGCGCCCAGCGTGCGATAATCGGCCTGCTGCGCCGCCGGGCGGAAAAGGAGAACGGCCCCGCAGAGCAGCATGGCCGGCATCGCGGCGACGGCCGCCAGCACCGGCCATGCGAAGGTTCGCCGGGGCGGCGTCACGCGTTCGGCCCTTTGGGTCGGCGCCAGGTGGCGTTGCAACTTTTCCCAGCCCAGATCGGTTCCGATCGGCAGCCCTGCTATGGCCGCCTTTAACCGTTTTTCCCGGTCCAGGGCCGTCCGGCATTGGCCGCAGTCATGCAGATGCGCTTCCACCAGCGCCTGGTCATCGGCGTCCAACTGCGCCGTGACATACCAGGGCAGCAGCATTTCCATCGCCCGGTGCGGATCGCCGCGAAAGGAGAGAATGTCGGCCATGACCTGTCAGATCCAGTCGCCATAATCGCCCGGCAGGGCGCGCCGCAAGTGCCGCCGGGCATGGAACATCCGCGTCTTCACCGTATCGACCGGGCAATCCATGATCTCCGCGATATCGCGATAGCCGATCTCGTGAAAATAGCTGAGGTCGACGACTGCCCGCTGCTCCGGCGAAAGGTCCGCCAGCGCGTGGAGCAGCGCGGCGCGTATCCTGTTGTCGCCGGCGCATTGTTCGGGCGAGCGATCGGGGTTGATCCGTTCTTCGATGAACCTGTCCTCCACCGGATCGTCCTGTTTGCGTAGCGCCTTCATCGCCTTGCGCCAGCCGATGGTGAACAGCCAGGTCGACAGTTTCGACCTGCCGGAAAAACTGTCGGGCCGGTCCCATAGCACCAGCAACGTATCGTCCAGCACCTCCTCGACCAGATGCGGGCGGCGCAGGATGTTCGTCAGGAACCGCGCGAGGCGCGGCTGATAATGGCGATAGAGCGCCTCGAACGCCTTGAGATCGCGCCGCTTGACCCGCGCGAGCAGATACAGATCCTCCTCGGCGCGCGCATGCGCGCTCGCTTCCGTTCGGCCTGCCTTCCCGACTGTCTCCAAGAGCGACTCCTTCGCTGCATGAGTGTGCGCCCGCTGGCGCGGCGGTTCAAAAATATTTTGCAGGGGGCCATGAACCGGCCGCTTCGGCCCGCGCCACTCAGGGCTATTGAGGAAGGAGGCATGACATGTCTCATGCGCGATGGTCTGCGGTTCTGGCCGCTCTCATTCTGGCATCGACCGCCGGGGCGCAGCCCGAGGCCGACAGTTGGAGCGGCGCCCGGCTCGTTACCATCCAACTGTCGAGCTTCCGGTTCGAGCCGGCGGACATCGTGCTGGAACATGGCCAGCCGTACCGGCTGCATTTCGTCAACAATGCGTCGGGAGGGCATGATTTTGCCGGGAAGGAATTTTTCGCCCAGGCGCGGATCAGGCCCGAGGATGCGGCCAGGATCAGCGGAGGCCGGGTCGAACTTAGCGGCGGGGAAAGCGTCGACATCCATTTGATCGCGCCGTCGCCGGGCCGCTACAAGATACGCTGCACCCATTTCATGCACAGCATGTTGGGGATGACCGGGCGGATCGTGGTGCAATGATGGGCTGGCGCGCGCCGATCGACCGGATGGTGTGGGGCGACCCGCGCCGCCGGGCGCGCAAGCTGCTGCAATTTGCGGAGGTCGAGGCGCAGGGCGCGCGCGACCTTTTCCGCACGGCGGAAATCACGCGCGATCCTTTGCTGCGCCGCCGCCTCTTCGCCCATGGAAGGGACGAGGTGCGCCACGCCGCTTTATTCCGCGAGCGGGGACTCGCGCTGCGGCGGACGCTGGCCGATCCCGGCCCCGATCGCGCATGGGGCGACGGGCTGATTCCCGGCGAGCGCGGCTTCGACCGGCTGGAGGTCGAGAGAGAAAGCATGGTCGCGCTGCTGGCCTTTATCCATCTGTCGGAACGGGCCGCGGCGCACGCCTTTGCCGCTTATGGCGCGGCGCTGGACCATGATCCGGAGACGCAGGCGGTGATCGCGCGGATCGCCCGCGACGAGGAGGGGCATATGCGCTATTCGCACGACGAACTCGCTCGCCTGGCGCCGGATCGCGGCCGCCGGGCGGTGTGGGTCGCACGCCTGCGACGGCTCTGGCGGGCCTATTTGCGGCTGGCGCTGATCCTGGCCGACATGATCTCGCGGGTCATGCTGACCTTGCTCTATTTCCTGCTGCTGGCGCCTTTCGCCTGGATGGCGAAGCGGGCGGCCCGGCGGGAGGCGTCCGGCTGGCACATGTGCAAGGATCAGCCGCGCGACGATGGCGGAGGGCAATATTGATGAAGATCCTCGGCATTTCAGCCTTCTACCATGATGCGGCCGCTGCACTGACGATCGACGGGCTGCCCGTCGTCGCCGTGCAGGAGGAGCGCCTGTCGCGATCCAAGAACGACCCGGCCTTTCCCCTGCGCGCCATCCAATGGTGCCTCGACCAGGCAGCGGTGGAGCCGGACGATCTGGACGCGGTGATCTTCTATGAACGGCCCGCGCTCAAGTTCGACCGGGTGCTGACGACGTTGCTGCGCGGCTTTCCGCATAGCTGGCGCATCTTCCCCAGGGCGATGAAGAATATGGTGGGGGAGAAATTATGGGTGCGCGGCATCATCAGCGCGCAGTTGGGAATCCCGGTAAAGCGCGTTCATTTTACCGACCACCATCTCTCGCACGCAGCCGCCGCCTTCCTGACCGCCCCGACCGAACGGGCCGCGATCCTGAGCGCCGACGGCGTGGGCGAATGGGCGACGCTGACGGTGGGGCAGGCGCGCAAGCAGGTGGGCGGGCCGACGGAAATCAGCCTGCGGCGGGAAGTGCGCTTTCCCCATTCGCTCGGCCTTTTCTATTCCGCCTTCACCGCCTGGCTGGGATTTCAGGTCAATGAGGGGGAATATAAGGTCATGGGGCTTGCCGCTTATGGCACGCCGCGCTTCGCCGGGGAGGTGCGGCGCATCCTGCAACGGACGCCCGATGGAGCCTTTGCGCTGGACCTTCGCTATTTCGATTATCATCAGGCGGTCGACGCCGCCTATTCCCGCCGCTTTGTCGAACTGTTCGGCCCGCCCCGCGATCGGTTCGAGCCGATCGACCTTGCGACGCCGCTGGGGCAGCATCAAGCCGATGTCGCGGCGAGCGCGCAGCTTGTGCTGGAGGAGGTGATCGTCGACATCGCCGCCGCGCTTCAGAAGGAAACCGGCCTGCCCGATCTCTGCCTGGGCGGCGGCGTGGCGCTGAACGGGGTCGCCAATGCCCGCATCCTGCGCGAAGCGGGCTATGAGCGGCTGTTCGTGCCCTCCGCGCCGGGCGATGCGGGCTGCGCCTTGGGGGCGGCGCTCTGGGCCGACCGCATCCTGTTCGGCCAGCCGCATCGCGATTGCCCCGATCATCCCTTCTGGGGGCCCGCGGTCGAGGCCGACGATCTGGCGCGGCTGGCCGCTGAGGACGGGCTGCCCTTCGAACGAGTGGGGGATGCGGCACTGATCGACCGGCTGGTCGATGCGATCGGGCACGGCGCGATCGTCGGATGGATGGAGGGCGCGGCGGAATTCGGGCCGCGCGCGCTCGGCCACCGCAGCATCCTTGCCGATCCGGGCGATGCGGCGATGCGCGACCGGATCAACCGCGACATCAAATTTCGCGAATCCTTCCGCCCCTTTGCGCCGGTGGTGCCCGCCGAACATGCAGCGACCTATTTCGAGTTGCCCGCGGGCGGCGCACGTCTGGGCCGGTTCATGTCGGGCGTTTTCCCGGTCCGGCCTGAATGGCGGAATCGACTGCGCGCCGTCACCCATGTCGACGGCACCGCACGCGTGCAGATCGTGGAGCGGGCCATGGCGCCTCGCCTGCACGCGCTGCTCATGGCCTATTGGCAGCGTCACGGCTCTCCCGTCCTGCTCAACACATCCTTCAACCTGGCTGGCGATCCGATCGTGACCAGCGCCGCGGAAGGCTATTCGACATTCCGCCGCGCCGGCATGGACGTGCTGATCGCGGATAATCTGATGGTCCGCCGCGATCATGCGCGGCAGGACCATGAACTGGAGGCAGTGGCATGATCCCGCGCAAGGGGCGCTTGCGGCGCCAGCTCATCATCGTCGGCAGTGCATCCGGGACCATCGCGGATCTGGTGCGGGGTCTGTGGCGGGCGCCCGGCGGGCGGCGCTGGATGATCCCGCCGGTGATCTTCTTCTGCTCCGTGGGGGTGATATTGACGCTGGCGGCCGGCGTTGAGGCGCTGGCGCCCTTCATTTACTCGATCTTCTAGGGATGGATGCGCGCGCCCTGCCGCTGCTTGCCTGTCCCCGGTGCGGCGGGCGGCTGGATGAGGCGCTATGCTGTCGCGAATGCGCGGCAGGCTACCGGCAGGCCGACGGCATAGCCGAGCTGCGCCTGCCCGGCGCTGCGCGAACCGAGTTGGTCAGGAATTTCTATGAGGCGGCGCCATTCCCCGGCTATCCGCCCCGCGACAGCATCGACTGGCTGCGCGCCCGGGCGGAGCGCAGCCCGTTCGCCCGGCTGCTCGATGCGGCGATCCCCTATGATGCGCGGATCGTGGAGATGGGTTGCGGCACCGGCCAGATGAGCCTCTATCTCGCGCGCGGCGAGCGGATGGTGATTGCCGCGGATCTCTGCCGCGCGTCGCTGGCGCTCGGCCGGGCGGCGGCCCGGCGGCTCGACATCGGCCAGGTCGAATTCGTCGAAACCGACCTGCATCTTTCGGGGCTGCGTGAGGGTGCCTTCGATATCGTCTATTGCTCGGGCGTGCTGCATCACACGCCCGATCCCCGCGCTGCGTTCGGGCATGTGGCCCGGCTGGTTCGCCCTGGCGGCCTGATCGTCATCGGTCTCTACAACCGCTATGCGCGGCTGCCGCACAGGTTGAGGCGGGGGGTCGCAATGCTGAGCGGCGGGCGCTGGGTTCCGGGCGATCCGGTGCTCGCCAGCCGTCGGCTGCAGCCAGGTCGGTATCGGGCCTGGCTGCGCGATCAATATCATCATCCCGAAGAGCATAGCCACACATTGGCGCAGCTCCGCCGCTGGTTCGCGGACAACGGCATCGCCTATGTCCGGACCTTCCCCAGCGCGTTGCTCGGCCAGATGGAGGATATGCGGTTGACCGACGCCGAGGAAGATCAATGGTGGCTGGAAGACCTGTTGGCGCAGATCGGCTGGATCGGCCGGATCGGCTGGGAAGGTGGTCTTTTCGCGGCGGTCGGGCGCGCGGGGTAGCCAGCCTGGATCGGCGCCGGCGCTAAAATGCGCTCTTCCGCGCATTTCCAAACAGACTCTCAGGCGATTATCTTGTTTCTCTCGTCACGTACTAATACGGATCGTTTCATCCTTCGGTCACTGAAATATCGGGGAGATGGACGAGGTGATGGAAGATACGGCAGCCGCTCCGGGAAGGGGAGAAAGATCCGGGACGCCCGGCTTGAGAGCCATGTTGCGCCGTCTTGGGCCGGGGCTCATCACTGGCGCGGCGGACGACGACCCAAGCGGGATTGGCACGCACAGCCAGGTCGGAGCGCAGTTCGGATATGGTCTTGCATGGACTTTCGTCCTCAGCTTTCCCCTCATGGTCGCAATCCAGCAGGTGGCGGCCGAAATTGGAAGGGTGACCGGCGCCGGGATCGCGCGCAATCTGCGCCGTCACTATCCGCGTCCCTTGCTCTGGACGGTCGTGGCCCTTCTGCTGATTGCCAATATTGTCAATCTGGGCGCCGATCTGAGCGCCATGGGCGCAGCGCTGTCTCTTTTGGCAGGGGGAAATTCCACCTTTTACACCCTGTCATTTGGAATCGTCTGTATCCTGGCTGAGGTGGGACTGAGCTACCCTCGTTATGCATCCATATTGAAATGGACGACACTCTCGCTCTTCACCTATTTCGCCGTAGTCATGGTTGCGCAGGTTCCGTGGGCGCACGCGCTCCGATCTCTCGTCGTGCCGGAAATTCAGTGGAATGCCGCCTACGCAACGGCCCTCGTGGCGATCTTGGGCACGACGATCAGCCCCTATCTCTTTTTTTGGCAGGCCGGGCAGGAGATTGAGGAGCAGCATCGCCATCACGCCAAGCCGCTTTGCATCGCCCCGCAGACGGCCGGCCGCGAGCTGGCGCGCATTCGCTTCGATACATTGACGGGGATGGCGTTCAGCACCTTGGTCTCGCTCGCGATTGTCTTCGCTACGGCCGCCACGCTCCACGCTCACGGCATTTACGACATTGCGACCTCATCACAGGCCGCCGAAGCGCTGCGCCCGATCGCCGGAAAATTCGCCTTCGCCATGTTTGCCCTGGGCATTATCGGGACGGGCCTGCTTGCCGTTCCTGTGCTGGCAGGATCGGCAGCCTATGCGGTCACCGAGATGGCGGGGTTAAGCGGCAGCCTCGACGCCAAGCCGCTGTCGGCGCGTCTGTTCTACGGAACTATCGCTGCCACGACGCTCGGGGGGGCATCTCTAAACGGAATTGGCATCGATCCGGTCCGCGCGCTTTATTGGGCCGCTGTCGTCAACGGCATTCTGGCTGCGCCCCTCATGGTGGTCATGATGCTCATAGCCCGTAATCGTCGCGCCATGGGACGATTGTGCCTCCCCTTCGGTCCGACCGTCATGGGCTGGGGCGCCACTATCGTCATGTTCGCCGCAACCGGCATATTCCTTGTCTTTACCGTCCTTAGTTGACTGGATTGCTCCATCACCGCCTGGAGTGGAGCCGGTGCCAACCGCGGGCGATTCACTCGTTTCTTGTGACCGGGATGAGCGCACCTGATATGCCGCGAGAGGCCTTGGAGGCCAGGAATAGGATCACGTCGGCGATCGTCGAAGGTTGAACCCACTGCGCGAAGTCCGCATCCGGCATGTCGGCGCGGTTGGTCGGCGTGTCGATAATGCTGGGCAGGATCGCATTCACCGTTACGCTGGTGCCGACAAGCTCCTCCGCCAACGCCTCCGTCAGGCGATGCACCCCCGATTTTGCCGCCGCATAGGCGCCCATTCCGGCACCCGCCTTGATCGCGGCGCCGGCCCCGATATTGACGATCCGCCCCTCGCGGGCCGCGGTCAGGTGCGGCAAGGCCAATTGCGTGATCGTCGCGGCCGTCGTCAGGTTCATCGCCTGCATCCGGGACCAGTTGCCCAGATCGCCACCCGCCAGCTTGTCCCAGACGAAACCCCCTGCGATATTGACCAGGACATCAATGCCACCATGGGCGGCGACAATCCGCGCCAGAGCGTTTTTCGTCTTCTCGCCGTCCGTCAGGTCAATCCCGCCAATGTCCAGCGCGCCCGGCAAGGCAGACCTGGCCGCCGGAGCATAGTCGATGCAGGCGACCGCATAACCCTGTTCGATGAAGGCGTCAGCGGCAACGCGGCCCAGCGCGCCAAATCCTCCGGTGACGATAACCGATCTTGTCATGACTTTCCCCTTTATCGTGACTGTTCCCATGGAATGGGCATTGTCGCGACGATCGTTCCCGATCGTGAGACACTCCAGAATTGCATGCGTTCAGCCTAGCGCAGACACCGGAACCAACCAAGGGGACCGCAAGTCCCGCCCAGCTTCACCGAGACCATGCCATCAGCCGCGAACCCCGTTAATTATTGCCGCCGATCAGATCCCCCAGGCCGCCGAGCACGGAGCCTTCGCCGCGATTCTGTCCTCCCCGGCTTCCCGCCGCCGCGAGCATGCGGCCGGCCAGGCGGGAGAAGGGCAGGGACTGTATCCACACCTTGCCCGGCCCGGTCAGCCGCGCGAAGAACAGGCCTTCGCCGCCGAACAGGATGCTGCGCACGCCGCCCGCCCGCTCCAGATCGAAATCCACCGTGTCGGTATAGGCCGCGACGCAGCCGGTATCGACGTGAAGCTGCTCGCCGGGCGCCAGTTCGCGCTCCACGATCGTGCCGCCCATCTGGACGAACACCCAGCCGTCGCCTTCCAGCTTCTGCATGATGAAGCCTTCGCCGCCGAACAGGCCGGTCATGATCCGCTGCTGGAAATGGATGCCGATCGAAACGCCCTTCGCCGCTGCCAGGAAACTGTCCTTCTGACAGATCAGCCGGCCGCCATATTGGTCGAGCCGGATGGGGAGGATCGCGCCCGGCGTGGGGGAGGCGAAGGCGACCCGCGCCTTGCCATGGCCGTTATGCGTGAAGACCGTGGTGAACAGGCTCTCTCCGGTGACGAGCCGCTTTCCCGCGCCCAGCAGCTTGCCCATGAAACTGCCGTCGCTGCCGCCGCTGCCGTCACCGAAGACGGTGGTCATGCCGATCGCCGCATCCTTCCAGACCAGGGCGCCGGCCTCCGCCACGGCGCTTTCGCCCGGATCGAGTTCGATCTCCAGAAATTGCAATTCCTGGCCCTTGATCTCGAAATCGATGTCGTCGGCCAGGCCGGGTTGACGATGATGTTGCCAGGGACTGGGGTTCGGCATGTTCGCGCTCCTGATGCTTCGGGGCTCGTCATAGCCGCTTCCGGGCAGCTTGCGCCACCCTTTGGACCTGCATTCCCCAAGTGGCGTGTCGTTTGAGGTGAAGATCGCCTGTATCCGAGCGCTAGACAAGGATTTTCTGCCGCAAGCGGCACCTGCGGTCGCGCAGACTGCTGGATCTGGACGGATCAGACCGCGAAGCCGCTGTTTCCTTGCCCAGGGGCGGCGTTTTTCAGCGCAGCGGACAGATCTGTCCAGCCGCTTTCGTTCAGTTTGAGCGTGGATCGCGATCATGCGCATAGCGGTGGCGCTCGCAATCGGCGGATAGCGGCGAGGATGGCGCGTACCATCGTGCCGGTGACAGCGACCTCGGCCAGCTGGAAGGTGATGGTGCGGGCGTGACGGACCACACGTGCCCCGATCTTGATCAGCTTCAGTTGCAGGCTGGTCAACGACCAGTCGGCCATGGCCTCGGGCAGCTCGATGCAGCGCAAGAAGGTGGCCAGGTTGTACGCCAGGGCGTGCAGTTGCAGCCGCACCTCATTGTCGCGGAACTTCCGGCACGACAGCCGCGTCCAGCGAAAGGCGTATTTGCCCTCTTTGATGTGCTGCTCGGCGGTGCCGCGCTGGTTGTAGAACCGCACCACCCAGTCCGGCTCCATCGGCAGGTTGGTGACGATGAAGCCGACACGCGGGAACAGTTCGCCCGGATGCCATTCGATCTTGGCGATCACCCGGCGTTCCTTGTCCCAGGACGCCGCCTGATACTCGAATTCCTCGAAGAACCGCTTGACCTTGGTCAGTGACGGCCGCCCGACAGGGCGCGTTAGCCGATGCGCGATCTTGTCCTTGAGGACCGCGTTTGCGGGCAGCCGGATGGCGTAGAAGAACCGCGCTTCTTCCAATCGCTCATAGATCGCCGGGATCGCGTAGGCAGCATCGGCCCGGAAGAACCTGCCACCAAGGTCGCGCTCCGCGTAGCGCGCAATGACGGGGTCGAGAACATCACGCCAGCCATCGGCGCTGTGGACGTTGCCATGGCGCAGGGCGCAGCGTTCCAGCATCCCGAACTGGTTGAACAGAAAGTTGGGGTGATAGCAGCTACAGTCGAAATGGCCATTCCAGGCGGACCCTTCCTGGTCGCCATGGGTCGGGCTGACCGAGCTGTCCATGTCCAGAACGATGTACTTCAGCCCGTTACGGTCATGGAACCGGTCGATCCATTGCCCGTTCAGGTCGGCCAGCGCGGCACGGTTCCCGGCCAGAGCCAGCGTCTCGGTCTCGAACCGTCCCATCTGCGATGCCGAGGCCGCTTGTGCATCGACCGCTCTGCCGCCGACAACTTGGCGCATGACCGGATCGCAGGCGAGACGGTTGGCGTCGTTGACATCCTCGTATCCGGCCAGCCGCCCAAAGACTGATTGCCGGAACAGGCCGTCGAGCCGATGGACCGTGTTCTTGCCAGAGCGAGTATCGCGCAGCGCCGCTGACGCCAAATCGGACAACCCGAGCGCGTCATCAAGCTCGCGCATCACCAGAAGGCCGCCGTCGGAACTGAGCTGCGTGCCGCGAAATTCCAGCCGCACGCGAGGGTCGAAATCCACCCGATCTGCCCGTTGCAAGCCCGCACCCTCTGGGTGATCCATGAAACGCGCCCCTCGCAGCCTTCAACACCATGTTTTATATAGGAAATATAATGGTCAGGACAGCGAAATCAGCGCCTTACTTGGGAAATGTGGGTTGGAGGCTTGTCCGGCGGGGGCGCCCGCCGTCCGCGATGAGCGGCGGCGTGTTCTGACCCGACCCAAGGTCTAATTGCCCATTCTCCCGAAAGGTTCATCCTGTCCTTCAAGTTTCAGACGAGTCCGGGAGAGGATGATGTTACAGCAGGCAATGGCGCGGTTCGCGGGCAAGACACTGATCCGCGATAAATACGACAATTTCATCGGTGGCCAGTGGGTGGCGCCGACCCGTGGCGACTATTTCGACAATATCTCGCCGGTGACGGGACAGAGCGTGTGCAAGATCGCGCGGTCGACCGCCGAGGATATCGAGCTGGCGCTCGACGCGGCGCATCTCGCCAAGGAAAGCTGGGGTCAGCGTTCCGCCACCGAGCGGGCCAATGTGCTCAACCGCATCGCGCAGCGGATGGAGGAGAATCTCGACCTGCTCGCCATGGCCGAGACGATCGACAACGGCAAGCCGATCCGCGAGACGACTGCCGCCGACATTCCGCTCGCCATCGACCATTTCCGCTATTTCGCGGCCTGCGTTCGCTCGCAGGAAGGGTCGATTGCCGAGATCGACCATGACACGGTCGCCTATCATTTCCATGAGCCGTTGGGCGTGGTCGGGCAGATCATTCCGTGGAACTTCCCGATCCTGATGGCGGCGTGGAAGCTCGCCCCCGCGCTCGCGGCAGGCAATTGTGTGGTGCTCAAGCCCGCCGAGCAGACGCCCATGTCGATCATGGTGCTGATGGATCTGGTGGGCGACCTGATCCCCGAAGGCGTGCTGAACGTCGTCAACGGCTTTGGCGTCGAGGCGGGCAAGCCGCTGGCCACCAACAAGCGGATCAGCAAGATCGCCTTCACCGGGGAAACCACCACCGGGCGGCTGATCATGCAATATGCGTCGGAAAATCTCATTCCGGTGACGCTGGAGCTGGGCGGCAAATCGCCCAACATCTTCTTTGCCGACGTGATGGACGCGGACGACGATTATTTCGACAAATGCCTTGAGGGCTTTGCGATGTTCGCGCTCAACCAGGGCGAGGTTTGCACCTGTCCGAGCCGCGCGCTGGTGCAGGAGAGCATCTACGAGAAGTTCATCGAGCGCGCCGTCGCCCGCGTGCAGAAGATCGTGCAGGGCAGCCCGCTCGATCCCGCGACGATGATCGGGGCGCAGGCGTCGAACGATCAGTTGGAGAAGATCCTTTCCTATATCGACATCGGTCGGGATGAGGGCGCGAAGGTGCTGACCGGGGGTACGCGTGCGCATCTGGGCGGCGAGCTGGAGCAGGGCTATTATGTGACGCCGACCGTGCTGGAAGGGCATAACAAGATGCGCATCTTCCAGGAGGAAATTTTCGGCCCAGTGCTGTCGGTCACGACCTTCAAGGATGAGGCGGACGCGCTCCACATCGCCAACGACACGCTTTACGGTCTGGGCGCGGGCGTGTGGAGCCGCAACGGCAACACCGCCTATCGCATGGGCCGCAATATCCAGGCCGGGCGCGTGTGGACCAATTGCTACCATGCCTATCCAGCCCACGCGGCCTTTGGCGGTTACAAACAGTCGGGCATCGGCCGCGAAACCCACAAGATGATGCTGGACCATTATCAGCAGACCAAGAATTTGCTGGTGAGCTACAGCACCAAGGCCTTGGGCTTTTTCTGAGGCGAGCGGCGGGTCGCACCATGCCGAAGGCGGGCCTCTCCTCTTTCACGCCTTCGGCTTTCGGCGGGCGCCTGGAGACAGGTGCCCGCTTTTTTTGTTTTTTCCTTCTCCCTTGAGGGAGAAGGATATGGAGCCTTGCTGAGCGGAGCGAAGCTAGGCGGAGTTGGATGAGGGGGTGGCACCTGCGCTATCCCCCTCACCCAGCTTCGACTAGGCAGCAAGCTGCCAAGTCTGCGCAGCCCTCTCCCTCAAGGGAGAGGGGTAGGAGTGAACCCTATGAACCTTCCACCCCGCATCCTTGCCACGTTAGAAGCCGAAGCCTTGATCGCCCGGCTGACCGTGCGCCACGGCCCCTTGATGTTCCATCAGTCCGGCGGTTGTTGCGATGGCTCCGCGCCGATGTGCTTCCCCCGTGGCGAGTTCAAGGTCGGAGGGCAGGACGTGCTGCTGGGCCATGTCGCGGGCGACGTGCCGGTGTGGATCGGCGCGGCGCAGTTCGAATATTGGCGCCATACCCAGATCACCATCGACGTCGTGTCGGGGCGCGGCGCGGGCATGTCACTGGAAAGTCCGGAGGGGATGCGCTTCATCGTCCGCTCGCGGGTGTTCACCGACGAGGAGGTGGAAGCGCTCGCCGCAGCGGGCGAACCTTTGCGCGGCGGCTGATTATGCATAGATAAGAACAGGAGAATCTGCGGGAGAGGAAAATGACGGTGCTGGCATCGGAAATCGCCTTTGCGTCGAGCCATGCGGGCGATCCGGCCAAGGCCATGGCGGACGTGGCCGGGCAATTGGGCGACGAGCCGCTGGCCGGGATGCTGCTTTTCTGCTCGCATCGCTTCGACCGGGAGGCGTTGGCCCGCGCGGTCAACCGGCAGAAGGAGAATATGGGGGGCGATGGCGTGGTGGCGATCGGCTGTACCAGTTCGGGCGAGCTCACCGAAAATGGCTATGATGAGGACAGTTTGAGCGTCATCGGCTTTCCTGCTTCCGCATTTCACATGAGCTCGCTTTGCTTCGACGATATCGAGAATTTCGACCCCGCTGCCGCGCGCCAGGCGGTGCGCAGCCTTGCCGCCCGCGCCGAGCGGGAAAGCCGCCATCTGGGCGACAGGGTCAATCACGTCGCCTTGTTCCTGGTCGATGGCCTGTCGCACCGGGAGGAATTGCTGACCATGACGATCCAGGATGCGCTGGGCGACATCGCGCTGATCGGCGGATCGTCGGGCGACGGCATGGCGTTCCGCGAAACGGCGATTTTCGACGGAGGCCGCTTTCAGCCGCGAGCGGCGGTGGTGGCGATCCTGTCGACGCCGCGCCCCATTCATGTGTTCAAGGCTCAGCATTACCGGCCGAGCGAGGCGAAGATGGTCGTCACCGGCGCCATTCCGCAGGACCGGATCGTGACCGAGATCAATGCGGAACCCGCCGCGCAGGAATATCTGAGGCTCGCGGGTCATGCGGGCGAGGCGCTGGGCGTTGCCTTCTATGCCGCGCATCCGCTGATGGTGCGGGCGGGAGGCGATTATCATGTGCGGTCGATCCAGAGTGCGAACCCCGACGGCAGCCTCACCTTCTACTGCGCCATCGATGAGGGGATCGTGATGACCGTGGGCGAGCCGGTGGACCGGATTGCGCGTATGGACGCCCTGTTTGCGGATATTGCCGCCGAGGTCGGGCAGGTCGACCGGATCATCGCCTTCGATTGCGTGCTCAACCGCATCGATGCCGAACAGCGGCAGATCAGCCGGGACGTGTCGGCGCTTTATGGTCGGCACCGGGTGATTGGCTTCAACACCTATGGCGAGCAATATCATGCCCTTCACGTCAACCAGACCTTCAGCGGCCTTGCCATCGGGCGATGAGTGAAGCGGACCTCTCTTCCGCCGAAATCGAGGCGCTCAGGCATGAGAACCGCAAGCTGCGCAAGATCAATGCGGCGCTGATCGATCGCGTCGAACGATCGAGCGACATGGCCGGCAACGCCTTTTCGATGTTCGAGACGGCGATTTCCCTCGAAGCCATGGTGCGCGAGCGGACGGTGCAGCTCGAAGATGCGCTGGCGAAGCTCGCGGAGGCCAATGCCGACCTCGCTTCCGCTCATGCGCTGGCGGATGCAGCGCGGATGCGGCTGCGCGACGCGATCGACTCCATCAATGAGGGCTTCGTCCTGTTCGACGCGGAGGACCGGCTGGTCCTCTATAACGAGGCCTATCTGGGTTTCTGGCCCGAAATTGCGGATCATATCCGCGAGGGCATGAATTTCGACGAGATCGCCAAGCTCGCCGCTGCCCATCATCGCCCGGTCGGGCAGGACCGCTGGGTGTCGGACCGGCTGGCGCGGCACAGCGTGGCGGAGGGCGGCCATGTGCAGGCTCTGTCCGATGGGCGCTGGGTGCAGATCAACGAACTGCGCACCAGCGAGGGCGGCATCGTCGGCATCTATACCGACATAACCGAGGTGAAGGCGGAGGATGCCCGCGACCGGGCGCGGGAACTGGCCGAGCGCAACATCGTGTTGCAGGCGACGCTCGATAACCTCTCCGAAGGCGTGTGCCTGTTCGATGCGGAGGGGCGGCTGGCGGCGTGGAACGAGGCGCTGCAACGTCTGCTGGGATTGCCGGAGGATTGGGCGCAGGGACGGGGCACCCATGAGGCGTTGCTGGATTGGTGCCGGGGCACGCTGGGCATGGACGACAAAGGCTGCCTCGACCGGGGCGGGGCGCGCTATCGCAGCGAACTGGTCCAGGCGGGCGAACGGCGCTTCGAGATACGCAGCAACGCCATGGAACGCGGCGGTCAGGTGATCGGCTTTACCGACGTCACCGACATGCTGCGCGCCCAGGCGGCGCTGCGCGAGACGGCCGAGTCGCTGGAGCGGCGCGTGGCGGAGCGCACGTCCGAACTGGAGGCGGAGGTGGCTGAGCGGCGCCAGATCGAGGC
The DNA here is from genome assembly GCF_001563265.1 of Sphingobium sp. TKS. Taxonomy (NCBI): domain Bacteria; kingdom Pseudomonadati; phylum Pseudomonadota; class Alphaproteobacteria; order Sphingomonadales; family Sphingobiaceae; genus Sphingobium; species Sphingobium sp. TKS. The sequence goes on along the minus strand of NZ_CP005084.1, from coordinate 962,246 downwards.
GCAGTTGATGGACGCGAAAACGGCGGCGGAAAAGGCCAATCTGTCCAAGACCAGCTTCCTGGCCGCCGCCAGCCATGACCTGTTGCAGCCCTTGAACGCGGCGCGGCTGTTCGTCGCGGCGCTGGGCGACCGGCGGCTGGCGCTGCCTACGCGGGCGCTGGTCAACCAGACCTCCACCGCGCTGGATTCGGTGGAGGATCTGCTGGAGGCGCTGCTGGAGATCAGCCGCCTCGATGCGGGCGCGATCCAGCCGGAGATCAGCGATTTCCGCATCGACCGGCTGCTCGGCACGCTGCGGACGGAATTCGCGCCGATGGCCCGCTCATCGGGCCTGACGCTGACGGTGGAGACGGAGCAGGTCTGGGTCCGGTCCGACATCCGCCTGCTGCGCCGCATCCTCCAGAATTTCCTGTCCAACGCGCTGCGCTATACCCAGCGCGGATCGGTGCGCGTCATCTGCGCGCCGGGGCCGGAAGGCATTCGTCTGAGCGTCACCGACAGCGGCCCCGGCATCCCCTTCGACAAGCAGCAACTGATTTTCGAGGAATTCCGCCGACTCGATAGCCGGACGGCGGGCAAGGGGCTGGGCCTCGCCATCGTCCGCCGGGCGAGCGACATGCTGCGCCATGAAGTGACGCTGGAATCAGTGCCGGGGCAGGGCGCGACCTTTTCCATCCGCGTGCCGCCGGGCGAGGCGGTGGTGGAAGAGGGGGAGGGCGGCAGCCTGCCCCGCAGCGACCGGTCGATGCGCGGGCTCAAGGTGCTGGTGATCGACAATGAGCGGGCGATCCAGACCGGCATGTCGACGCTGCTGGGCGGCTGGGGCTGCACGGTGACGACGGCGGCGGGTTTCGATGAGGCGGTGGCCGCCTTTGCCGGGGACGGGGCGCCCGACATCATCCTGGTCGACTATCATCTGAACGACGGCGAGACGGGCGATACCGTGATCGAGCGGCTGCACGGCCATTTCGGGCGGGTGGTGCCGTCGGTGATGATCTCCGCCGACCGGGGCGAGGAATTGAAGGCGAAGCTGGACGGTTGGGGCATTCCCCTGCTGGGCAAGCCGGTCAAGCCCGCCCAATTGCGCGCGCTGCTGCGGACGATGTTGAAATAGGATATTGGAGGTCGGGAACAACTTAATCCTCCCCACGCGTAGCGCAGGAAGGATTAGGAAGGGGCCAGATGCCGCCGTTCCATTTCGTCCAGAACAGCCTGTTCGAACCCGGTCGGATGTTTCGGATCACCGATCTTGCGGCGGATCGCGACGAGCTGTTCGTCCGTCAGATTGGCCGCTTCGGCAGCGTCTTTCAGATGATCATGCACAGCGAATCTCCCGCATCACTGCGGGCGGCAGTGTCGCATGAAAGTTACGCAAGCTCAATTAAGCGAAAAGTTCTAGTCCGATTGGCAAAGGCCGCCCCCGAAGGAGCGGCCTTCCCAACCATCAAGCCGCCAGGTCGAAGCGGTCGGCGTCCATCACCTTGGTCCAGGCCGTGACGAAGTCCTTCACGAACTTGTCGCCCGCATCGGCGGAGGCGTAAACCTCCGACAAGGCGCGGAGCTGCGAATTGGATCCGAACACCAGATCGACCCGTGTGCCGGTCCATTTCTGCTGGTTGGTATCGCGGCAGGTGCCCGTGAACAGATCCTTCTGCCCCTCCACTTCCTTCCACGCCGTGCCCATGTCGAGCAGGTTGACGAAGAAGTCGTTGCTGAGAGTCCCCTGCCTGTCCGTGAACACGCCATGCTGCGACCCGCCATGGTTGGCGCCCAGTACGCGCAGGCCGCCGACCAGCACCGTCATTTCCGGCGCGCTGAGCGTCAGCAATTGGGCGCGGTCGATCAGCAGTTCCTCGACCGGAACGTTGAACGGTACGGGCAGATAGTTGCGGAAGCCGTCGACTTTCGGCTCCAGCGGCTCGAAATTCTGCACGTCGGTCTGTTCCTGCGTCGCGTCGGTGCGGCCCGGAGTGAAGGGCACCTCAATGCTGCGCCCGCCGTCCTTCGCCGCCTTTTCGATCGCCGCCGATCCGGCCAGCACGATGAGGTCGGCCAACGAGATCTTTTTCACGCCCGCGCCGTCGAACTCGGCCTTGATCTTCTCCAGCGCGGTCAGAACGCGGGAGAGCTGTTCGGGCTGGTTCACGTCCCAGTCCTTTTGCGGGGCGAGGCGAATGCGCGCGCCATTGGCGCCACCGCGATGGTCCGAACCGCGATAGGTCGAGGCCGACGCCCAGGCCGTCTGCACCAGTTCCCTCACGCCAAGGCCGGATGCCAATATCTTTTGCTTGAGCGAGGCGATGTCCGCCGCATTGACCAGCACATGGTCGACGGGCGGGATAGGATCCTGCCAGATCAGGTCTTCGGCCGGAACTTCGGGGCCGAGATAGCGCGCCTTCGGCCCCATGTCGCGATGGCACAGCTTGAACCAGGCGCGGGCGAAGGCATCCTCGAACGCCGCCGGATCGTTGCGGAACCGCTCGGAGATTTTCCGATATTCCGGGTCCATCTTGAACGCCATGTCGGCCGTGGTCATCATCGTCGGCACGCGCCTGTCGGGGCTGTGCGCGCCCGGCGCCATGTCCTCCGGCTTCTGGTTCACCGGCTGCCACTGCTGGGCGCCCGCCGGGCTCCTGACGAGTTCATATTCATAGTCGAGCAGCATGTGGAAGAAGCTGTGGTCCCAGGTCCGGGGCGTGGGCGTCCACGCGCCTTCGATGCCGCTGGTGATGGTGTGATCGCCCACGCCGCTTTCATAGCCGCTCTGCCAGCCCAGCCCCTGCTGCGCGATGTCGGCGCCCTCCGGTTCCCTGCCGATCTTCGATGCGTCGCCCGCGCCATGGGCCTTGCCGAACGTATGGCCACCCGCCGTCAGCGCGACGGTCTCCTCATCGTTCATGCCCATGCGCAGGAAGGTTTCGCGAATGTCCCGCGCCGATTGCAGCGGATCGGGATTGCCGCCCGGCCCTTCGGGATTGACGTAGATGAGGCCCATCTGGATCGCGGCCAGCGGGCTTTCCAGCACCATGTTCCTGTCGGGCTGAATGCGGGTCTGGTTGCCGGGCTGGTTGACCCAAAGCTCCTCCGTGCCCCAATACACGTCCTTTTCCGGCTCGAACACGTCGGCGCGGCCGCCGCCGAAGCCGAAGACCGGCCCGCCCATCGACTCGATGGCGACATTGCCCGCCAGGATCATCAAATCCGCCCAGCTCAGCGCCTGGCCATATTTCTGCTTCACCGGCCAGAGCAGGCGGCGCGCCTTGTCCAGATTGGCATTGTCCGGCCAGCTATTGAGCGGCGCGAAGCGCTGCGAGCCGGAAGAGGCGCCGCCGCGCCCGTCGCCGGTGCGGTAGGTGCCCGCCGAATGCCAGGCCATGCGGATGAAGAAGGGGCCATAATGGCCATAATCCGCCGGCCACCAGGGCTGGCTGTCGGTCATCAGCGCCGTCAGATCCTTCTTCACCGCGTCGTAATCGAGCGACTTGAACGCCGCCGCATAGTCGAAATCGTCGCCCAGCGGATTGCCCGACAGGCCGTTCTGCTGAAGGATGTCGAGCGAGAGCTGATTGGGCCACCAGTCGCGATTGGTGCGTCCCAGCAGGGATCGCAGCGCGGCCGGTTCCTTCATCGGGCAGGCCAGCGGATCATTGCTCGTCTTTGCGTCCATTGCACGATTCCTTTCAGCTTCTCCGGGACCGGGATTCTAGGCCATGCCCGGCGAGGGGGGAACATGGCAGGCCATGTTATTTTTCCGATAACAGTGTGGAATTTATTGCATGAGAGGGGGAACATAACTCCCCTCCCGCAAGCGGGAGGGGTCGGGGTGGGCGCCGCGCCAGCGGCGTTCTGCCCCAGCCGATAGGGCAGAAGCTCGCTTTGCTCGCGCCCACCCCTAACCCCTCCCGCTTGCGGGAGGGGGACAACTTTTCATCTCTATATACTGAACGCGAAATGCCCGGCGCCCTTTTGCAGCCGCCGCCAGTTTTCCGCATTCATATGCACCAGCGTATGATGATCGCCGCCCTCGAACCAGACATCCTGATCCATCAGCATGTCGTCGTCGATGATCGTCTTCAATCCGAAGGCCGCGCCCACCGGCGGGATCGCGCCCAGTTCGCAGTCCGGGAACAGAGCCGCCGCCGTATGCTCCTCCGCCAGCGCCACGTCGCGCGCCAGCCATTGCTGCAGGAAGTTGAAGCTCACATGCTTGGAGGAGGGCAGCACCGCCAGCATATATTCGTCGCCCGCCTGCACCAGCACGGCTTTGGCGACCTGTCTTCCGGGGACATGCGCCGCCTGCGCTGCCCGGGCCATTTCGGTGGCGGGCTCATGCGGCCATTCGTCGAATCGCGTGCCGCAGCGGTCCAGATAGCCGCGCAATCTTTGGGAAATCGCCATGACATCCTCCATCGGCCTACGCCTGAAGACATGGTCAGCCGGGCGTCAGGCGCGGTGCCGGAAAAGGATGCCGGCACTGGGGCGGGCGGCGGGTCTGGCCAATGCCATCCAATGGACAAGGAATAGCAGATTTAGCGCCGATAACCAATCATCATGGGGCCATGCCGATGCGCGGGCGAAGGCGTTCGTCAATGCCTCCAAAGGGGCATCGGCCCTTGCCCTGAATCGCTGGCGGATCAGCATGTTGCGCAGATGCCGGGCGCGGGCCGCCAGTTTAGGATGGCGCCGCCGCTGACCGCTCGGGGAGGCGGTGGCATCGCGCCATCCCCCCAATGGCGCGATTTCCGGGTCCGGCTGCCCCGACCATTTGCCCATGACGGTTACAGCCGGACCCAATATGCGCCGGCCCGCAGCGCCGGGGCGCTGCGGGCCGGTCCCGGTCAGGCGAAGGATGCCTGGGTGATCGCCGCCGCATCCACATTGGTCAACCGCGCCAATATGTCGCCGCTGCCGCCGTCGATGATCAGGCTTTCGCTGCTGCCGCCGCCATTGGCCGTGGGGTCACCCTGCACGATCTGGAGGCTGGCGAAGGTCACGCTGTCGGGCAGCCGCAGATGATCGACCCCGGCCTGGAAATCGGTGATCAGGTCGGCCACCGACAGCGTCTGGCCATGGGGCGCTTCCAGGATGAACAGGTCGGCTCCGGCCCCGCCGGTCAGCGTGTCGGTGCCCGCGCCGCCGTCCAGCAGGTCATTGCCGTCCAGCCCGTTCAGCAGGTCATTGCCGACATCGCCCAGCAACAGGTCGGTCCCCGCCGTGCCGGTCAGGTGCAGGTCGGCGCTGATCGCCACGCCATTGGCGTCGAAGGTCTGGACGAACACGCCTTCGGGCACGTCCACCGGCTCCCGCACGCTGATCGTGCCGGTGATGGTGGACCCGGCGGTGAGGCCGCCGACGATCAGGATCGCCTGATAGTCATGCCCCGCCAACTGGTCGAGCAGCGCCTGCGGCACATGATAGAGGCCGCTGGCGTCCGCCGTCAGCCCGCTGATATTGATCGCGCCCGTGGGCAGGGTGGTCGCATTGGCGATGCCGCTCAGGTCGATCGATGTCGCGCCGTTGGGCGTCACCTGCAGCAACAGCGTGGTCGGCGTACCGGCGATGGAGTCGATGTGGAACGTCTCGGCATGACCGGCGCCGGTCGCGATGACCCCGAAGCCGCCCGGCCCGACCTGAAGGCTGCTCGCCACATCATGCAGCCCTGCCGTGGGGTCATAGCGCTGATCCTCCAGCGCATAGGCATGGACGGTCGCATTCTGCCCGGTGGTGAGGCCGCTGACCGTCAGCGTCAGGCGGTTGTCCAGCGCGAACTGGTCGAGGATCGCCTGATCGATCTGGACGGTGCCGTCCACAACGGTCAGGGCGATCGTCTTCGACAATCCGTCATTGCCCTGGCCCACCAGCGCGAAGCTGGCATTGGCGGGGGCCGACCCGACATAGAGATCGACCGGCTGCCCGACGATCGCGGTGCTGGTGAGCTGGGGCGTGAAGACGATCTGGCGTCCGACCTCCTCGGGTTCCAGCACATAGCTGAGCGCATAGCCGCCATTGTCGAGCGCCTGAAGGTCGAAGGAAACGGCATCGCCGTCGGCGTCGCTAAGCTGCGACGCGATGCCCTGCAGATGCACGACGCCACCCGACTTGCTGCCGTCTGCGGCGAAGCGCTGCACCGCAAGCCCGTCGGCCTGATCGTCGCCGTCGACATCGACCACCCAACTGACGGCAAAGCCCCCGCCGGTCAGGGGCGTGACGCGCAGCGGATTATCCTCGTCATCGCCCGAAATCCGGCTGTCCGGGCCGTCCAGCCGCTGGCCGGTATCGACCCCCGCCACGCCATTGGCGTCGAAGGTCTGGACGAACAGCCCCTCGGGCAGCAGATGCGGCGTGCGCGCGCTGACCGTGCCGGTGATGGTGGAACCGGCGGTCAGGCCCGCGACATTCAGCGATGCCTGATAATCATGCCCCGCCAACTGATCGAGCAACGCCTGCGGCACGGCATAATTGCCGCCTGCATCCGCCGTCATATTGGTGATGACGATGATGCCGCTGGCCAGCCGGGTCGCGTTGGCGATGCCCGTCAGGTCGATGAAGGCGCCGCCGCTGGGCGTCAGCAGCAAGGTGACGCCGCTCGCCGGGCCGGAGCTGCTGTCGATATGGAAGGCTTCGGCATTGCTGCCCGGCAGCACGATCGTGCCCACGCCGTTTCCTGCGACCTGCCGGCTGACGCTGACCTGTTGCAGCACCGCCGCCGGATCATATTGCTGCACTTCCTCGGCATAGATGCTGGCGCTGACGGTCTGCCCGCTCGTCAGGCCAGAGACCGTCAGCGACAGGCGATGGTCGATGGAGAATTGATCGAGGATCGCCTGGGTGATCGCGATCTCTCCGTCGACCACGGTCACCGCCACCGACTTGGCCAGCCCGTCCATGCCAAGGCCGGTCAGGGCGAAGCTGGCGTTGGCGGGCGCGTTGCTCAGATAGATGTTCGTGGGCTCACCGATGATCGGCACGCCGGTCAGCGACGAGCTGAAGGTCACGGACTGCCCCACCTCCGGCCGGGCCAGCGAATAGGCCAACACATAGCCGCCATCGTCCAGCGCCTGCAGGTCGAAGGCGACATCCTCATCCGCGGCATAGTCGATCAATTGCTGCGCGATGCCTTGCAACAGCACGACGCCGCCGACCTTGCTGCCGTCGGCGGCGAAGCGCTGCACCGCAAAGCCGTCGCCCTGATCGTCATGATCGGCGTCGACCACCCAGTTGACGACGAAGCCGCCGCCCGACAGCGGCGTGACGCGCACGCCATTATCCTCATCATCGCTGTAGAAGCGCGATTCCGCGCCATCCAGCCGCGCGCTTTCGTTGACCGACTGGCCCTGCGCGTCGAAGGTCTGGACGAACACGCCTTCGGGCACGGCAACCGGCTCGCGCACGTCGATCGTGCCGGTGATGGTGGACCCGTTGGTCAGCCCACCGACGATCAATATCGCCTGATAATCATGGCCGGCGAGCTGATCGAGCAGCGCCTGCGGCACATGATAGATGCCGTTCGCGTCCGCGACCACGCCGTTGATCTGGATCGCGCCATTGGAAAGCTGAATGGCGCCGGTCACGCCGCTGATGTCGATGATCGATCCGCCATTGGGAGTGATCTGTATGTTGACGAAGGTTGGCGTGCCGACGACGGCGTCGATATGGAAGCCTTCAGGATGGCCCGTGGGCGTGGCGAGCACGCCGACGCCGTTCGTCACCGCGCGGCTGACGCTGATCTGCTCCAGCGCCGCCGCCGGATCATAATGCCAATCCTCCAGCGCATTGATTAAGACATTGGCGGTCTGCCCGGTGGTGAGGCCGCCGACCGTCAGGGTCAGGCGGTTGTCGATCGCGAACAGGTCGAGCATCGCCTGCGTGACCTCTACGCGTCCATTGACCGGGGTCAGCGTGACCGTCCTGGCCTGTCCGTCCGTGCCCAGCCCGGCCAGCGCGAAAACCGCATTGGCGGGGGCCGCCTGGATGAAGATATCGGTCGGCACGCCGACAAGGATGGTCCCGGTCGATTGCGGGTTGAAAGCCGCCGGCCGGCCCACATCCTCCAGCGCCAGCGAATAGGTCAGCGCATAGCCGCCATTGGCCAACGCCTGCACGTCGAAGGCCTGCTCGTCACTTTCGCTGTCGATCAGTTGCTGGGAAATCCCCCGCAACAGGATGATGCCGCCATCCTTGCTGCCGTCGGCGGCGAAGCGCTGGATGGCGAGGCCATCGACATCGCCGTCGCCATTGGTATCGACCGTCCAGTTGACCGCAAAGCCGCCGCCCGGCAGCGCGGTCAGGCGCAGCGCATTTTCCTCGTCATCGGCTTCGATGCGGGCGCCGACGCCGTCGATGCGCGTGCTCGGGTCGACGATGGTTTCCGTCGTGTAGAAATAATGGCCGGTCGGGGAGGGCGCGCTGCTGTTGCCCGCCGTATCGGTCGCCACCGCCGAATAGCGCACCGTGCCTTCGCCCAGTTGCGCGATCTCCGCAGCGGACAGCGCCACGGAAAAGGCCGTGCCCGTCACCACCGCCTGCTTGACCAGCGTCTGCGCGCCGTTGGTGAGGGTCAGCGTCACATTGCTGCCCGCCTCGACCGTGCCGGTGATGCTGGTGCCGTTCGCCGCTTCGCCGCCGGTCAGCAGCGGTCCTTCCGTTGCCGCCAGCGCAGTTGGCGCCGCGGGGGGCGTGGTGTCGAGCGTCACCGCGGCGGGCAGCGATACAGCGCCCGCGAGGCCAGCCGTCGATACGAAGCCCGCCGTGATCGACTTGGCGCCGTCCGCGCCCAGATCGCTCGCCGCCAGCGCAATGCTGACGGTGCGGCTGGCAATGTCTCCGGCGCTGAGGGTAACCGCCTTGACCTCCGTGCCGCCGATCATCAGGCGCAGCGTATCGCCCGCCGCCACGCCGCTGCCGGAGCCGAGGCCCACCGACACGACCACGCCGTCGGCCGCTTCCGCCGCCGAAATGCGCGCGCCGTCGTCCACCACCGGCCGGTCGGGCGCACCCAGGGCGCCTGCCGTTGGCGGGGTGGGCACGATCACCTGCACCTGGGTCGAGGCGTCATCGATCTTCTCCGCCAGCGCTGCGCCCTGATAGGCGGTGCTGTTGAGAGCAGCGCCGCCGCCGACCGCCGTGCTCACTTCGCCCGCCAAAGTTTCCTGCGCCACGATTTGCGAGGTGGCGACCGCCGTCAGCGTGTCGACCGCGCTGCTGCCGCTGGCCTGCGCGATGCTCAGATTGACGCTCGCGAGCGAACTGCTGATCGCGGCGGCCTGCGCTGTGATGCCGGTCCCGCTTGCCGCCGCGACGGCCTGCACGATCTGGCCGATGGCCGCGCTGCTCGTCAGGTCGACGCTGCCGCCTGCGACCTGGCCTGCAATGGCGGTGACGGCGGCGTCCAGTCCCGCCTGCGCGCCGCTGCCCGCCGCCTCGCTGGCGCTGGCCATGACCGACAGGATGTTGGCGACCTGGATCGCCGCCTTCTGCACCGCCACCGCATTGGCGAGCGCGGCGCTGTCGGTCGATGCCGCCACGACGGCGATCGGATCATAGCTGCCAAGGTTCAGCGCGGCGTCCAGGCCCAGCGCCGCCTTTACCTGCGCTTCAGCATTGGCGATCTGCGTGGCATTCGCACCCGCGCCCGCCAGCGCGGCGACGATGGTGGTCAGCGGCGTGACGACGCTCGACCCGTCCGGCGCGCTCAATTGGCCGGTAAAGGCGATGCCGGTCGAAATATCGCGCGATAGGTTGGTGCCGTCGCCTGCGATCAGAGGCGTCAGCACGATCTGGCCGGTGCCGAACAGGCCGCTGAAATTGCCCTGTGCGTCGGTCGTGGTGTAATATTCGGCGGTGAACAGGCCGTCGCCATTGGCGTCGACAAAGGCCTCGCCCGCGTCGCGTACCCCATTATTGTTGCCGTCGGTGAAGCTCTCATGGTCCCAGACGCCGTCGCCATCGGCATCGCGGAACACCAGCGCGTTTGCGATATAGCCGTCAATGGCCGCACCGCTCGCGCCCGGATCGAAAGCGACGTTCAACGAAGCGGCCCCGCTCGCATTGCCCGCCACATCGGTAAAGGCACCGCCCGCGACCGAGATGGCGACCGCGCCCGTCGGCGTCAGCGTCGCCGTATAGACATTGGCGTTGCTGGGGGAAACGGCGAGATTGCTCAAAGTCCCGCCCGAAACGCTGATGTCGCTCGCGTCGAACCCGGCGGGCGTTTCGCTGAAGCTGAAGGTCACCGTCGCCGTCTGCCCCGCCACCAAGGCGGCAGGTACGGCACTGATCGCCACCGCCGGCGCGGTCGTATCGACCGTGATCGCCAGAGCGGAGGACGCCGTCCCCACATTCCCGGCCGCATCGGTCGCCGTCGCGGTTATGCTGTGCGCTCCTTCGCCCAGCGACACATCGATGCTGAATGCGCCGCCGCTGCCCGCAGTCGCCGTGCCGAGCACCGTGCTGCCGTCCCGCAGCGTCACCGTGGCCCCGGCCTCCGCCGTGCCGGTGATGGTGAGCGCGCTGGTCTGTTTGGTGATCCGGTCGCTGCTGGAGCTGCCGCTATCGTCCGCCGCCGCCAGCGCCAGGCCGGTGGGCGCGACAGGCGCGGTCGTGTCCTTGGCCTTGCCGCCGCCGCCGCCCGCCGCAGCGGCAATGCCGCCGACCGCCGCCAGACCGCCCAGCACGCCGAAGATCAGCCCGTTGCCGCCGCCTGCGCCTTCACTGGCCGCAGGAGCGGAAGGCGCTGCCTCCGCCGGAGCCGCCGCAGCATCCTGCGCCGCGCCCGCCGCCTGGCTGATCCCGTTCCCGGCCTCGGCAAAGGCGGCATCGGGCACCTGCACCGTCACTTCGCCGCCGTGCCGCACATAATGGGCGCCGTTGACCGCCTTGCCGGTGGCTTCATCGATGATGGCAACAAGGGCGTCCTTGTCCGCGGTCAGCACATTCGTGCCCTTGCCCAGGGCGATCGTGCGGACCAGCTTTCCGCCCTTGGTCGAAATCTTCGCTACGATCTTCATTGCGGAACTCCCCTGTTACATATTGTCCGTGAATGGTTTTCAGCGTTCCCGGAACGCTTCCTCGATCTTCAGTACCGGCCGCAGGAAATAGTCCCACACCGTCCGCCGCCCGGTCAGTATCTCGACCGTGCCGGTCATGCCGGGAATGATGGGCAGTGGCCTGCCGTCATGGACCAGCGAGGATTGCCCGGTGCTGATCAGCACCCGGTAAAAGGCTTCCTCGTTGGGCTTGCGGTCCTCGCGCAGCGTGTCGGGGCTGATCGTCTCGACCCTGCCCTTCAGCGATCCGTAGACCAGGTAATTATAGGCGGCGAGCTTCACCGTCGCGTCCTGCCCCGGCCGGATGAACGCGACGTCGGACGGTCTGATCTTCGCCTCCACCAGCAGCACGTCGCGGAACGGCACGATCTCCAGCATCGCCGCGCCCGGTTGCACCACGCCGCCGATCGTCGTCACCTGCACATTCTTGACCGTGCCCCGCACCGGCGCGCGCAGCACCGTGCGGTTCAGCGCGTCGCGCCGCCCGGTCACGACCTCCGACACCTGCGACAGCTCGCTCTCCACCTTGGACAGCTCCGTCCCGGCATCGGCGCGGTAGCGGTTGGTGCGATCGCTGATCTGCATCTGCGCGTCGTTGATCTGGCGGCGCAGGCGCAGCACGTCGACCTCCGGCACCAGCCCCCGCGCGGCCATGGGCGCGGTAATCCCCAATTCCCGCCGCATCAGCGCGATCGATCCGGACAGCGCCGCCGTCGACTGATCCACCGCCGCCCGCCGCACGTGGTACGTCTCCGTCTCATAGCGGATCAGGTCGGCATCCCCGGATATCTCCTTCGGGAAGGAAAGCGACAACCCGCTCGCCTCCGCCCGCAAGCGCGCCGCGCTCGCCAGCAGGGACCGCCGCCGTCGTTCCATCTCGTTGAAGGAGGATTCCGCCCGCGTCGGATCGATCACGATCAGCGGCTGGCCCGCTTCCACAAGGTCGCCTTCATGCACCTTGAGCGCGGAGACGATGCCGCCCTCCAGGCTCTGGATCGTCTGCACCTTGCCCGACGGCACGATCTGCGCCGCGCCGGTGGTCACTTCCTCCAGCACGGCGAAGCGCGCCCAGACCAGCAACGTCGCCAGCAAAGCCAGCAGCAACAGGGAAAAGACCAGCCAGCCCGGATGCCGGTCCCGCACCTCGGCCACCGCCAATGGCGAACGCAGGGCAGAGAGCATCGTCATGCCGCCGACCTCACCTTGCCCTCGGACAGCGCTTGCAGCACCGCGTCGCGGGGTCCGTCGGCAATGACCCGTCCGGCATCCATGATGATCACGCGGTCGACTAGCGGCAGGATAGAATTTTTGTGCGTCACGATCACATAGCCCGCCCCGCGCTCGCTCAAGGCGGCGATGCTGCGCAGCACCTCCGCCTCCGATTGCTGATCCATGGCGGAGGTCGGCTCGTCGAACAAAGTGACGGCCGCCTCTGCCATGAGCGAGCGCGCGACCGCCACGGTCTGGCGTTGCCCGCCCGACAGCGTGTCGCCGCGCTCACCGACCCCCCGGTCGAACCCCAGTGGATGCGCGCCCGCCAGCGCCGTCACCCCGGTAGCCTCCGCCACCTGCAACAGCCGCTGGTCGCTCGCCTGCGGCGCCCCCACCAGCAGATTGTCGCGCAACGTCCCATGAAACAGCCGCGCATCCTGCCCGACCAGCAGCAGGGTAGAGCGAATATCGGCAGGCTCGATGGCGGTCATGTCGACGCCGTCGAGAAAGACCTGCCCCTCCTGCGGCCGGTAGAGCGCCGCCAGCATCCGCAGCAGGGTCGACTTACCGCTGCCGATCCGCCCGAGGATCGCGACTTTCTCGCCGCGCTTGATGCTCAACGACACGTCGTTCAACGCCGGTTGCGCGCCCTGCTCATAGGAAAAGCTAACATGGCGCAGCTCCACATCGCCGCGCCACGCATCGCTGGACAGCAAATGGCGGCTGGGATCGCGGTCCAGCGGCAGGGCCATGATCTGGTTCAGGCTCGCCAAAGCCGACCGCACCTGTTGAAACCGCACCGCCAGCGAGGAGAGCGTCACCAGCGGCGCCAGGGACCGGCTGGAAAGCTGCACGCAGGCCACCAGCGCGCCCGCCGTGGTCTGGCCGATGCTCGCCAGATAGACGCCCCAGGCGAGCAGGACCGCCGAGCCGATCTGCTGCACGGCAATGGTGATGTTGAGCGCCAGATTGGACCAGCGTTGGCTGGCCAGCGCCCGGTCCGCGATGAAGCCGCTGGAAATCTCATGCCGCCGCCGCATCCGCCCTTCGGCGCGCAGGGCTTTCAGCGTCTCCAGCCCTTCCAGGCTCTCGATCACCGTGCCGTGCCGCACTGCCGCCTCGCGCAAATTCTCGCGCGCCAGCTTCGCCATCGGAATCTGCACCAGCAGCGACAGGGCGAGCACGATGAGGAAGGCCAGCAACGGCACCGCGACCAAAGCCCCACCGATCATCGCGCAAACGGTCAGGAACAGCAGCGCGAAAGGCAAATCGGCAATGGTCGTCAACGTCGCGCTGGTCACGAAGCCGCGAACGGATTCGAACTCCTTCAGCACATTGGCGAAGGCGCCGGAGGATTGCGCCCGCGCCTCCAGCCGCGTCGCCAGCACCCGCGAAAACACGGCGTCGCCCAATATCAGGTCGATCTTCTTGCCCGCCGCGTCCAGCGCGTGGCTGCGAATGGTCCGCGACACGAACTCGAACAGGCAGGCGATCGCGACCCCCGCCAGCAACGACCATAGCGTCACGAAGGCGAGGTTTGGCAGGATGCGGTCATAGACCGTCATCATGAAGATGATCCCGGCGAGCGAGAGCAGGTTGATCACCGCCGACAGCGCCGCCGCCTCGTAAAAATAGCGGCGATGCCGCCACAGCACCGGCCAGAACCAGCCGCTGCCCTGCGCCGCCACCAGATCGTCGGCGCGTCCGTCCACAGCGGTCGGCGGCGCAAAGGCGATGCACCGCTTCACCTCATCCACGCCGATGCCGACCCCCGCCGCGTCGATCAGCACATCGCCGTCCCGCCGGACCGCCACCAGCACCAGCCCATCGGCCAGCAAGGCGACCACCGGCAGCAGATCGTCGGTCACCGCCCGCGCCCCGATGGCGCTGGCGCGGATGCCCAGTTCGGCAAGGCTGCGCAGCATGTCCTCGGGATCGCCGCTGGTCCCGATCGCGGCGCGCAGCACCGCCGCGCTCACCCCATGCCCGCGCAAGTCCAGGCAGCGGGCCAGCGCATCGGCCAGGGAAGTCACGGCCACCAACTCCGTCATGGCCTTGCCCCCGGCCCGATCATTGGCCCCCCGACGACCGCCGGATAGATGCGCCCCAGCACGCCCATCAGTTGATATTGCGTCTGCGCAATATCGAAGCGTTCGTTCACCAATTGGGCGCGCACATTGAACCGCTCCAGCTCATAACCCAGCAGGTCGAGAATGGTCCGCCGCCCCAGCCGGAACTGTTCGAACACGATATTACGCGCATCATCCGCCCGCGCGATCAGCCCCGCGAGCGAAGGTAGCCGCGCCCGCCGCTGCGCCTGGAATGTCCAGAGCCGCCGCACTTGCGCGCCCAGAGAAGTCCGGGCCAGCGTCGCGCTGGACTCCGCCGACTCCAGTTCCGCCCTGGCCGCTTCATGCCGCGCCCGCCCGCCGCCGCTGTCGAAGGGCAGGGCGCTGGCGCGTAACCGCACCGCAAAGCCGTTGAACAGCCGGGTGTCGCCTTCCACCGTCCGCTCGGACGTGCGTGCGCCCTCCAGCGCCAATTGCGGCAACCACCAGTTGCGCGTGCCCTTTACCGCCTCGGCATTTTCCGCGACCTCGATATCGGCGCTGCGCACGGCGGGACTGCCTGCCGCCATCGCCTCGCCATTTTCCGCCGTTTCAGGCAGGGCTCCGGCGATGTCCGGCACGCTTCCCTGCGGTTCGACCGGCAAAGTGGACACTTCGCGAATGCGCCCCCGCGCCTCGGCCAGCGTGATCTCCCGCGTCTGGAGCGCGGTGCGTGCTTGCTCCAGCCGCGATTCCACCATCACCACATCGGAAGCACGGCCCCGGTCGAAGCTCGCAATCTCCACCACCAGCCGGTCCAGCGCTTCCAGCGCCGCCACTTGCTGCGTGCCGATGTCGATCAGTTCCGCTGCCCGCGCATGGTCGATCCAGGCGGCGGCGAGCTGTTGCGACAGATCCGCCAGCGCCGCCTGCTCCTGCACCCCCAGCAGGTCGACCCGCAACCGCCGCCGCCGGATTTCCGCTGGAGTGCGTCCGCCGTCATAGACAAGCTGGCTGACCTTTGCTTCCGGCAACAGGGCGAAACCGGACGACCGGCTGCTATTGCCGTCATCCCACCCCAGATCGGTTTCCACCCCGAATTGCGGCCGGTAACTGGATTTCGCAGCGCGCACATCCGCGCGTCCGGCACGGGTCAATTGCTGCGCGGCGACGATCCTGGGATGCGCGGCGGCGACACGCTCAAGCACCTGCTCGAACGTCTCGGCCCTTGCCGGAGCCGACAAGATCGACGCGCCCAGCAACAAACCCCGCCACCAACGACCGGAAACCAACAGCGAAATTCCCCCAACAGACTCGCCGCTGGACTAAAGAGCCTTGGCTTTTCGCACATCACCCATATGCGGTATGGCCCGGTAAAAGCGGGTGGGATCGGACTTTCCTGTCCTGCTACGGGACTTTCCGTCGAGGCGAGACTGGCGCTTAATATTGTAGGGCGCATGTCGGCCCGGACATTTCCGTGCTCCTGCGCAGGCAGGAGCCCAGGCCTGCCGTCTGAACTGGGCTCCTGCCTGCGCAGGAGCACGTATTGCTTAACGGCTACACGATCTAGTCGGGAATCCGCCCTAATCCGCCCGGAAATGCACCTGATTGGCCTTGATCACCGCCTGCGTCCGGCTGAGCACCCCCAGCTTCTGGAGGATGGCCGACACATGCGCCTTGATGGTGGTCATCGACACGCCCAGATCATGCGCAATCTGCTTGTTGAGCCGCCCGCGCACCAGATGCGCCAGCACCGTCTTCTGCTGCGGCGTCAGGCTGTCGATCCGGCGGCTGATCTCATCCTCCTCCGCCGTTGGCGCGACGCTCTCGCCCATGGCTTCGGGCAGGTAGATTTCCCCCGACACCACGCGATGCAGCGCATCCACGATGGCGCTGCGCTTCAACGACTTGGGAATGAAGCCCGCCGCGCCCGCGGCCAGCGCCTCCTGTACGATAGCGCGGTCGAAGGCGCCTGAAACCATCACCACGGGAAGGATCGGGAAACGATCCCGCAGCAGTTTCAGGCCATCAAGGCGGCGGACATCGGGAATGTTGAGGTCGAGGAGGATCAGGTCGAAATTGTCCTGCTTTTCCAGCGTGGCGACGGCTTCGTCGAGCGTCGCCGCCTCGAAAATCTCGATATTGTCGAAGCTGATCGCGATGACGCTGCGCAGCCCGTCGCGCACAAGGGGGTGATCGTCGACGATCAGCACGCGTTCCATGATCGGCTCATCGCTCATTATGTGGCCCACCCCTCGGCCCGGATAATCGGACAAGTCATGGGATGAGGCAAGCCGCATCGCGCCGGGCGGAAGTGCCGCAACATTCTGCACATGATTGCCGCGTCCCATGACGATCATCTTACTATCCTTTACTTAGGCAGCTTGAACACCCAGAGCGAACCGCCCTGATTGATGTCCTTGAAGCTCTTGGCGACCTCGCCGCCCCACAGCGGCACCGCGCCGCCCCAGCCGGACATGACGGCGACATATTGCTCGCCATCCTGTTCCCAGGTCACGGGGCTGCCCACCACGCCCGAGCCGGTCTGGAACTTCCACAATTCCTGCCCGGTCTTGGCGTCGAAGGCCTTCAGATAGCCCTCTGGCGTGCCGGTGAAGACGAGGTTGCCCGCCGTCGACAGCACCCCGCCCCAGAGCGGCGCCTTGTTCTTATATTCCCAGACGATCTTGCCGGTCTTGGGGTCCATGGCGCGCAGCGCGCCGATATGATCCTGCGCAATCGGCTTGATGGTGAAGCCCGCGCCCAGATAGGCCGCGCCCTTCTTGTAGGCGATCGGTTCGTTCCAGATGTCCATGCCCCAGTCGTTGCTGGGCACGTAGAACAGGCCGGTGTCCTGGCTGTAGGCCATGGGCATCCAGTTCTTGCCGCCCAGGAAGCTGGGGGACGCGAAGACCGGCTTTCCCTTTTCCGTGGTCGGCGCGCCGGGGCGGCCAGCCTCGATCGTGTTGGGCTTGCCGCCCTTGTCGTAACCATTGGCCCAGGTCGTCTGCATGACGAACTTGTTGGCGCTGATGAACTTGCCGTTGGTGCGGTCGAGCACGAAGAAATAGCCGTTGCGGTCGGCCTTTGCGCCGAGTTTCATCGGCTTGCCGTTGATCGTCGCGTCGAAGGGAATGAACTCGTTCACGCCATCGAAGTCCCAGCCGTCATGCGGCGTGGTCTGATAATGCCATTTGATGACGCCGGTGTCGGGATCGATGGCGAGGGTCGAACTGGTGTAGAGATTGTTGCCGGGGCGCAAATGGCTGTTCCAGGGCGCGGGGTTGCCGGTGCCGAAGAAAAGCAGGTTGGTTTCCGGGTCGTATGTGCCGCCCAGCCAGGTCGCGCCGCCGCCGGTCTTCCACAGGTCGCCGGTCCAGCTTGCGTTGGTCTTGCCGGTGATGCCGTTATCCTTGCCGCCGAGCGTGCCCATATGACCCTCGATCGTCGGGCGGCGCCAGACCAGTTCGCCGGTGTTGACGTCGCGGGCTTCCACCGCGCCGACAATGCCGAACTCGCCGCCGGAGTTGCCGTAGATCACCTTGCCCTTCACCACCATCGGCGCGGCGGTGGCGGAATAGCCGGCCTGATAGTCAGCGGTCTGCTTGTTCCAGATGACCTTGCCGGTGTGGCGGTTCAATGCCACCATATGCGCGTCGAGCGTGGCGAAGATGATCTTGTCGCCATAGATCGCCGCGCCGCGGTTCACCACGTCGCAGCAGGGCATGATCGCTTCGGGCAGGCGGGCGTCATATTGCCATTTTTCCTCGCCGGTGCGCGCGTCGAAGGCGAAGACGCGCGAATAGCTGCCGGTGACGTAGATGGTGCCGTCATAGACGATGGGCTGGGCTTCCTGCCCGCGCTGTTTTTCGCCGCCCAGCGAGGAAGCGAAGGCGGGGACGAGTTTCGACACGTTGGAGGCGTTGATGGCCTTCAAGGGGCTGAAGCGCTGCGCCTGCGGACCCATGCCATAGGTCAGGACATCGCCGGGCGTTGCCGCGTCGTTCATCAGGTCCGCATCGGTCGGCCCCTCGGCCAGAAGCGGCGCGGCGGCGATCGCCAGCGTCAATATTGCGGCGCCGGACAGGCCACGCATCATATGTCCTCTCATTCCATCCTCCCTCTGTTGTGGAGCGTTGGACACGCCCCCGACATCATCAGATTATTGCACCCATTGTGCGCAGCAATTGGACCTTGGGTCGGTCTTTTTTGTTGGCTCCCTCCCCTTCAGGGGAGGGTTGGCCGATTTATCCGGGGTGGCGTTTGGGGCACACCCCCACCCCTCGGTCCCCTCCTGAAGGGGAGGGGAAGATCAGGTTTCATCCCGCCGCCAGCGCGGGCGTCCACTCGACCCCATAAGGCGCGAACAGCGCCTTCATCTCGCCGCTCGCGGCCATGGTGGAGACGATCTCCTCCACCGCGTCGCCCAAAGTGCGGCTATTTTCCTTGACCGCCATGCCGATGTCCCAGCCGGGTGAGGTGAAGGCAGGCAGCGGGCCTTTGCGCACCGTCAAGCCCGCAGCCCCCCGGTGCAGTCCTTCCTCGATCTGCGCCCGGCTGGCGAGCACCGCATCGGCCTTGCCCGCCGCCACTGCCGCCACCGCGTCGGAGCCGCTGGGATAGTGCGCCACATCCTTCGCCAATATCCCGCCGAAGGAGCCGATCAGGTAGAAATCGGGAATGGAATCCAGCTCCGCGGCGAGGCGATGGCCGCGCCATCCGGTCGGCGGCGCTTCCAGGTCGATGACATTTTGCGTACCCGCAAAACGAAAGCTTTCGCGATAATAAGGCGCGACGATCGCCACTTGATCGTTGCGCGCGGCGAAGGTCCGGTCGAAGGGAATGTGCAGCATCAGATCGCCGGGCGCGAAGCCGAGCAATCCGCCTTTCCACACGCCATGGCGCAGATCGTCGTCCACGCTTTCGTCGGCCACGAGCTCGGCCACATCGGCGCGCACGCCCAGCTTCGCGGCGAGGGCGTGGGCCAGATCGACGTCGAGGCCGACGAGCTTGCCGCCTTCCTCCCATGACCATGGGCGGCTGTCCTTATAGACCACCACCCGCAGCACGCCGAGTTCCTTGACCTTGCCCAGCGGCGCAGCATGGGTCATCCCCGGCAGCAGCCCGAGCGCCACCGCCGCGCCCGCTCCGCCCAAAAGGCTTCGCCGGCTGATCATGCCGTCAGCCCTGGAACTTGGTTTCGAGCCAGGCGCGGATCGCCCAGCCGGCCTTCTGGCCCAGAACATCCCCGAACGGTGGCATATAGACTTTCCCATCGTGGCTGGAGCCGTGGCGGAAACGCTCCACAAACCACTGATCGCCGGACTCGCCTTGCTCAAGATAGCGCAGATCGGGGGCGATGCCGCCGCTTTCCGCGTCCAGCCCATGGCAGCGGGCGCAATTCTGGCCATAGGCCGACTGGCCGATCTCGATCGCCTTGGCATTGCCGCTATAGGGGTTTTTGCCCAGCCATTCCTCGCCGATTTCCGGCAGGGCGGAGGTGTCGACGGCCTGCGGCGTCACATTGCCATGCGCCATCAGGCCGGTTGCCGTGGTCGCGCCTAAGATAGCCATGGCGCCCAGCAGCGAAATGCGTCCCAGATTCATCTTCGAAATCCTCACCCGTAATTCCCCTGATTGGCTGCGAGTGTAGGCCGACGGGCTTTGCTCCCCTATTGGCCGTTGGTACAATCCCGCAGCCGCCGCCCGCCCGATAGAGCCCTGGGAGGAGAGCAGGATGGAGAGGAACATGAAGCGCATCCTATGGGCGGGGCTGATGCTGGTCCCGATGAGCGCGCAGGCTGAGACGCTTTATGTCTCCAATGAGCGCGGCAACAGCGTCTCGGTGATCGATGCGGCCAGCGCGAAGCTGGTGGCGACCTGGCCGGTGGGCGGGCGGCCGCGCGGGATCACCGTGTCGAAGGACGGCAAATATATCTATCTCTGCGCGTCGACTGATCATGCGGTGCAGGTGATCGAGCGGGCGACGGGCAAGGTGGTGGCGGAACTGCCGTCCGGCGAAGATCCCGAGCAATTCTTCCTCTCGCGTGACGGCAAGACCCTGTTCGTCGCCAATGAGGATAATGCCGCGCTGACCGCGATCGATCTGGCGAGCCGGAGCGTCGCCTTCCAGGTCGATGTCGGCGGCGAGCCGGAGGGCGTGGCGCAAAGCCCGGACAGCCAATGGGTGGCCGTGACGTCGGAGGAAGACAATGTCGTCAACTGGATCGACGTGGCGAAAAGGGAGATGGTCGACGCGACGCCCGTCGACCTGCGCCCCCGCCATGTCGAATTCACCGCGGACGGTAAACAGCTTTGGGTCGCGGCGGAGGTGGGCGGCACGGTGCAGATCATCGACACCGCCTCGCGCAAGGTGGCGGAGACGTTGCACTTCGCCATTCCGGGTGTGGCGGAGCATCGCATCCTGCCCTGCGGCATCCGCTTCACGCCCGACGGCAAGACGGCGGTGATCGCGTTGGGACGGGCGGATCATGTCGCGCTGGTCGACGTGGCATCGCGCAAGGTGCGGGCCTTTGTGCCGGTGGGCAAGCGGGTGTGGCACGTCGCGGTGAGTGGCGATGGCGGACATGCCTATGCGGCCAATGGCCTTTCGGACAATGTGAGCGTGATCGACCTGGCCAATGCCACGGTGACGGGAACGATCCCGGTCGGCGCCGCGCCTTGGGGGATCGTGGTAGTTCCTTGATATTCCCCTCCCGCAAGCGGGAGGGGTTAGGGGAGGGCGTGAGCGCAGCGAGCTTCTGAGCCATCCGTGAGGCCGGAACGCCGCTGGCGCGGCGGCCCACCCCCGACCCCTCCCGTAAACGGGAGGGGAGAACAAGCGCCTCGCTTCCTTCCAACTCCCTCCTCCCAAGGGAGGAAGCCCTAAGTCCAATTTCCAGTATGAGGCTGTCCGCCCCACTCTTCCCTTCGCCGGGGGCTTTGACCGGCACATAAGAGGGAGGATGTTATGAAAAGGACGCTGCTCCTCGCGAGCGCGGCCATGGGGCTGCTTTGCGCGACTGCTACGCCAGCCATGGCGGGAACGACGGCCGATCTGCTGAAGCGGCTGCATGAAAAGGGTATTCTCTCCGACGATGAATATCAGGAACTGCTGAAAAATGAGAGCGCAGAGGCGGCGGCAGCCCCTTCGGCGCCTCCGGTAACGCCCGATGCGTCAGGCGGCGGGCGGACCGTTCGCATGACCGATAGTGGCGTGGGCTTCGAAATGGGCGGCGTGACGCTGAAATTTTCCGGCTCGGTCAACGGCTTCTACGTCCATGACAACGGCGAGGCGCCCAGCGCCACCAACAGCGTCGTGGGCGGCGTGGCGACCGTGGGCAGCAACAGTTCGGCCATCCGCAACGGCTTGCTCCCCGGCTTCCTGAAGGTGGAGGTCACGACCAACCAGGGCGGCTGGGACGTGGGCGCGCATTTCGGCATGTATCCGGGCATCAACTCCGTCAGCTATTCGGGCGGCGGCGCGAACAGCCCCGGCAATCCGCGCGGGCTTCAGACGGCGGGCATCGATTTCCGCCAGACCTATCTGACCTTTGGCCGCCCCGGCTTTGGCGAAGTGAAGATCGGCCGCGACATCGGCCTGTTCGCTTCGGAGCAGATATTGAACGACATCACCCTACTGTCGTCGGGCACGCCGGCGGGCAATGTCGCGCCGTCGAACACGACGCTGGGACGGATCGGCGTCGGTTATATCTATACCGACTTCCAGCCTCAGATCACCTATACCACGCCCAATCTTAGCGGCTTCACCGCCAGCATCGGCATTTTTGAGCCGCTCTCCTCGCTGACGGGGCCGGATGAGTCCAATAAGGAGCCGGGCTTCCAGGGCAAGCTGGTCTATGACGGCAAGTTCGGTGGCGTGGGGACGCGCCTCTGGGCCGCGGGCATCCGGCAGAAGCATAATGTGATCGCTGGCCCCGATTATACCGGCTGGGGCTGGGATGCGGGCGCGAAGGTGACGGTGGGGCCGCTGACGCTGGTCGGCACCTATTATGATGCCTCGGGCCTTGGCACGACGGCGCTCAACCTGTTCGATACCGATGGCCTGGGCAATAAGCGCGACAGCCATGGCTTCTATCTTCAAGGGCTGGCGAGCTTCGGGAAATTCTCTGTGGGCGGCAGCTATGGTGAGAGCAATCTCGACTATGCCAATGCCGCCGACGCGCTCGCCAATCCGACGCTTGTGGACAAGAATTCGAGCTGGGTCGGGCAGGTCCGCTATGGCCTGACGAGCTGGGTCACGCTGCTCAGCGAATATGTCCACACCAAGTCGGAAGCGCATAATGGCAACCGGGCGAGTTCCGACGCGATCGCGGCGGGGGCGATCCTGTTCTTCTGATCCGACCTTAGGAACAATGTCACGGGGCGGGGCCGCATCCTACCAAGGGTGCGGCCCTTTTCATGGGCAGATAAAAAGGATTGGGGATGAGGAAAGGCCTGTGGCTGGCGGGCACGGCATGGGCGCTTCTGGCTGGACGGGCAGAGGCCGACACCGCCGATGCCGATGCGGAGCGGCAGGCGATCATCGTCACCGCGCCGGGCGGCGCGGTCGATGCCGATGATGCGCTTCGCCTGACCGGCGCCGACATCAACCGCGCCGGAACGCCCGATCTGCTGGGCGCGATCACCCGCTCCATCGCGGGCGTCACCTTGCAGGACGCGCAGGGCAATCCCTGGCAGCCCAATCTCGTCTATCGGGGTTTCACCGCCTCGCCGCTTCAGGGGCAGGCGCAGGGGCTGGCGGTCTATCTTGACGGTGCGCGCTTCAACCAGCCCTTTGGCGATACGGTCGCCTTCGACCTGCTGCCCGAGGCCGCCATCGGCAGCTTCACACTGTTCGACAGCAGCGCCGTCTATGGTCTCAACGCGCTGGGCGGAGCGATGGTGGTCGACACCAAGACGGGGCTCAGCGATCCGGGGCTGGAGGCAAGCCTGACCGGCGGCCGCTTCGGCGCGCGGGAGGCAAGCGTGGCGGGCGGTTTCGGCAAGGGCGACTTTAGCGCGTTCGGCGCGTTCCAGTACCGTCATGAGGATGGCTGGCGCGACCATTCGCCGTCGACGCTGTATAATGGCTATGCCGATCTGGGCTTCGATACCGCGACGGGCGGGCTGCATCTGAAATGGGTCGGCGCGGATACCGACCTGACCGGCAATGGCGTCGCGCCGGTGGAGCTGCTGGCGGCGGACCGAAGCGCGGTCTTCACCTGGCCGGACAATGCCAAGGCGCGCTATGGCCGGGTCAGCCTGCATCCCTGGGTAGCGTTGAGCGAGCGGACGCGGATCGAGGGCACGCTTTATGCCCAGCGGTTGAAGCTGCGCACGGTGAACGGCGATGCCGCCGATATCGAGGGGTGCGGGGATGGACTGCTCTGCCTGGAAACCGTCGATGGCGGGGAAGAGGCGCTGCTGAAGGACGCGGGCGGCCAAGCGATTGCCGATGTGCTGGGCGGCGAAGGCTATGGCGTGCTCAATCGAGGGCGGCTCGACAGCCGGGCGATGGGTGCCCTGGCGCAGATCATCGACGAACGGCCTGTGCTGGGGGGTAGCAATCATCTCGCCATCGGCATGAGCTATGACACGAGCCGCAGCCGTTTCGGCGCCTCGACCCTATTGGGCGCGCTGACCGAAGATCGCAGCGTTGAGGAGCTGGGGCCGGTCATTGTGCAGCGGGATGGCGCCATCGGCCCGGTCGGGCTGGTGGCTCGTGCCAGCTATTGGGGGGTGTTCGCGCAGGACCGGCTCCCCTTGACGGAACGGCTCTCGGCGGAGATCGGGCTGCGCTATAATCACGCCGCGATCGTCATGCTTGATCGGATCGGTACGGCGCTCAACGGCGACCATCGGTTCGAGCGGCTCAATCCCGGCATGGAATTCGACTATACGCTGTCGGAAGGCCTGAGCCTTCGGGCGGGCTATGCGGAGAGCAATCGCGCGCCGACGCCTGCTGAACTGTCCTGCGCGGATGAGAATGCGCCGTGCAGCCTCGCCAATTTCTTCGTCGCCGATCCGCCGCTGAGACAGGTCGTCGCCAAAAGCTGGGAGGCGGGCGCGAGCGGGCAGGGGCGGCTGGGTGGATTTCAGCTCGAATGGCTGCTGTCGGCCTATCGCGCGCGCAACCGCGACGACATTCAATATGTCGCGTCGGACATTCGTGGGCGGGCCTGGTTCCGCAACATCGGCGCGACCCGGCGGCAGGGCGTGGAGTTCAATCTGAAGGCGAAGCGGGGCGGCTTTTCCGGCGGCTTCAGCTATGCCTTCACCGATGCGACCTACCGGCATGAGCTGGCGCTTTCCAGCCCCGCCAATCCGGCGGCGGATGAAGCGGGGGTGATCTTCGTGCGGCCCGGCGACCGGCTGCCCGGCATCCCGCGTCATAGCGCAACGCTGTCGCTGGATTATGCGGGGCGGGGCTGGTCCGTCGGCGGCGATGTGATTGCGCGGTCGGAGCAATATCTGGTTGGCGACGAGGGGAATGATCAGCCGCGGCTGAGGGGCTATGCGGTGGTCAATCTGCGCGCCGGGATCGACCTTGTGTCGGGAGTGACGCTGTTCGGGGAACTGCGCAATGCGTTCAACCGGCGCTATGCGACCTTCGGGACGTTCAGCGACGTGGGGGAGGTGGCGATGGAAGAGGCGCCGAATGCGTCCGATCCACGCGCCTATGGACCGGGTGCGCCGCGCCGTTGGTATGCGGGGGTGAAGGCGGAGTTTTGAGGGGAATGGTTTTTGGCCAATTGCGGACGTATCCTTCTCCCTCGGAGGGAGAAGGATACGGAGCCTTACCGAGCGGAGCGAGGTTAGGCGCAGTTGGATGAGGGGGAGCGGGCCAAAGGCCCGCGCGATCCTGTGGATCGCTTCCCCCTCTCCCAGCTCCGACTAGGCAGCAAGCTGCCAAGTCTGCGCAACCCTCTCCCCGGTGGGGCGAGGGATTTCCGAATGTCCGCAAACCACCCATGCCTGCCTTCATCCAGCCGATCAGCCCTAGGACCAAAGGCCCATTGCGGCGATCCGCCGCGCTGCGTCATCTTGCGCCAAAGCCAATTTTCCTGGGAGAGAGCCTTGACCGACATTCGCATCACCCTGGGCGGCATCGCCGCCGCTACGCTTCTGACGCTGGCGCCGCTGTCGGCGCAGGCCAAGGATATCGTCGTCCATATGAAGAACCAGGGCGCGGACGGCGCCATGGTGTTCGAACCGTCCTTCGTGAAGGCGGCGGTGGGCGACACCATCCGGTTCCAGCCGACCAACCCCAGCCATAATGCCGAAACCATGCCCAACATGCTGCCCGTTGGCGCCACGCCGATGAAGGGCATGATGAACAAGGAAGCGGTGCTGACCGTGACCAAGCCGGGCCTCTACGGCATCAAGTGCATGCCGCATTATTCGATGGGCATGGTGGCGCTGGTGCAGGTGGGCAAGGTGGCCCCGGCCGATCTTGCCGCCGCCAAGGCGGTCAAGCTGCCGCCTTTCGCCGCCAAGCGGATGACCGCCGCGCTCGCCAAAGTGAAGTGAACGGGCCGATGCTGAACATCCCTACGCAAAGAAGCGATGACCTCTACCCCGTGCCGCCCCACTGGGCGGCAGAGGCGAAGGTCGATGCGGCGGGCTATGCCGCCGGCTATCGCCGCTCGATCGAGGATGCCGACGCCTATTGGCTGGAGCAGGCGAAGCGGCTGAACTGGCTGCGCGAGCCGACCCGCGCCGATGAAAGCAGCTTTGCGCAAAGCGATTTCGGCATCAAATGGTTCAGCGACGGCATGCTGAACGTGTCCGCCAATTGCCTCGACCGGCATCTGGCCGAGCGCGGGGACCAGACGGCGATCATCTGGGAGCCGGACGACCCGAGCGAACCGGCGCGGCGCTTTACCTATCGGCAGGTGCATGAGGAAGTCTGCCGCTTCGCCAATGTGTTGAAGGGCGCGGGCGTGGGACGCGGCGATAGGGTGACGCTCTATCTGCCGATGATAGCGGAGGCGGCCTTCGCGATGCTCGCCTGCGCGCGGATCGGCGCGATCCATTCGGTGGTGTTCGGCGGTTTTTCGCCTGAAGCGCTGGCGGGCCGGATCACCGATTGCGACAGCAGGATCGTCATCACCGCCGATGAAGGCCGGCGCGGCGGTAAGACGGTGCCGCTCAAGCACAATGTCGATGCGGCGGCGGCGCTGGCGCCGATGCTGGAACGCGTGATCGTCGTCCGGGCGACCGGCGGCGACGTGGCGATGGAGCCGGGCCGCGACGCTTATTATGACGAACTGGTCCCAAGCGTTTCCGCCGACTGCCCGGCGGAGGCGATGTCCGCGGAAGACCCGCTGTTCCTGCTCTACACATCCGGATCGACGGGCAAGCCCAAGGGCGTGCTGCATTCGACCGGCGGTTATCTGCTCTGGGCGGCGATGACCTTCGATCTCGCCTTCGACCATCGGCCCGGCGAGGTGTTCTGGTCCTCCGCCGATGTGGGCTGGGTCACGGGGCACAGCTATATCGTCTATGGGCCGCTCGCCAATGGGGGCACGACCCTGATGTTCGAGGGCGTGCCCAACTGGCCCACGCCGTCCCGCATCTGGGAAGTGGTCGACCGGCATCAGGTGACGACGCTCTATACGGCGCCGACCGCGCTGCGTTCGCTGATGAAGGAGGGGGACGCGTTCGTGACCCGCACCAGCCGCGCTTCGCTGCGGCTGATGGGCACGGTGGGCGAGCCGATCAATCCCGAAGCCTGGCGCTGGTATCATGAGGTGGTGGGCGAAGGGCGCTGTCCGATCGTCGATACCTGGTGGCAGACGGAGACGGGCGGGCACATGATCACCCCGCTGCCGGGCGCGACCGACCTCAAGCCGGGGGCCGCGACCAAGCCCTTCTTCGGCGTTGCGCCTTTGCTGGTGGACGGCAACGGCGTGGCCGTGGAGGGCGCGGGCGAGGGCAATCTCTGCATTGCGCGGAGCTGGCCGGGTCAGGCGCGGACGGTGTGGGGCGATCATGAACGGTTCTTCCAGACCTATTTCACCACCTATCCGGGGCTGTATTTCACAGGCGACGGCTGTCGGCGCGATGCGGATGGGGATTATTGGATCACCGGGCGCGTTGATGACGTGATCAACGTGTCGGGCCATCGCATGGGCACGGCGGAGGTCGAAAGCGCGCTGGTGCTGCATGAGGCGGTGGCCGAGGCGGCGGTGGTCGGCTTCCCGCACGACATCAAGGGGCAGGGCATCTACGCTTATGTCACGCTCAACAGCGGCGAGGTTGCCGATGAGGCGCTGCGCAAGTCGTTGGTGACATGGGTGCGGCAGGAAATCGGGCCGATCGCCACGCCCGACGTCATCCAGTTCGCGCCGGGACTGCCCAAGACCCGTTCCGGCAAGATCATGCGCCGTATCCTGCGCAAGATCGCGGAGGGCGAGATGTCCGCTCAGGCGTTGGGGGACATATCGACGCTGGCCGACCCGGCAATCGTGGAGGAATTGATCCGGAGCCGGGCGGGATAAGTCGACCTTCTTTCCCACCCGGCGTTGCTTGCCGAAATCGCAGGGTTAAGGAAAAATTGACGGCCATTGGCCAAGCCCTGCTCCTAAACCATTGATCATAATCGCTTTGTGATCGGCCGCGTCCAATGATAGGAAGAGGCGCGGTTCCGAGGCAAAAGGTTGTCGATGGATAGGAAATTGGCAAGCGAACGGGGTGCCGAACAAAAGGCGTTGGCGGCGCGGTGGGGCATCGCCACCGAGGCCATGGAGGCTTTGGCCGGGGCGCGGTCCATGGAGGCGGTGACCTATGTGTTGCGGGCCTTCGCGCGCCGTGCCGTCGGGGCGGACGGCATTGCGGTGGTCCTCCGCGATGAGGACCAGTGCCATTATATCGCGGAAGATTCGATGGAGCCGCTCTGGGCGGGGCAGCGCTTTCCCGCCTCAAGCTGCGTGTCTGGGTGGGCCATGGAGCATCATCAGACAGTGGTGATCCCGGACGTTTTCGATGATGATCGCGTGCCGGTCGAGGCCTATCGCACCACTTTCGTGCGGTCCATGGTGATGGTGCCGATCGGCCGCATCGAACCCATCGCCGCGCTCGGCGCCTATTGGTCCGAATTCGCCCAGCCCACCGACAATGAGATCGCGCTGCTGGAAGGCCTGGCCCGCGCCGCATCCACCGCGCTGGAAAATGGGCGCCTCTTTGCGTCGCTCGAAGCGCTGAACGACCAGCTCGAACATCGCGTCCGGGAACGCACCAGCGAACTGGAACGGTCGCAGGACAGTCTGCGCCAAGTCCAGAAGCTGGACATGCTCGGCCAGTTGACCGGCCATGTCGCCCATGATTTCAACAATCTGCTGATGCCGATCGTCGCGGGGCTGGACCTGATCCTGTCGGGGAAGAGGACGCCGGAGTCCATCGAGCGGCATGCCACCATCGCCATGCAGGCGGCGGAAAGCGCCCAGACTTTGGTCCAGCGGCTCTTGACCTTCGCCCGTCGTCAGCCGCTTGCCGCCAAGGCGGTCGAGCTGCCAGCTCTGCTCGGCGGCATGCAGGATTTGCTTGCCAGCACGCTAGGGCCACGGATCGCGCTGTCGATCGATCTGCAGGCGATGCTGCCGCCGGTTCGCGCGGACGCCCATCAGCTTGAAGTCGCGCTGCTCAATCTGGCCGTCAACAGCCGGGACGCCATGCCCGATGGCGGCATGCTCAGCATTAAGGGGGAAGCCAGGCGCAACCGGCTGCCCGCCGCGCTTGCGCCCGGCCAATATGTCTGCCTCACCGTCACGGACAACGGCGCCGGCATGCCTCCGGCGGTCAAGGCGGCGGCGATGGAGCCCTTTTTCACGACCAAGCCGTCCGGGCATGGCACGGGGCTCGGCCTGTCCATGGTCCATGGCCTTGCCGGTCAATTGGGGGGCATGGTGGAAATCGACAGCGCCGTCGGCAAGGGCACCAGCATCCGGCTCTGGCTTCCCATCGAGCGCGCGCCCAGCCCGAAGGTCGATCTCCCGGTCGTGGAAGAGGGATCCAAAGAGCGTTCGGGGAAGGTTCTGCTGGTGGACGATAATGACCTTGTCCGGAACAGCACGCGCGAAATGCTGATCGACATGGGCTATGAGGTGATCGACACCGACCGCGCCGAACGCGCCCTTGGCATGATCGAGTCCGGCGATCGGCCCGACATCCTCATCACCGACCATATCATGCCGGGGATGACGGGGGTGGAGCTGGCGCTGCGCCTGCGTGTCGATCACCCGCACATCGCCTTGCTCATCATATCAGGCTATGAGGGGGTCGACCTGATCGCGCCGGACATCACCCGCCTGTCAAAGCCGTTCCGGCACCAGCATTTGCAGGCCTGTATAGCCGCGGCCCGCGCGCAGGCGATCTGACCGGGGGCATTTTCAAGTCGGAGGATCAGGCCGGAATAACCCGTCATGCCGAACGAGGCCGGCATGACGGGTTATCCCTTATTTTTCAAGCGGGTTGAACAGCGTCGACCGTATAATGCGCGCTGGTCTTGGCGGCGACTTCCTCCGCCGTCACGCCCGGAGCGAGTTCGACGAGGCGGAACGGGCTGTCATGGTCGGGCCGCTGGAAGACGCAAAGGTCGGTGACGATCATGTCGACCACATTCCTGCCGGTCAGCGGCAGGGTGCAGGCCGGGATGAACTTGGGGCTGCCGTCCTTGGACGTGTGCTCCATCACCACGATGATCTTCTTGACGCCCGCGACCAGGTCCATGGCGCCGCCCATGCCCTTGATCATCTTGCCGGGGATCATCCAGTTGGCGATGTCGCCATTTTCCGACACCTCCATCGCGCCCAGCACGGTCAGGTCGATATG
Source organism: Sphingobium sp. TKS (assembly GCF_001563265.1). NCBI lineage: Bacteria > Pseudomonadati > Pseudomonadota > Alphaproteobacteria > Sphingomonadales > Sphingobiaceae > Sphingobium > Sphingobium sp. TKS. The sequence continues at coordinate 932,107 of NZ_CP005084.1, read as the reverse complement.
CCCGCCCCGGATCATGGCAAAACTGTCGGCGCTGGAGAAATAGACCGACTGTGGCAGTTCGCTGATCGTCTGCTTGCCCGCGTTGATGAGGTCGGCATCCTCCTCGCCCTCATAGGGGAAGGGACCGATGCCCAGCATCCCATTCTCCGACTGGAGCGTCACTTCCACGCCCGCCGGGATATGGTTCGCCACCAGCGTCGGAATGCCTATCCCCAAGTTCACATAGAAACCGTCCTGCAGTTCCTTCGCCGCGCGGGCGGCCATTTCATCTCTCGTCCAGGGCATCAGACAGCCTCCCTCTGGCGAACGGTACGGAATTCGATCTTCTTGTCATAGGGCGCGCCGACGATCATGCGCTTCACATAAATGCCCGGCAGATGGATGGCATCGGGATCGAGGCTGCCCGTCGGCACCACTTCCTCGACCTCAGCCACGCAGATCTTCGCCGCCGTCGCCATGGGCTGGTTGAAGTTGCGCGCCGTCTTGCGGAAGATCAGATTGCCGCTCTCATCGGCCTTCCAGCCCTTGATGATCGCCACATCCGCGAAGATGCCGCGCTCAAGGATATAGTCCTGCCCGTCGAAGCTCTTGACCTCCTTGCCCTCGGCCACGGCGGTTCCCACGCCCGTCTTGGTGTAGAAGCCCGGAATGCCCGCGCCGCCGGCCCGGCAACGCTCGGCCAGCGTTCCCTGGGGGCAGAATTCCACCTCCAGCTCGCCTGCCAGATATTGCCGCTCGAACTCCTTATTTTCACCGACATAGGAGGAGATCATCTTCTTGACCTGCCGCGTACGCAGCAGCTTGCCTAGCCCTTCGCCGTCGATCCCGGCATTGTTGGAGGCGATGGTCAGATCCTTGACGCCCGAATCCCGGATCGCGTCGATCAGCCGCTCAGGGATGCCGCACAGGCCGAAACCCCCCGCGCATAGCTGCATCCCGTCGAAGAGCAGACCCTCCAACGCGCTCGCAGCATCCGAATAAAGCTTTTTGACCATAAGCATGCATCTCCTTCGAATGGCCATTCTGGCGGGAAGGATTTATCATTTCTAATGATTTGTTTTTTGCTCTAACCAAAAATAATGTCTATCAATCGCATCGGCCTCTTCCATCTCGAAACCCTGCTCTGGATCGACCGGCTCGGTACGTTCGCCGCCGCCGCCGAACGGCTGAACACGACGCAGCCCACCATTTCGGCGCGCGTGCGGGAATTGGAGGGCCATCTGGGCGTCCGCCTGTTTCGGCGCGAAGGCCGGACCATGTCTTTCACCCCGGCCGGACGCCAGTTGGTGCGGGATTGCGGACCGCTCTGGAGCGATCTGCAGAGCATGCTCCTGCGCTGTGGAGGGTTGGAGGAAGCGACCGGCGTGATCCGAATCGGGGCAGGGGAGATCGCCGCCGCAAGCTGCCTTCCTCCCTTCGTGTCCCAATTGAAGGCGGATATGCCGCATGTCAGCCTGGAACTGGAAATCGACCTTACCGCCAACCTGATCCAGCAATTGCTGACCGGGCGCACCGACATTGCGTTCGCGGCCGGGCCTGTGGCGCATCCGTCGCTCCAGTCCCATCCGATCGGGGCGGTTCGCCTGGCCTGGCTCGCCAGTCCTGCCGTCGCTGCGTCATTTCACGGCGATGCGGGGGATCGCACGATCCCGATATGGTCGCTGGCCAGCCATTCACCCATTTACGGGCGCATGCGCGATGCGATCGCCGCGTCGCGGATCGCGCATAAATCGCTCAACCTATGCAACAATGCGCGGATGATGATCGACATCGCCAAGGACGGGGGCGGGATCGGCATTTTCCCCGAGCCCATGGCCCGCGACGACCTGATGAGCGGCGCTCTGGTCGAGCTGGAGGGGATGCCGGCGCTGGCGCCCATCGACTTCCATGTCGCGAAGCGCATTTCCGACAATGATCCGGTGACTCATGCGATATTCGATCGCGCCAGCGCGCTTCGTCTGGGACCAGAGGGCGATGGCGATCAGGAACCCAATGCCTGATTGGGATCGATGGTCTTGATGCTGGTGGGCGCCTCCCGGCCTTCATAAGGGGCCGTTACACCGGGCGCGGCAGGGGCGGCGTTCGATCCGATGTTAACCTCCCTGTCGACATAGACCTCGAACAGCGTGCCGGAGGGTAATTTGACGTCCTTGCCCCGGATGATCACCGCCAGCGGCAGGAAGAGGATGCCCGCGCCCACCGCGCCTAGCGTGCCGGATTTGCCCTTTGCATTGCGTTCACCACGCACCGGCACGTCGATTCCGCCCGCCTTGACCGTGCTGACCTTGATGTCCAGCTTGCCGGACCGGCCCAACAGGCCATTGTCCCTGGCCCGGCTGACCTCTCCGACCGCCGGGCTGCCCGCAGGGATCAGCGTCACGCCCCCGATCGTGACCGGCTTGGCGACCGCCAGCTCGACCGGGTCGCCAACGCGCGCTGATTTGGAGGAAAGCTCCTGACGCGTCTCCAACTGGATGGTCATGCCTTCGGGAAGGATCATCGACTGGGCGAGGGCCGGACCAGCGGTCGCCGCCAGCAGCAGGGAGGCCAGGGCCGCCCATCTCCTGGTCCGGCGCATCGGCAATGACGCGTGAATCATCGGGCCATCCTCTCCACCTGATGCAGTTGGTCGGGCCTCCAAAGTCGAACGCAAGTTTACGCTTCTGAAGGCCGGGCATCAAGAAACGAGTCCGGCATCCCCAAATGGTTTTTCGTTCGGCCGATCTCAGCCCGCGGCCGAAGCCTTTTGCCGGGACGGCTGAAAGGCCTGCGCCAGTGGTCCTGTCATGCCGATGATGGCGAGATCCCCGTCCATCAGCATCCTGCCTGCCTGTTTCCGCTGCACCTTGCCGCTCGTCGTGCGGGGAATCGCGCTGGCGGGCACCATCACCAGATCGGTGATGCTCAGTTCCAGCCGCTCCATGGCGATGGCGCGCAATTTGCCGGCGGTTTCCTGCAACATCTCGTCGGACAGGGACCGGGCCTCGTCCCGCTTCATCTCCGCGATCAGGACGATGTGCTGCACGTCACCGATCTCGATCTCGACGGCGGCGGCGCTGGCCTGGCCGACCGTTCCGGACAGTTCCGACCAGATATGTTCGACATCGCTGGGCGCATAGTTGCGGCCGCGTACGATGATCGTGTCCTTGAGACGGCTGACGATGAAAAAACCCTCGGGCGTGGAAAAGCCCAGGTCGCCCGTTCGGAGGAACGGCCCGCCTTCATCCAGCCGCCCGCCGAAGGTCGCCTCCGTCGCCGCTTCATTATCGATATAGCCCACCGCGATATGCGGACCCCGCAGCCAGATTTCGCCCACTGAGCCATCGGGCAGCGGTTCGCCCGTCTTGGGATCGACGATACGTGCCTCCGCCCCTGCCATGGCTGGGCCGCAGCAAGCGAGGTCGAGTCCCTCGGCGCTTTCCTCCGCCCGCCCGGCGGCCAAGGCGCGGCTGTCATAGGTTCTGACGACCGGCTCGCTTTGCGGCGGCACCGCGATCGTCACCAGCGTCGATTCCGCGAGCCCATAGCAGGGCAGGAAGGCGCGCTTGTCGAAACCGGCATCGGCAAAGCATTCGGCAAAACGGTCGAGCGTGCTGGGCCGGACCCGCTCCGCGCCGTTGAAGGCGACCCGCCAGCTCGACAGGTCCAGTTCCGGGATACCCCGGCGCGTGGCATAGTCGACGCACAGGTCATAGCCGAAATTCGGGCCGCCGCTGGTATGGGCGCGATAGCGGGAAATCAGGTGCAGCCACGACATCGGCTTGTTGATGAACGCGGCTGGCGAGGTGATCACGCAGGTCGAGCCCAGGAACAGCGGCTGCAATATATTACCGAACAGCCCCTGGTCGTGATAATGCGGTACCCAGCCGACGAAATGGGAATCTTGGCTGTGGCCGAAGGCGGCCTGGATCATCGTCTCATTGGCGATGATGTTGCCATGGGTGATCATCACCCCCTTGGGGTTCGACGTGGTGCCGGAGGTGAACTGGAGCACGGCAAGCTGATCCGGCTTCAGCGTGAGGGGCGTGAAGGGATGCGTCCCCTGCCCTAGGGCGGAAAATTCCAGATAACGCATGGTGCCGGGAAGCGCGGCGGACAGTTCCTGCCCGAATTGGCCTGCCATGCTGTCGTCCAGCATGATGCAATCGGGCCGGATGTCGCCCAGCATGCTCAGGATATTCTGCAACCTTGCCCGCCGCCGCCCGACCGGCGCGACCGGAATGGCGACGCTGCCCACCGCAAGGCAGGCGAGCAGCGCAAGCGCGAAATCGGTGCCCGCCGAGAAGAGCAGGGCGATCCTGCGACCGGCCAATCCCCGCGCCGACAGGGCGCTGGCAAGCTGCCTGACCCGAGCCGCAGTTTGCGCATAGGTCAGGCTGTCTTGCGGCCCTTCGCCCAGATCGAATATCAGCGCGGGCCGATCCGGAACGGTATTTTCATGGCCAAGGACGATGTCGATTATCGATCGACTAAAGTCTATCTGCATCTTTTTTGCGAACCCGATGATCTTGTTATTCCGCCGCGAAGGCTATCCGAAGCAATCCGATCTTGCGCATGCGGAAACCGGCTGCCGACATGCGCAGATAGCGGGAATATTTCTCGACCGGATGGATGTCCGGATCGACCACGCCGCTTCTCACCGCGCCGCGCAGCTTGTTGCTCCACATTTCGCAGGTGCGCGCATAGTCCAGCCCATCGTCGCGCAGCCTTTCGATGCGGAACAGCCCCTTGGACGCGACAACGATGTCCTCCAGCGTGGGCAGCTCCGCCGCCGGGAAAATCTCGTTCGAGATGAAGGGATTGGCGTCCTCCGGCGACATCTTGCCATAGGCGATGGTCTGGAGCGAGAGCCGTCCCTTGCCCGCCGTCCAGTCGCGGCAGGCCTGGAAGAACTCGCGGTACACCCCACGGCGCTCGTCCACGCTTTGCTGCGGATGGGCGAAATGTTCGAACGCGCCGACGGAAATGATCGCGTCGAACGGCTTGTCGGGGCGATAGTCATGCCAGTTGGACAGGACCGCGCCGATGCCCGGATCGCCCAGCCCTTCTATATAGGCGAGCTGCTCCTCGCTGAGCGTCAGTCCGACGCATTCGGCAACGCCATAGTTGCGCCGCAGATTGCGCATCATGCCGCCCCAGCCGCAGCCCACGTCCAATATCCGCATGCCGCCCGCCGCGCCGACCGACTCCGCATGATAGGCGAGCTTGCGCTGCTGCGCCTCTTCCAGCGGCGCGTCCTTGGGCAATCCGTCCCACATCGCGCTGGAATAGGTCATGGTGGGGTCCAGCCAGGCCGAATAAAAGTCGTTGCCGACATCATAATGGTGGCGGATGGCGGCGGCCGAGCCGCCATATTCGATCTGTTCGTCCTGGATCATTGCGCGGCGGAGCCTTGTGCCTGTTGCGCCGCCATGTCGTTGACCGCCGAGGCGATGCCCGCCGCCGCGTCGCGGATCGCCTCCGCTTCGAACAGCAGTTCCAGCGGCAGTTCGTCGGGCAGGTTCAGCCAGTTTTCCAGTTCCACCATCAGCGAAATCGCCTTGGCGGAATCGATGCCGAAACTGTCGAACGGCGCGTCCGCCGACACGGCATCGGGCGCCACATTCACTATTTCAGCGATGCGCGCCACGATCCACGCTTCGATCTCCTCTGCTGTCGCTTGTCGAATAAGGTCGAAATTCATCAATGCCCCCCTGCAGACAATCGGGTTGTCCCGAAACTGCCATAATAACCATCCGCCTGCGTCGTGGCGGATGGGTGTGTGACGGAACCGATCTCCGGCTGGGCCGCGATCTTTTGCAGTTCCGGATTCTCGCGCGCCAGCCGGGCTGCCGCGACATGCACGCTCTCCTCCCCTGGAAGGAGGTCGTCGATCGTGATGTGCGACGGCTTGGGCAGACCCCACATCTGCCGCATCTCGTTCAGCGCGGCCTGAGATACTTCCACCTCATAGGCGACCGCTTCCCCCTGGCCATAGTCCATGGCCGATCCGAGCAGGGTCAGTTTCCAGCCCACGCCATAACAAAAGCTGAGCATGCGGACATCGGTGAAGCCGACGCAGCGGTCGATCCCGGCCTCATAGGCCAGTTCCAGCGGCGCGATCATGCACGCGGCCTTCCGTCGCAGATTGTGGCGGCGCATGCCCCGTTCAATGCAGAATCCCCGGCTCAGTTCCCAGGTGCGCCCGTCGTCGATCGGGCGGATGCCGGCCGGCAGGACGTGCGAAAAATGGTCGAGCAGCATGGAACAGTCGTCCGTGGGGCGGAAACGCAGCCCCATGACGACCCGGTTCTCGGTCGAAAACCCTATGATGTTGCTCGCGCGCGCATCATCATATTCATCATATTCCAACCCGTCCTTGACCTTGAGATCCCAGCCAAGCTGGTTGACGAACACCTCCGCGCGGGCCTGGTGCAAATCTCTGATCTCGTCCTGGTAAAGTGCGGAATTGTTCTTCGAAATCAGATGAATCAAATCCGTTCGTCTCCCGCATGCAGCGGCTGCGCCTCTAGCATATTATGCTGGGGAGGTCATCGGAAAGTTGCAGGCCGCAATTCATCGGCCCGGCAAAAAATCCAATCGGCAAAGGGGGCTTAGGCGGCCTGCTTGCGCTGGGCGCGCTGAACATGGACTTTGACCGCCTGCACGGAACGGTCCAGAGCCTCCGCAATATCGAGATCGCACCATCCCGCCTGCCGCTGGTGGAGGCAGAAAAGCTCGGTTTCGGTGAGCGACGGGGCGGCCAGATCGTCCTGCGCGTCCAGCAGGGCGATGCCCCGGCACAGGTACAGCGTGGCCATGGCGTGCAGGTTCGCCCGCTCTTGCCCGCTTTCCAGCGTGCTGAGCAGCCGGATTTCGACCTCATATCGCTTCTCGTCCCATCCGGTGATGGGAAAGCAGAGCCGCGGCAGCTTCTCCGGCTGTGCGATCGGCCCGCACCAGCCGGTTTCACCGAACAGGAAGCGCCGGGTTTCGCCGTCGACCTCATAACAGGCATGGCTGGCGGCCTGCAGGCCCAGCGCCTGGCTGAAGCGCGTCACCAGGCTGTCGATAGTGAGGGTGGTGTCGACGCCCGCGATGAAATCGGCCGCGGTGGTCGAACTTCCGGCGCGAAGCTGGAGGCTGGGGATATATTCGCTCATGGTTCCTCACGCGACAACTGCCTGCCACCATGCCGCGCAGGTCTTAAAAGCGGGTTAAGCGGACCCTCCGACGGTCCGCTTCCTCTTTGCGGCAGAGCGAGCCCTGAGCGCGTTGTCGAGCGACAGGTGCTTGACATGGCAGAGGAAAGGCAAAAGGTCGGTTAGCGAAGAGACATTAACGATGGGGACAACATGCGGCCGACCTACCGAACCGAACCTTCTGCCGATCATGCGGTCGATGAATGGCTGGCCTCCCATGGTGAGGATCAGGCCGCGCCCGTCATAGCGGGCGATACGAGCCGCCCGGAACTCTATTCGCGGGCGAGCTGGGAACCGCTGTTCAGGCAGATGCGCGAATCCGCGCCGCTGAACCGGGTGGAGGGAACCGCCTATGGCGACTATTGGAATGTCTGCAGCCATGCGCTGGTGAGCGAGGTGGAGGGGAAGCCCGATCTTTTTTCCTCCTCCTGGAAATATGGCGGCATCACCATCGCCGACCCCGCGCCGGGCGAGGAATTTCAGCTACCCATGTTCATCGCCATGGACGAACCCGAACATAGTGCGCAGCGCAAGACCGTGGCGCCGGCCTTCACCCCGGCGCATATCGCGGAACTCGCGGTAAAGCTGCGCGCGCATACGGGGGCGGTGCTGGACAGCCTGCCCGTGGGCAGCCGTTTCGACTGGGTCGAAAAGGTGTCGATCGAACTCGCCACCAGCATGCTGGCGACGATATTGGGTTTCCCCTGGGAGGACCGGCATCTGCTGACCTTCTGGTCCGACTGGGCCGGACATATGGAGGCGGCGCGTATCCCGGAACTGTTTCAGGTCCGGCGGGAGGTGCTCACCGAAATGGCGACCTATTTCCACCTTCTCTGGGAAGAGCGGCGCGCCAGTCCGGAGGGGGTCGACCTGTTGGGGATGATGATCCGCAGCGACAGCATGTCGGAAATGGGGCCGATGGAATTCATCGGCAATCTCGCTTTGCTGATCGTCGGCGGCAACGACACCACCCGCACCAGCATGTCCGCCGCCATATTGGGACTGGACCGCTTTCCCGATGAGCGGGCGAAGCTGATCGCGGACGAGAGCCTGTTGCCCAATGCGGTCCAGGAAATCATCCGCTGGCATACGCCGATCGCCCATATGCGACGTACGGCGACCGCCGATTGCGAACTGGCCGGACACAGGATCGCGGCCGGTGACAAGCTGGCGCTCTGGTATATTTCCGCCAATCGCGACGAAGCCGTCTTTCCCGATGCCGACCGGCTGGACCTGTCGCGCGCCAATGCCAGGCGTCATCTGTCCTTCGGCCATGGCATCCATCGCTGCGTCGGCGCCCGCCTGGCGGAATTGCAGCTTCGCATCCTGCTCGAAGAATTGATGAAGCGGCGGCTGCAGGTGAATGTGGTGGGCGATGTGCGCCGCGTCCATGCGAATTTCGTAAACGGCTTCCGGCATATCGAGGTCGAACTGACCCCTTATTGACGGTCCGCCAGGCCCGTCCGATCCGGAGAAGCACGTAGAGAGAGTTTAACCACCAGTTTACCAAGGCCGTCTAAAGGGAGAGGCATTCGAAAATATAACGGAAAACATGGGTCATGCATAATAGGGGTTATAACCGGCGTTGGAAGTGGAGGCTTCTGGCCTCGGCGGTGGTGGGAATGGCGTCGTCCGGCGCTGCATGGGGGCAGGTCCGGAATGATGCGGACATCATGGTGACGGCGCGCAAGGTGTCGGAGCCGCTGCTCAAGGCGCCGGTGTCCGTGACCAGCATTTCTGGCGACACGATTGTCGCGGCGGGCCTGCAGGGCATCACCGATTTGACTCGCGTCGCGCCCAATGTCGATATCAGCGGCGGCATTGCCGGCCAGTTGCAGGGCCAGATCTCCATTCGCGGCATTTCCACGCTGGTCCGCAATATCGGGCTGGAAACCGGCGTCGGCATCTATGTGGACGGCGTCTATGTGGGGCGGCCGGAAAATTTTGTTCAGCATCTGCTGGACATCGACCGGGTCGAGATCGCGCGCGGTCCGCAGGGAACCGAATATGGCAAGAACACCATTGCCGGCGTGATCAATGTTCAGACCAAGCAGCCTGACGCCGATCCCGGCCTGTCTGTCCGGTTCGATGCAGGCAATTATGATTATCGCCGCGGCGAGGCAGTGCTGGGCGCGCGCCTCAACGACCGGTTTTCGGTACGCGGCGCGATAGCCTATGCCCGGCAGGACGGTTTCTACAAGCATCTCTCAGGCGGGCAGGACGCCGGATCGACCGATCTGCTCACCTGGCGTCTGTCCGCCAAATTCGCGCCGACCGACCAATTGTCCTTCGTCGCGCGCTGGGACGGCCTGCGGGACCGTGGCGTTCCGGCCTTCTTCCAGGCCGATGCGCTGGCCGGCTATCCGGCGGATTTTCCGTCGAGGGAGCCGCTGCATATCAACAACAACCTCCCCAATCGGCTCCACCGCGACAGCCAAGGAATTTCGCTGACCGGCGAATGGACGTCCGATGCGATCTCGCTGACCTCCATCACCGCCTACCGGGATTCCTCCTATGATGCGTCGCTGGACGACGATCAGGAACAGGTGGACTTCGTTTCGGCGGATAATTTCAGCGACGATTCGCATTTCTTCAGCCAAGAACTGCGGCTGGCGGGCGAGGCCGGCAAGCTCCGCTATTTGCTGGGCGCCTATTATTTCGACCAGATGGTGCATACCGACCGGGGATTGGGGCTGGGCGCCAGTTTACAGCCGGCGCTGCCGTTTCTTTTGCCCAGCGATAATCTCCTGACCACCAGAGGTAGCGTTAAAACGGAAAGCCGCGCGATTTTTGGACGGCTCGACTATCAGCTGACCAACCGCCTCTCGCTTTCGGGGGGCTTGCGCTATACGCGGGAAAAGAAGCGCGCCCATTTCGAGCAGAACGATATTACCGGCACTTTTCCCAAATTGGGTTTTCTGGACCTGACCTTCGATGACGGATCGACCGACGACGACCTGTCGCCGAGCGCGAGCCTTTCCTATGAGGTTGCGCAGAACACCAATCTTTACGCCCGCTTTTCGCGCGGTTTCAAGAGTGCCGCCTATAATGTCGATCTGGTATCCTTACGTAGCGCCAGCCTGACCGCCAGCCCGGAAAAAGCGACCAGTTACGAGATTGGCTTCAAGACATTGACCCTCGACAAGCGGCTTCGGCTCAATGTTTCGGCCTTCCACACCGATTATGACCGGTTGCAGGTGTCGCAGGTTCTGGGTAGCGCGCTGGCGCTGTCCAATGCCGGCCGCGCGCAGATAGAGGGTGTAGAGGGAGAGCTGGCGCTGCAACTGTCCTCACGGCTTCGGCTGGAGGGGAATGCCGCCGTGCTCGACGCCCATTACAAGACGTTCGACAATTGCGGCGTCCCGGACTCGGTCGGCGGGGGCAGCACGGACTGTGCCGGCAAGGATCTGGTGCTGGCGCCTCATTTTTCGGGCTATGGCGCCGTCAGCTACGAGGTTCCGGTAACCTTCGGAACGATCTTCGCCCGGGCGGACGTGGACCATCGCTCGACCGTCTTTTTCGAGCCGACCAATTCCGACAGCTTCAAATCCGGTCCGCGCACTCTGGTTAATCTTCGCCTCGGCCTGCGCCACGGCAAATGGGATATCGCCGCTTGGGTCAGGAATCTGACCGACAAGATCTACAAGACCTATGCGGACGATCGATCCGGATTGGGTGTATTTAGAACGGCGGCTTATAGCGCGCCCCGCACCTATGGCGTCAGCCTTTCCTCGACATTTTGAACATGCTGCGCGGCGGCCCATGGGACGGGCCATTAATCAAATCTTAGCCAGCAGATGGTGAATAATTCGTGGCGCGATTGGCGCCGGGACAGCGGGAGTGGGATGGCGGACCAGATTTCATCGCGGTCACCTGATGAATGGGAAGACAGGCAGGACCCGATGGATGGCGACCAGCAGATCCTGGCGTCGGCTGGCGTTTTGCGATGCGTGGTGGACGGCAATGGCCTGCTTCACGCGGATCCCGCTGCGGCGCACCGTTTCGGCCTTATGGATTCGCAGCCGCTGTTTCACTGGCTTCGCGGCGTTCGCGGCATATTGCGCAGGCCGGTTTTCCAGTTCATCCGTGCGGTCCGGAAGGGGCAGGAGGCCGAGGCGGCCCTGACGCTGAACGGGGATGATGGCGGCCTGAAAAATGTTCGGGTCATTGCGCGGACACGGTGCACCCCCCTGGGTTGGACGGCCGTCGATCTGGTAGTGGTCGACGTTACGATCGAGCATGCGGAAATCGAACTGCTTCGGCGTAGCATGGAAAATCTGCGTCTGATCGTCGAATATAATCCGCAGCTTCCCTGGATTGCCGATGCGGAAGGCCGGATCATCGACTTCACCGATCGCTGGCTGGAAAATACCGGCCTTGAGCGGGACGAAGCGGAAGGGTCCGGCTGGCTTTCGGCTACTCATCCCGACGATATCGAGCCGGTGACCCAGCGCGTCGCTCATTCCCACGCCACCGGCGAACCCTTCGACGTGCGCGTGCGCCTGATGGTCAACGACCAATATCGCTGGATGCGGGCGCAGGCTTATCCCCGGCGCGACGATTCAGGCCAGATCATCCGCTGGTATGGCTATACCGAGGATATCCATGAAAGCGTGCTGATCGAGGAGCAGATACGCTGGAATGCCGAGCATGATTCGCTGACGGAACTGCCCAATCGGGCGATGTTCAACGCCTGTCTGGACAAGGCGCTGGCCAAGGCGCTGACCGACTTCAAGAAGGTCGGCGTGTTCCTGCTGGACATCGACAATTTCAAGGACGTCAACGACCTGATGGGTCATCATGCCGGTGACGAGCTGTTGAAGAGTTTCGCTGCCCGGCTAAGGGAGATCTTCGCCGGCGATGCGGTGGTGGCGCGGCTGGGTGGCGACGAATTCGCCATATTGATCGAGAATGTCGAAAGCCGGCAGCAGCTTGCCGACCTTGCCAACCGCGTCCTTACCATTCGCGAGACCTTTTTCGCTGCGGGCCGGTCGCTCGAATGCCGGGTCAGCATCGGCGTCGCGACCTTTCCCGACGATGGGCGTGTCGCGACGGAGCTTCTGCGCCATGCGGACCTGGCGCTTTATCGCGCCAAGTCGCTGGGACGCGGGCGCATGCAGATGTTCGAGCAGTCGCTGCTGGAGGACATGCAGGAACGCGTGGCCATGATCAACCGGGCCAGGACCGCCGTGCGCGACGGCACGATCATCAGCTATTATCAGCCCAAAGTGTCGTTGCAGACCGGCGAGCTGGTCGGGTTCGAAGCGCTGCTGCGGTGGCGCGACAGTTGCGGCACGATCCGCTCGCCCGCCGAAATCTATGCGGCGTTCGACGATCATGACGTGGCCGACATGATCGGCCAGACGATGACCAGCCAGGTATTTGCCGACATGGCCGCCTGGCGCGCGCGCGGCCTGCCGGTGGGGCATGTCGCGATCAACGTGTCTTCGGCCGAACTGCGGCGGGAACGCTTTGCCGGACGCCTGATCGAGACGATGGACCGGTTTTCCATCGAGCCGCATGCGATCGAGATCGAGATCACGGAAGGCGTTTTCCTGGGCGCGGGATCGGACACCGTGCGCCGGTCGATCGATGAGCTGCATCGGTGCCACATCCCCCTGGCGCTGGACGATTTCGGAACCGGCTTTGCGTCGCTTTCCCACCTGCGGTCCTTGCCGATCAGCACGTTGAAGATCGACCGCTCCTTCGTCAGCGGGGTGACGGCGCGCGAAAGCGACGCCGCCATCGTGTCGGCGCTGATCACGCTGGGACGCGCCTTGAACATGAAGGTCGTGGCCGAAGGCGTCGAGGAAGCGGACCAGTCGATCAAGCTCAAGGCGCTGGGCTGCGACTATGCCCAGGGCTTCTATTTCAGCAGGCCGGCGCCTTCGGAGAATATCCCCGCGCTGATCCAGTCCTGGAACGAGAACAGCGCCATCGTCACCCTGAACCGGCGCGCCGCGTCCTGGCCCTTGCGTGGGACGCGGGGCGAAGGCCGGACGGACTCGCTGACCGCCTGAGGGAGTCATCGCCGCTGGCTTCTTGCCGTCCAGCATGACGCAGGCCTGGCCGGGTTTGGATTTCGTTCCGCCCCCATACGCATCGTGTTCCTGCGCAGGCAGGAACCCAGTCCTGCCTGCGCAGGAACACGATGCGCTTCAAGTCAATCAGCCCTATCCATTGACAATCGTCCCGCCATTGGGATGCAGCACCTGCCCCGACATGTAGCTGGCGTCGTCGCACGCCAGGAAGAGGAAGGAGGGGGCGAGCAACGCTATTACAGCAATTTCTCGCCCAGGCTCGACCATGGCGACATGGCCGTGCTGAAGGTCCAGCACTGGCTACAGGCGACCGGAGCGACCGATGCCCGGCTGGCGCGGCTGGCCGAGATAAGCGGATCGGAGGACCGTCCGATCGCGCAAGACTTCGACCAACCTGTGATGCCTTGCGCGTGGAAGGCGGCCTTACTTCTTCAAGCCGTAGCGCGCGGCAGGCTCGGCATTGAACATGGATTGCAGGAGCGTTCCACTCGCGCTGTCATAGGCTTCGAGGAGAGACAGGTCCGCCAGCGACGGCGCGATGACAGGCTCGCCCTGCTCCAGACCCGACATCACCGAGTCAACGCAATCTTCGGTCGTCATGACGATAGCGTCCGGCAGCGGGTCCAGCTCGGCGCCGCCCGCCACGTCCCATCCTTCGGAAACCACGGCGCCAGGCAGGATCAGCCGCACATTCACACCAGTGCCTTCGACCTCGTTCTGAAGATATTTCGTCAGGAGATACACATAGGCCTTGGTCGACGCATAAACAGGAATGCCGATGCCGGGGAAGGGCGCGAAACCCGCGCCGGAACCGATGTTGATGAGCGTGCCCGCACCCCGCTCGGTAAAGCGCACGAGAGCGGCCTTCGACAAGGTCGTCAAAGCCGTGACGTTGAGGGCGATCATGTTGGCGATGACATCATCCGGCGTTTCGACCAGCGTTTTGATCGTGGAATAGCCGGCATTGTTCACCAGGAACGAAACCGAAGGATCGGCCGAAATGCGCTTCGAGACGGAGCTAACGCCCGCAGGATCGGAGAGGTCGGCGACCAGAACTTCAGCGCGAACCGAAAAACGGCTTTCCAGATCAGCCGCGATAGCGCGAAGCCGGTCTTCGCGCCGCGCGACGAGCACGAGATCATAGCCGCGCGAGGCAAGACGATCGGCGAAAAGCTTGCCGATACCCGAAGAAGCCCCGGTTACGATCGCTGTACCAAGATTCCCAGACAAATCGATTTCCTTTAGCACATGGAGGAATGATGAACGGGCAAGCGCCCAATTCTTAACCGCCGCAATATGCGTCCCGTCCAACCGGGACCATGACCAATACCCTCATGGACAAGGTGACATATATATTCACCCGCCCACGTAGCACCAGGTTCACCTTGCCAGATGTGGTCGGTCTAACTCTGTGTGAATATTAGAATTCCCATTCCGCTCTCCTGCAATCAGCTTGCTCAATCTGCGCTCACGCCGGCCCCAGCGGCTTGAGCGAGATTGCGATGTTTCGGCTGCATCAAACCGTCCTAGCCGCCATGCCCAAAAGTCCTCAAGGTACAACCCGCGCGCATGCCAATCGCGCCTTTCGCGCACCGCTTGGCTTCCAGGAGTTACCGTGAGCTACATCGTCGACCGTCATAATCTCGACTTTCTGCTGTTTGACATGTTCGATTTGGAGAAGGCGCATGCGTCCGGTCCCTTCGCAGGGCAGGACAGGGAGTTGATTTCACAGCTTCTGGATACGGCGCAGCGCATCGCTGAAGCCGAATATCTGCCTACGGCCGCCACGCTCGACGCCGTTCCACCGACCTTCGAGAATGGCGAAGCGGTCATGCCGGCCTATGTCGGTCGTGCGCTGAATGCCTATAGCGAGGCAGGTCTTTCGGCGCAGAGCTTTCCCGAGGAAGTCGGAGGGCTGGGCGTGTCGCATACGGTCAGCATGACCGTCAACGGCATGTTCAGTGCCGCCAATGTCGCGATCGCCAATTACTTCCTGCTGACCGCGGCGGCGGCACGTCTCTTGCTGGCATTCGGCACGGAGGAGCAGAAGTCCCGCTACGCGTCACATATGATCGCGGGGCGCTGGATGGGTACGATGTGCCTGTCCGAACCGCAGGCGGGCTCGTCGCTGTCCGACATCACGACGCGGGCCGATCCCGTGGGCGACGGCTCCTATCATCTGCGCGGCACCAAGATATGGATCTCCGGCGGCGGCCACCGCATGAGCGAGAATATCGTTCATCTCGTTCTTGCCCGGCTTCCCGACGCGCCCGCCGGCGTCAAGGGCATCTCCTTGTTCCTCGTCCCGCAAAAGCGCCTCGACGAAGCAGGCCGGCCGGGGGAAGACAATAATGTGACGCTGGTCGGTCTGGCGCACAAGATGGGGCAGCGCGGAACGACCAACTGCCAGCTCAATTTCGGTGAGGACGGTGCTTCGGTCGGCTATCTGATCGGCAAGCCCAACCAGGGGCTGCACGCGATGTTCCACATGATGAACGAAGCGCGCATCGGTGTCGGGCATATCGCGACAATGTCGGGACTGATGGGCTATCTCTACTCGCTCGAATATGCGAACGAGCGCCTTCAGGGCCGCCGCATCGGCCAGAAGAATCCCGGCTCGCCCCAGATTCCGCTGATCGAGCATGTCGATATCCGGCGCATGCTGCTGGCGCAAAAGGCGGCGGTCGAAGGCGCGCTGGCGCTGTGCACCTATTGCGCGCTGCTGGTCGATGAGCAAAATGGCGGGGGCGAGGTGGATCAAGCTGACCTCGCCCTGCTGCTTGAAGTGTTGACGCCGATCGTCAAGTCATGGCCGTCAGAACATTGCCTTGAGGCAAATAAATGGGCGATGCAAATATTGGGTGGCGCGGGATATACCAGCGATCATCCGGTAGAGCGCCTCTATCGCGACAACCGGCTCAACCATATCTACGAAGGCACGTTCGGCATTCAGGGCATCGACCTTCTGGGACGGAAAGTCCGTCTGGGGGAGGGGCGCGGCCTTGCCCTCCTGATCCAGCGCATCAAGGCCACGATCGGCGAAGCAGTGCACATCCCCGCGCTGTCCGGCCATGCGGCCAAGCTGACAGAAGCTCTCGCCTGGGTCACCGACGCCACCGCCGCGGCCCTGGCGGAGCCCGAAATGGAGCGCAGCCTTGCCAACGCGACGCTCTATCTCGATGCGACCGGGACGGTCGTCATCGGCTGGATGTGGCTGTGGCAGGCAATGGTCGCCGTTCGCATGGAAGAAGGCGGTGCCACCAACAGGGCTTTTTATGAGGCCAAGCGCGCCACCTGCGACTATTTCTTCCGCTACCAACTGCCGCACGCGCAGATCGACCTGGGGCTGGTGAATGCATTGGACGTCACCTGCCTCACCACGACGCCGGAGCAGATCCGCGCGGTCTAGGGATACAAGGCTCGGTTAGGCATGCGAGATAATCAAGAGGAGGATGGCTTGGGAAGCCGGAATACAGGAACGCCTGATCTGCTGTCGACGCTGGACCAAGGCATTTTGACGCTGACGCTCAACCGGCCGGAAGCGCGCAATGCTATGAGCGATCCGATGCTGGAAGCTATGGACCGCGAACTCGCATTTGCCGAAGGCAGTAACGAAGTGCGGTGCGTGGTTCTTCAGGGAAGTGGCCGTGCCTTCTGCGCCGGTGGCGACGTCAAGGCTATGGGAGAGAACCCCATAACGCCGTCCAAACTAGACGATCGCGTCGAGTATCAATGCGCCATTCAGCGCGCGACGTCGGGCAGGCTGGTCGCGATCGCCAAGCCCACCATGGCCATCATCCACGGCCCGGCTGCGGGTGCGGGTTTCGCGCTGGCGCTGGCTTGCGACCTCAGGGTCATGGCCCGCCCGGCTTTCCTGCTCACGGCGTTCGCGAGCGTCGCTTTGTCGGGGGATTTCGGCATCGGATATCTGCTCACCCGGCTCGTCGGGACAGCGCGGGCCAGAGAGATGATGTTCCTGCCCGAACGTATATCGAGCGACCGGGCGCTGGACATGGGGCTGACGAACTGGGTGTATGAAGCCGAAGACCTGCCCAAGCAGGCGGCCGTAATCGCCCGGCGCCTTGCGTCCGCTCCGCCCCAGGCGCTCGGCTATATGAAGGAGCATCTGAACAGGGCGCTGTCCTCCGAATTTGGCCCCTATATGGATCGTGAAGTGCGCTGCCATATCGATTGTTCGCAAACGGCGGACCATCTTGAGGGAGTCAGGGCTTTCGCGGAGAAACGAGCGCCCCTTTTCAGCGGGCATTAGAGTGGCCGGGCATTCCACCAGTCATCCCGGCCCGCTGCCCCGGTCCCTTTTGCCCGATGGCATCCGGTCCCGCATCGTCAGCGGGGCCGGCGATCTTGACATGCATATTCTCGAAGCCGGTTTTGAAGAGGAGTATCGGCCCGCCATTCTTCTTCTGCATGGCTTTCCCGAATTGGCGTGGTGCTGGCGCAGGCTGATGCCGCTTCTGGCGGCGGCTGGTTATCATGTGATCGCGCCCGACCAGCGGGGTGTTGGCCGCACCACCCCTCAGCCGGACGCTTATCACACGGATCTGGAGCCTTATGCCACAGGCAATCTGGCGAAGGATATCTTCAACCTCGTCGAAGCACTTGGTCTTTCTTCGATCGAAATGCTGATCGGCCATGATGCGGGTTCGATTGTCGCGGGCTTCTGCGCGCTCGCGCGGCCGGACATGATCCGCCGCCTCGTGCTTTCAGCGTCGCCTTTCGGGGGCGCGCCCCCTAAAGGCGCCGCGCCGGCCGCGCCTTTCCTCGACCATCCGGTCCATGAGGAACTTGCGCGACTGCCGCAGCCGCGCAAACATTATCAAGCCTATTATTCAGGCCCAGACGCGAACAACGACATGTGGCATCCGCCACAAGGGATTCACCAGTTTCTGCGCGGCTACTATCATCAGAAAAGCGCCGACTGGGACGGGAACAGGCCGTTCCCGCTCAAGAGCTGGACCGGCGCAGACCTTGCCCGATTGCCGCATTATTATTGCATGCCGGCACAAAGCGGAATGGCGGAGGTTGTCGCTGCCGTCATGCCCAACGCCAGGCAGGTGGCGGCGTGCGCATGGCTGAGCGATGCTGATCTGGCGGTCGCCGCCGCCGAATTTGCCCGCACCGGGTTCCAGCCCGCGCTCAACTGGTATCGCAGCGCTCTGGCAGAAGGCATGACCAGCCGGGATATGTCGCCGTTTCACGGCCAGCGCCTCACCATGCCGGTGGCCTTCGTTGCCGGTAAGGTTGACTGGGGTCCATATCAGGCGCCGGAGTTGATGGAAATCATGCGGGACGGGCTGGCGGCGGACCCGGTTTCCATTCACTTTATCGACGGGGCCGGTCACTGGGTGCAGCAGGAACAACCGGAACGCTTTGCGGAGATCGTGCTTGCTCTCGCCAAGCTGTCATGATCCCGCCGAATTTCACGCGGTTGAAGGCGCTGTGCCGTAAATCGCGACCAGAGGGTTGCGAAGGCTGGTCATTGCCCCATGGCGTGCGGATGGCATGATTGGGGCAGCAGTTCGCGCTGATAATCGGCCCGGCTCCAGGCGAGTCCATCGGTTCCTGTCCTGCTACACATGGATGGAGCCGTGCGCGCGATGGGGCGGAATGCGCAAAAAAAGCGGAGAGGCACAGAATGACAAAGCTCTTGAATGACCACCGGATCGATCCACGGATCAAAGCTATTTTTGGCGAGTATGGGGCGCCGACTGCGCCCGACTTGCTCACACGTGAAGAGGTGATCGCGTTCATGCACACTCCGGAGGCGCAGGAAGCTGTGGCAGCAGATGCCGACTTCTTCGCGGCGGCCGTGTGCGAAGAGTCCGCTCCATCCGCCGGCCTTGTCTACGAAACCAAGACGTTCATTTCGCAACCGGACGGGAATGAAATCAAAATCCAGTATATCCGCCCCGAAGGCACGGACGTCCTGCCCTGTGTCTATTATATGCATGGCGGCGGTATGGCGTATCTGTCGGCCTTCGATCCCAACTACCGCGGATGGGGCAGCATCATCGCGGCGCAGGGTGTGGCGGTCGCGATGGTCGATTTCCGCAACAGCCTGCTTCCCTCGTCCGCTCCGGAAGTGGCTCCCTTTCCCGCCGGCCTGAACGACTGCGTCGCGGGCGTGAAATGGGTCCATGCGCATGCCGAGGAATTGAAGATCGATCCTGCCAGGATCACTCTCGCCGGCGAAAGCGGCGGCGGCAATCTCTCCCTGGCGACCGCGCTGAAGCTCAATCGCGATGGCGACATCGGCCTTATAAACGGCGTTTATTCGCTTTGCCCGTTTATCGCCGGTCAGTGGCCGCATCCCGACCATCCCTCATCCCACAATAATGAGGGCATCTTCATCAGCATCGGGAACAACCGTCTTACCTTGGCCTATGGTATCGAGGCGTTCGAGCGTCAGGATCCGCTGGCATGGCCCATCTTCGCGTCCGAAGCCGATCTCAAGGGCTTGCCGCAAACGGTCATCAGCGTGAACGAATGCGATCCCCTTCATGACGAAGGCGTCGCTTTCTATCGCAAGCTGCTGGCGGCCGGGGTGCCCGCGCGCTGTCGTTCCCTGATCGGGACGGTGCATGCGGTCGAGATTTTGCCGAGATGCGCGCCGGACATTAGCGCCAACACCGCCAACGACATCGCCTATCTTGCAAGGACGGGAAGGTGACGGGAAATCTGCTCGCCGCCGATGTCGATGGCCCGCTTCTCGATGGAATAGCTAAAGGAGATTGAAATGGCTGACGGTTCTTGGTCGCCGACACCTTCATTAAGGAGCCAGGTAAGCGAGGCGGAGTGGCAGATGCGCGTCGATCTCGCCGCGCTCTACCGGCTTGTGGCGCTGCATGGCTGGGACGATATGGTCTATACCCATATATCGGCACGGCTGCCGGGGCCGGACCATCATTTCCTCATCAATCCCTACGGCATCTTCTTCGAGGAAATGACGGCGTCGTCGCTCGTGAAGGTCGATATGGACGGCCAAGTCGTCCAGGATACGCCCTACAAGGTCAATGCGGCGGGCTTCACCATTCACTCCGCGATCCATGGCGCGCGCGAAGATGTGAAGTTCGTGATGCACCTGCATACCGACCAGGGCATTGCCGTGTCGGCACAGAAGGAAGGGTTGCTGCCGCTCAGCCAGACTGCGCTGGCCGTCCTCCCCGAACTTGCCTATCACGACTATGAAGGCATCGCGCTCGATTGGGACGAGCGCGAGCGGCTGGTCGCCGACCTTGGCAACAATGCGGCGATGCTGCTGCGCAATCACGGCACTTTGGCCGTTGGCCTGGACGCTGGCGATTGCTGGCGCACCATGTTCATCCTGGAACGGGCCTGCAAGATTCAGGTCATGGCGCTGACAGCGGGGCGCGACAAGGTGCTGATCGCACCCGAAGAGGCGCAGGAGACGGTGGCCGCCCAGATGGCTGCGCGCGGCCCGCTTCGACTGGAGGGCGGTCAATCCGCTTACGAGTTGATCTGGCCCGGTTGCCTGCGTCGCCTCCATCGCGAACTGCCGGGTTTCGATGCCTAACAGAATACATGCGCGATGGCGTTATCGCGCCATTGCGCATCCCGTCTGATACAAGAAAGTCTGATAATGTCCGACCCCAAGGAAATCGAAGGCGCCACCACCCATTTCACGCAAATGGTCGATTCCACCAAAGAGGACTGGGCGATCATCGATAGCCATTACAAGCCCTTTCACGCGGGACTGTCCAACCGGATCCTGACGCATCTGAAGCTGCTGGACGGTGATTTCGGCGGCTATCCCGTGGATCGGCTGGAACATAGCGTCCAAACCGCCACGCGCGCCTATCGGGCGGGAATGGACGAGGAATATGTCGTGTGCGCTCTGCTGCACGACATTGGCGACACGCTGGGTTCAGGCAATCATGCGGATCTCGCCGCCGCGATCCTGAAGCCCTATGTCTCGGAAAAGAACCACTGGATGGTGGAAAAGCACGCCATCTTCCAGGGCTATTATTTCTTCCATCATATCGGTGAAGACCAGCATATGCGGGACAAGTTCAGGGGGCACCCGCACTTTGAGTATACGGCGGATTTCTGTCACCTTTACGATCAGTCCGCCTTCGACGCCAATTACGACACCATGCCGCTCGAAGCGTTCGAACCGATGGTCCACCGGCTTTTCTCGACGATGCGATATTCGTTCTACAAAAGCCCGACCGCAGAATAATCGGCCGATAGCAGACAGACATGATCGAAACGCGTTGCGTCAGCCTGAATGGCCTTGAATTCACCGTCGACATTGCGGGTCACGGCAATGAGCAGACCGTTCTGCTGCTACATGGCTTCCCGGAATCGCGCTATATGTGGCATCCTCAGGTAGAGGCTCTGTCGGCTGCGGGATTTCGCGTCATAGCGCCCGACCAGCGTGGCTATTCCACGGGCGCGCGCCCCGCAGAGCAGGATTCCTATCGCGTGGAACTCATCGTCCAGGATGCGGCGGACCTCATGCAGGCGCTGGGCATTGCTGACTTCCATCTGGTCGGACATGATTGGGGCGGGCAGATCGCGTGGTTGCTCGCGTCGGCTCATCCGGACAGGATTCGCACCCTGAGCATATTGTCGCGGCCCCATCCGGCGGCTTTCGCGCGGGCGATGGCGGAAGACCCGGAGCAGCCAGAGCGATCCCGCCATCACCGATTCCTGAAGGATCCGGACGCCTATGCCCGGATGCGCATTGACGGGCTTCGCCCCTTGCGGGAGGCTTTGGAAACCCAGCATGTGCCGCCAGAGATCGCGGCGGTGCATATCGCCAAGCTTGCCGAGCCGGGCGGCGTGGAAGGCGCCATCAACTGGTATCGCGCCAGCGGCTTCACGGGTGCCGAGACGCCCCCTATCGACCTGCCGACCCTCTACATCTGGGGCACCGAAGACGCGACGGTCGGGCGATATGCGGCGGAACTGACGTCCGACTATGTCACCGGACCGTTCCGGTTCGTGACCGTTGAAGGGGCGGGACATTTCATCGTCGATCAATGCCCCGACATCGTGTCGAATCTGCTGCTCGACCATATAAGGCAGGGCGCGGATAGTCCTGCCTAGAGCAGAATCCGACCCGATTGCATCGGATCGGCTGCTCTAGACCTTTGTTTTGCCGCGTTTTCCGAGTCAGCAGATGATTCTATCTGCTTAGAAAACGCTCTAGCAGGTCTGTCCGCACCAGCGCGCGCTCCGGTCTAGTTGTCACACAGGCGTCGTTGCAGCCGGTAGGCTGTCGGCGACATGCCGAGCCAGTCGAAGCAGGCGCGCCAGAGACTGCGGCGATCCGAAAAACCGAGATCGAACGCGATGTCGTCCAGATTGGCATCCGTCGCCAGCAGGGTGCAGAGCTTCCGCATCCGGACTTCCCGGGAAAGTTCACGGAAACTCGTTCCTTCCTGCGTGAGCCGGCGCTGCAAGGTCGCTGCGCTCATCCCGAGCTTGCGGGCCGCGACACGCTGATTGGGAATTTCCTCCTGCATCAGCACGCGCAATTCATCGACGATCGAACTGGACGCATCCGAACTCACCGAGCGCGGCGATCTCTGCGCGATTTCCATGAAGACGGACGATTCGTGGAAGGAGAAGCTCTTGTAGCGACGCACGCCGAGCGGCAGGTTGAGAATTTCCTTGGGATAGACCATGGAGACGCCGGTTCCGTGCCTCCAGCAACTGGTTGCAAGTCCGGTCAGAAGCGACTCGTTGCGATCGCCCAACAGGCTCGACAGCCTCGTGCGGACGGGTTCGATCCATTGGCCCGTGCCCCAGACCAGGACGCAATGAAACACCATCGCGATCAGCTCGACATAGATTTCGCCCCGTTCGGACAGATCATTCATCGCGTAGGTAATGCTAAGGCCGTCGGAGCCATAGCCGACCGATACCGTCATGCCGGAGGGAATGACCTGAACGAACTCGCAGAAGCGCTTCAGTCCTTCGCTCACCGAATCCATGTGGTTCACCGCGGTGAAGATCACGGTCCAACTGCCCTTCGGTAGTGGCCGGGGGGTGCACCCGTGTCCCTCATCGTCATATTTGTAAATTCCATCGACACACAGGTTCCAGAAATCCACACGGGAAATGCTCGCGGGCAGTTGGCCCAGCGCATCGCACAGCCCGGCTCCCGCCATCAGCGCGCGCGCCCGTTCCACGCCGAAAAATGTTTCGACATAATGTCTGGAAAGTTGTTCGGCGCCGAAATTACGGGCTGCGGTTGAAAACAGGACCGACCGGCTATCCTGCATCGCGCTGGGCCATGTCTGAGAGCCGAACATCGACGGATAGCCGCTTGAATCCTGAACTCGGCAGAGGTTCGCTTTCATATCCAGCCTCTCTGTTGGCGGCTCGTCGTTGCGAAGCCAGTCCTTGAAATAATTTGTACTATAGGACAAAAACTGGTTCAAGGCAATGCCTGCCATCCATGTCTTAGTAGAGGATAGTCCTGAATTGCCCGTGACCCGACGCCTTTCCACCATCCCCGGCACGCGCGTGAGGACACGTGGGCCAAAGCGAGCGCCTGCTCAGGCGAGGTCAGTCGAAACCCGCAAACGGATCATCGAAGGGGCGATCCTCGTTTTGGCGGATCGCGGGATTGCGGGCATGACGCACCGGGAGATCGCTCGCACCGCAGGCGTTTCCCTGGCGTCGACAACTTACCATTTCGCCAGCAAGTTCGACATCCTGGCCGCTGCTTCACAGGAAATGCTGGATGAAGACACGCTGCTTCTTCCCCGCGATGACGCTGCCGGGCCGAGCGGGAAGGGAGGGGCGGGGTGCCCCCGATCCTGGCTTGTGGAATTCCTGATCAAAGTGGGCAGAGAGCAACGAGTGCGAAGCGCCTGCTGGACCGAAATCATGCTGGATGCGCCACGCCACCCAGAATCTCTTGCGCTGGCCCGCCGTTGGTTCGCTGCCGCAGCAAAAGTCTGGAGCGAATGGGCCTTTTCATCAGGCGGTGACGACAACGAACTGGCTGCGCGATCCTATGGTGACATAACGGTCGGACTTCTTCTTTTCGTGCTGGTTCTTCGTCCTACCGAGGACGATCTGAGGGCGGTGTTCGATGGCGGCGAAGACCCCCTCGACCGGTGGGGACATGGCGAGAAGGCTCCCGCCGCCAAGCCTGCGCGGCTGACCGGCAAGTCGGCGGTGACGCGGGAGGCGATCCTGACGGCGACCCTGGATGAACTGGTTTCGAAGGGGCAGACGGCGATCGGCCTCAAGGCCATGGCCAGCAAGGCGGGGCTTTCGCCGTCCGGAGCCTTTTACCACTTTCCCACAACCGCCAGCCTGATCGAAGCCGCCCAGCATCGCCTGTTTGAAAATGCGAAGGATCGCTATCGCATCGTTGCCTCGCTGGAGCGCGGGGAAGAAAGCCTTGAAAGGCTGATCGATCGAACGACCGTCATCTTCTTCCGCGAAGCGACGGAATATGCGCTGGAAAGTCTCGCAATCTACCGGGTTTGGCTTGAAGCCAGCCGCCAGCCGTCGCTGCAATCGGCGATCTGGGCCGACATTGCGGACCAGCACAGCGCCTGGCGGCGTCTTTTGACACCGATCTCCTCGTCGCTGCGGCCCCTCGATCCGCTACTGTCTCAGGCGTTGTTCACCGGAAAACTGATCCGGCTGGTGGCCAGCGGTTCGCGGACGGAGGATCTGGCCCATGTGCGCCGGGAGTTTGCCCATGATCTGACCATGATCTCCTCCGGCCGTTTCTGGGTGTAAGAGTCCGTTTGAGAAATCGCGGAAGAGCGATTTCCGAGGCTGGTGCCGCAATGCGCCAATAGGCGCATTTTCAAACAGGCTCTAAGCCGATTGATCGAAACGCGATTTCCTCCTTGCGGCAAATTGCGACATCGCGGGTGCGATCAACCATCATTCTCCATCGAGCCGAAATCAATACAACGCGAATCAGCACAAAAAGACAAAACTGATGGAGGGGTATCATGACGAAAGGCTATTGCGTGCTTGCGTTGCTCTGCGGGGCTGCCGTTGTTCCGGCTGCTCATGCGCAGACGCCCGACGCGCCCGCGCAGGGGCGAAGCGGTCAGGAGCAGTTAGAGGACATCGTGGTTACCGCATCCCGCCGAAGCGAGACTATCCTGAAAACGCCTATCGCGGTTTCGGCTTATTCTGGCGACAAGCTGCGTGCCGCTCAGACGGTGGCGCTGACGGATCTTGTCGGTCCCAATCCGAACATCCAGATCGGCAATAGCTACAACTCAGCGAACGTCGCGATCAGAGGCATCGGCAATGGGTCGTCCATCAACGCCGGATCCGATGCGGGCGTCTCCATCCAGGTAGACGGCGTTTACATGGCCCAGCCCGCGCTCACATTGTCGACGTTCCTGGACGTGGCGCGTGTGGAGGTTCTTCGCGGTCCCCAGGGCACGCTCTTTGGCCGTAACGCCACGGGCGGGGCCGTGAATATCATCCCGAACGAGCCGACCCGGGAATTGCATTACGGCTTCGATGTCACGGCGGGCATTGATCCAGGCCGGATCAACACGTCAGGCTATGTCAGCGGTGCGCTCGATGCATCGGGTAAATGGACCGCCCGCCTGTCCGCCCAGCAGACCTATAACCGCGGCTACACGAAGAACCTGTCGACGCCGGAGACCTACAGCCCCGGCTATTCGAACAATCTTGTCACGTCCAACGCGCCGGGCCGACTGGACGACGCGAACAACCAGTCGGTTCGCGGCCAGATCAAATGGGAGCCTTCCGACAGCTTCAATGCCCGGCTGCTTGTCGAATATCAGCGCGATCACTCCAACGGCCCGGCAACCTTCCTCGAAGGCACGCCCGACCCCGACCAGCCTCTTCCCGCAATTCTCGTCGGGCAACCGCTTGGAAGTGTCAGCAAGCGCGAAGTGTACAACAATGAAGCGATGAGGCGGGTCGAAGGCAAGAATGTCAACCTGACGCTGAACTGGGCGCTGGGGAGCGGCGATCTCAAGGCGCTTGGCTCCTATGCGGACACCAAGATCCACAATATTCAGGACGGCGACGGAACCGACGCGCTCCACACCTATTCCGACTTCAACAACAAGACCCATCAATATTATGGCGAACTGCTTTACACGTCCGACGCGTCCAAGCCGTTCACCTATATCATCGGCACCAACTATTTTCATGAAAAGCTGAAGCAGGATATTTCGGTTCCGATCAGCCTGCTGCCCATGCCAGTCGATCTGGGTGCGAAGATCAACACCACTTCCTACGCCTTCTTCGGGCATGCCCAATATGCGCTGACGCCCGAGGCAAAGGTTTTTGCCGGCCTGCGATACACGCACGACAAGAAGGTCGATCTCGACGATTATAATAGCTACGTCGGTATCCTGCCGAGGCAGAGCACCTCGTCCAGTCAGGTCACCTATGAAGTGGGTGCATCCTATGCCTTCAGCACGAGGCTCGACGCCTATGTGAAATATGCCACTGGCTACAAGGGCGGCGGCTTTTCGGCCGGCGGTCTTGCTCCCGCCTTCGATCCGGAAAAGAACACCAACCTTGAAGCTGGCCTGAAAGGCTGGTTCTTCGATCACGGATTGCAGGCCAACATCGCTGCGTTCCACATGAAGTATGATAATCTTCAGGTGAACCAGATCAATGGCGCGTCGACACAGGTCGTCAACGCCGCGAAGGCAACCATCTACGGCATCGAGGCCGAAACCGTCATCCGGCCCGTCGAGGCGCTGCGGTTCGAGGTGTCGGGCGCCTATCTCCATGCGACCTTCGATCGCTTCCGCACCGGCGATCCGGCTCGCCCCGATCTGGGAACGATTGATCCCGATGGCACGCGCAGGTTCGATCTTGATGGCAACAGCTTGCCCCAGGCGCCTCGTTACAGCTTTAGCGCCGGCGGCTATTACGACGTGCCGCTCTCATCGGGCAAGGTCACGCTGGGTGCCCGTTACGACTGGAAGTCACGGCTGTATTTCAGCGAGTTCAACATCCCGGTCTCGTCGCAGTCAGCGGTGGGCAAGCTCAACCTGTCCCTGAACTATGAAAGTGAAGACCGGCGAATCACGGCGAGCCTGTTTGCGAAGAACATCACCAACAAACAGGTCAAATCGAATGTGATCGTGGTGTCGGCGCTGATCGGATCGCTCGCGCTCAGCCAGTATCAGCCGCCGCGGCAGATCGGCGCGTCGTTCGGATACCACTTCTAGAGAGAAACGACAGCAAACCGATGCCGACCGAACATCCGAGCGTGGCGCAGGCCCGAATAGTCAAAGACCATATAGCAGGCTTGATCGCGCGCTCGGATGACATGGATGATCTTGCGGTCGCGATGCGCTATGTGATGGACAATTACTGTCTGACAGGTGCCGAGCGCGACTTCGGATGCTCCACGACGCTCGTCGATCTCGGCACCTGTTCGGGCGAATGGTTCGTCCCGCCGCAGGCGAAGTCCGGCCACCATATCGTCTACATCCATGGTGGTGGCTGGTTCGCCGGGTCGATAGACACGCACCGCCATCTGATCGATCTTATCGCGCGAAAGACCGGGTGCGCGGTGTTTGCGGTCAACTATCGCCTTGCGCCCGAACATCCGTTTCCGGCGGGTCTTCAGGATGCCGGGCGGGCTTACGCCCATGCGTGCTCCAACGGGCCGGCGGGCCCGCTGGAGGCCGCCACCGTCGCCCTGATGGGCGATAGCGCGGGCGGCAATCTCTCCGCCGCGCTCGTGATCGACCTTTTGTCCCGCAACGCCCGGCTGCCCGATGCGCTGGCCCTCCTGTCGGGCGTCGTCGATTTCCGTCCGCCTGACCGGATGCCGCCGGGTTCCGACGATCCGACATGCGAGCCAACGACGCAGACCAGGATCGCTGAGCTGTATCTTCAGGGCGTTACGACAGTGGACGATCCACTGGTTTCGCCTGCCGCAGCCCCTTTGGATGTCCTTGAGAGATTCCCGCCGACCATCATTCAGGCGTCATCCGACGAATATCTGCGGGATCAGGATGTCGCCTTTGCCGCCGCGCTCTGGCGGCTGGCGGTGACGGTTCATCTCAGCATCTGGCCGCACCTGCCGCATGCCTTCCACCTCTTTCCGCAGGAACTG
This sequence comes from Sphingobium sp. TKS, assembly GCF_001563265.1. Lineage (NCBI taxonomy): Bacteria > Pseudomonadati > Pseudomonadota > Alphaproteobacteria > Sphingomonadales > Sphingobiaceae > Sphingobium > Sphingobium sp. TKS. The sequence goes on along the minus strand of NZ_CP005084.1, from coordinate 903,788 downwards.
TCGGCAGCGGGTCGCGCAGTGGATGAAATCGCCGCGTTTCTGGGAGATGTCGAGGCGGCTCCGGTCGATAAACTTGCAAGCGTAGGAGCGCAGAATGACTAAATCCTGGCCGGCTATGTCGCTGAAGGAGGCAGAAGCGCAACTCTGCGTTCCGGGTTCGCGCTTCGAAATCCGCACGGCCATCATCAACGGCCGCGAATTGCGGACATGGGCGAGCCTGCCTGCCAACGTCGCTGAACTGGCAAAGCAGGTGCGGGCCAGGCATGGCGAGCGGGAATTCCTGGTCCTCAACGATGAGCGCGTCACTTATGATGGCTGGTTCCGCGCCGTTGCGACGCTGGCGGATCATCTCGTCCGCGAGGGCGTCAAGCCGGGGGATCGCGTCGCCATCGCGATGCGCAACCTTCCCGAATGGCCGGTGGTGCTGTTCGCGGCGACGGTTTGCGGTGCGATCGCCGTGCCGCTCAACGCGTGGTGGACGGGAGAGGAACTGGGCTATGCGCTCGAACAGTCCGGCTCCACCCTCCTCATCTGCGATGACGAACGCTTTGAGCGCGTGACAAGCGGCGGTTCGGCGCTTGCGGATCGCCTGAAAATGATCGTCTCTCGTTCGTCCCGTCCCGGCATCGTCTTGCTTGAATCCATCATCGGCGCGGTCGCGGACTATGCTCTGCTGCCCGAACTGCCGCTGCCGGACGTGAAGATGAACCCCGACGACCCGCTGACGATCTTCTACACCAGCGGGACGACGGGTCGGCCGAAAGGCGCACTGGGCACGCACCGCAACATGCTTTCGGGCCTGGTGGCGATCGATTTCATCGCCCAGCGCGGCGCGTTGCGCCGGGGCGAGCCGGCCAGCGAGCCTACGCCATCGGTCACATTGATGACCATCCCGTTGTTCCACGTGACCGGCTGTGCCGCGCTGTTGATGTCAGCCTTCGCATGCGGCGGCAAGGTCGTGCTCATGCACAAATGGAATGCGGTCGAAGCGATGGCGCTCATCGAGCGTGAGCGGATCACATCGGCGGGCGGCGTTCCGACCATCGCGTGGCAGTTGATCGATTCTCCTGAGAGGAGCCGGTTCGATCTCAGTTCGCTCAATTATGTCCCCTATGGCGGTGCACCGGCAGCGCCGGATCTGCCTTTCCTGATCGAACGGGAACTGTCGGCCGTGCCCTATAATGGCTGGGGCATGACGGAAACGTCCGGCACGATTACCGGGCATAGTGCGGAAGACTATCTGAACCGGCCCGACAGTTGCGGGCCGCCACTTCCAATTGACGACCTGCGCGTCGTCAACGAGGCGGGCGAGGCACTGCCCGTTGGCGAGATCGGGGAATTATGCGTCCGCGGACCGCAGATCGTGATGGGATATTGGCAGAATCCCGAGGCCACCGAAGCGACCTTCGGGGATGGCTGGCTGCATACGGGCGATCTGGCCCGGCTGGACGAGGAAGGCTTTTGCACGATCGTCGGTCGCAGCAAGGACGTCATCATCCGCGGCGGCGAGAATATCTACGCGGTCGAGGTCGAAAACGCCCTGTTCAGCCATCCCGCCGTCACGGATGCGGCGGTGGTCGCTCTGCCGCATGACCGGCTGGGCGAAGAACCCGGCGCGATGTGCCTGATCGCGGAAGGCCATGAAGTCAGCGAGGATGAGCTGAAGCTTTGGCTGCGCGAACGGCTGGCCGCATTCAAAATTCCGGTGGTGATCCGCTTTCACCATGAGCCCTTGCCGCGCAACGCCAATGGCAAGGTCATGAAAAATGAAGTGCGCACGCTGCTTCTCTCCCATGCGATGCAGGACTGAAATCCTGGCGCGACACGATTTTATCTGAGGAATAAACGATGGATTTCGCACTTACCGCCCGCCAGACTTCCTTTCGTGTTCGCGTGCGCGCGTTCATCCAGACCAACGTCAAGCCCCGCCTTGCCGATTACGAAGCCGAAGTCGCGGCCGAACCCCGCTGGAAGGTGATGCAGGTCATCGAGGAGCTGAAGCCGCTGGCCCGCGAGGCGGGCTTGTGGAACCTCTTCATGCCGCCGCATTCGGGTCAGGAACATGTCGACAACAGCTTTGTGTTCGAGGGTGAGCAACTGACCAACCTCGAATATGCGCTGTGCGCCGAAGAGATGGGTCGGGTATTCTGGGGTTCGGAGATATTTAACTGCTCCGCGCCCGATACCGGCAACATGGAAGTGCTCCACCGATACGGCACGCTGGAGCAGAAGGAACAATGGCTGCGCCCGTTGATGAACGGCGAAATCCGTTCCGCCTTCCTGATGACCGAACCCAATGTCGCCAGCTCGGACGCCACCAACATCCAGACGTCGATCCGGCGTGACGGCGATCATTATGTCATCAACGGCCGCAAGTGGTGGTCGACCGGCACCGGCGATCCGCGCTGCAAGATCGCGGTGGTCATGGGCAAGACCGATCCCAATGCCGACAAATATCGTCAGCAAAGCATGATCCTGGTGCCGATGGATGCGCCGGGCCTGCAGATCAGGCGCATGCTCAACGTCTATGGCTATGACCATGCGCCGCACGGGCATGGCGAAGTCGTGCTGGACAATGTGCGGGTTCCGGTGAGCAACATGCTGCTGGGCGAGGGGCGCGGTTTCGAAATCGCGCAGGGACGGCTCGGGCCGGGCCGCATCCATCACTGCATGCGGACCATCGGCGTGGCCGAGAACGCGCTTGAAGCGATGGCGAGCCGCCTGCTCTCGCGGCAGGCGTTCGGCAAACCGATCGCGAGCCAGTCGGTATGGGAGCAACGCATTGCACGCGCGCGCATCGACATCGAAATGACGCGGCTGCTCTGCCTCAAGGCGGCGGACATGATGGACCAGGCCGGCAACAAGAGCGCGCAGGTCGAGATCGCGATGCTGAAGGTTCAGGCTCCGATGATGGCGTGCCAGATCCTCGACGACGCCATTCAGGCGCATGGCGGCGCGGGGGTGTGCGACGATTTCGACCTTGCCTTCGACTGGGCCAACACCCGCACGCTGCGGCTGGCGGACGGTCCCGATGAAGTGCATGCGCGCGCCATCGCGCGGGCGGAGTTCAAAAAATACAAGGATGTGACGGGTGACAGCCTGTCGAGCGGCGATGTCGGGGCTGCGCGCTGATGCCGGGCGCGCTCGCCCTTCTTCGTCCCAGGGCAGGTGGGGATGACCGCGATGTCTGAAACGGCAGCGGTCGACAATAGCGTCGACGTCGGCAAATTGTCGGCGTGGATGGACGTTCATGTCCCGGAGTTCGAAGGGCCGATCAAGCTCGACAAGTTCTCGGGCGGCCAATCGAACCCGACCTTTGCGCTCGACACGGCGACGAAACATTATGTGCTGCGTCGCAAGCCTGCGGGCGCGTTGCTGGCCTCCGCCCATGCCGTCGACCGCGAATATCGGCTGCTGAGCGCGCTGTATCCCGAAGGCTTTCCCGTGCCTCGCCCCATCGCCCTGTGCGAGGACGGCGCGGTGATCGGATCGGCATTTTACGTCATGGAGCGGATCAAGGGGCGGACATTGTGGGACGGTGCGCTGCCCGATGAAACTCCAGCGGCGCGCCGGGCGATCTATGAGCAGATGGTGGAAACGCTGGCGCGGCTGCATCGGTTCGATCCGGCGCAGGTCGGCCTGACGGATTACGGCCGGCCCGGCAATTATTTCGAGCGGCAGGTGGCGCGCTGGAGCCGCCAATATCGCGCCTCGCAAACCGAGGATGTGCCGGAAGTCGAAAAGCTGATGGAATGGCTTGCCCGGACCGTGCCCGAGCAGACGGCGTCGACGATCATTCATGGCGACTATCGGCTGGACAACCTGATTTTCGAACCGTCAGGGCCGAAGGTGCTGGCGGTCATCGACTGGGAATTGAGCACGATCGGTGATCCGTTGGCCGATTTCAGCTATTTCGCGGCGCACTGGTTGATGCCTGCCGATGGTCTTGCGGCTCTTGGCAATGTCGATCTGAAGGCGGCAGGCATTCCCTCGCTCGAAGAGATTACCGACCTTTATTGCGCGATAAGCGGGCGGCCGCGCATCGCGAATCCCCACTGGTATTTCGCATTCAACCTCTTCCGGATCGTCGGGATCGTCCAGGGGATCCGCAAACGCATTATCGACGGCACAGCCTCAAGCCTCGAGGCGGAAACGGCCGCAGCGAAGCTCGTGCCGATGGCGCGGCTTGGCTGGGAACAGGCCCGGCTGGCTGGTGCCCTCGAACCGTAAAGACTGGAGAGTGATATGAAAAATCTGTTCGACCTCAGCGGCAAGGTCGCCATCGTGACAGGGTCGTCGCGCGGTATCGGGCGTGCGATCGCGGAAGCGCTGGCCAATGCGGGTGCACAAGTCGTCATATCCAGCCGCAATCTGGATGCGTGCGAGGAGGCTGCCGCGGCGATCAACGCGGATCTGGGTGAAACACGCGCGGTGGCGATCGCGGCGGACATTGCGGTGAAGGACGATCTGCGGGCGCTGGTCGCGGAGACGGAAAAGCGGCTGGGGCCGGTGGACGTTCTGGTCTGCAATGCGGCGGTCAGTTCGCATTATGGGCCGACGCTCGAAATTCCGGACGATGAATTCCACAAGATCATCAACGGCAACATTCTCTCCAACCAGTGGCTCGTCCAGCTTGTCGCGCCTGGAATGATCGAGCGGCAGGCCGGTTCGATCATCATTGTCGCTTCGCTCGGCGCCTATCTCGGGTCCGGCATGATCGGCACCTACCATGTGTCGAAGGCCGCCGACCTCCAGATGGTTCGCAACCTCGCGGTCGAACTCGGCAAGCACAGCATTCGGGTGAACGCGATTTCGCCCGGCATCACGAAGACGGATTTCGCGAAGCGGCTTTGGGAAGACCCGGCTGGCGTCGAGCAGGTAACCAAGCGCACGCCCCTGTGCCGCATTGGCGTGCCGGGCGAAATGGCGGGTGCGGCTGTCTATCTGGCGGCCGAGGCCAGCGCCTTCATGACGGGTCAGTCGCTGCTCATCGACGGCGGCATGGCGATAGGCCCGGCGAGGCTTTGATGCCGTTCGACGCGGATCGGCGGCAGATGGAATGCGGCACGCCGCAACAGGAAGTCAGGAATGAAATATGAGCAAATTGTTTGACCTGAGCGGCAAGGTCGCAATCGTGACGGGATCGTCGCGCGGCATTGGCCGCGCCATCGCTGAGGCATTGGCCGACGCGGGCGCTCGCGTCGTCATTTCCAGCCGCAAACAGGCTTCCTGCGACGAGGTTGCGGCTGCCATCAACGCGCGTTGCGGCGAAGGGCGCGCAATCGCCATCGAAGCCAGCATTTCGAACAAGGCGGCGCTTGAGGCGCTGGTCAAGAACGCCCAGGAGAGTCTCGGCCCGATCGATATCCTGATCTGCAACGCGGCGTCCAACCCCTATTACGGCCCCACTCTGGGTATCAACGACGACCAGTTCCGCAAAATTCTGGAAAACAACATCCTGTCGAACCACTGGCTGGCGCAGATGGTTGCGCCCTCCATGATCGAGCGCAAATCGGGATCGATCGTCATCGTTTCGTCGATCGGCGCCTATATCGGTTCGGACACCATCGGCACCTATCATCTGTCAAAGGCCGCGGATCTGGCAATGGTCCGCAATCTGGCTGTCGAATTCGGACCCCATAAGGTGCGGGTCAACGCCATCTCGCCGGGCGTGACACGGACCGATTTCGCCAAGGCGTTATGGGAAGATCCCGCGAAGGAGAAGGCGTTCAGCCAGCAAATCCCGCTGCGCCGCATCGGAGAGCCGGGCGAAATGGCGGGAGCCGCCCTTTTCCTTGCATCCGACGCCTCTTCCTATGTGACAGGTCAGGCCATCGTCGTGGACGGCGGCATGACCATCGCCCCGGTGGCGTGAATACAGGATCAAAATCATGGCGCGCTTCACGAATAAAGTTGTGGCGGTTACTGGCGCGGCCTCAGGCATCGGCGCCGCGACAACGCATCTGTTCGCAAATGAAGGCGCGCAGGTGATCGCGTTCGATACAAGCCCGGCATTGGCGGACAGCTTTGCTGGGGATGACGCCATCATCACGATGCAGGGCGACGCCGGACGCGAGGAGGATGTGCTGGCGATGTATTCGCTGGCGACAAGCCGCTTCGGCGGCGTCGACATCGTCTGCGCGAACGCGGGCGTGACGGGCGGCGAAGCCGGATTGTTCGACCAGAGTGTCGAAAGCTGGGAACAGGTGTTGCGCGTCAACCTGATCGGTCCGTTTCTGGCCGTCCGGCTTGGCGCCAGGACCATGTTGGATACCGGCAGGATCGGCTCCATCGTCTGCACCGCTTCGGTCGCGGCGCTGCGCGCGGGGGCGGGCGGTCCGGCTTATTCGGCGTCGAAGGCGGGCGTCATGAACCTCGTGCAGATCGCGGCTCAGCAGCTTGCCGGATCGGGCATTCGCGTCAACGCGGTCTGCCCCGGCCTCATCGAAAGCGGCATGACCAAAGACCTGTATGACAAGGCGCGCGCCAAGGGCCGGGAGGGGTCGATCGGCAAGCTCAACCCGCTCCGGCGCGGCGGACATCCGGCCGAAATCGCTCAGGCTATCGCCTTTCTCGCATCGGACGATGCCAGCTACGTCAATGGGCACGCCCTGGTCGTGGATGCAGGGCTTTCGACTTCTCACCCCTTCGCCCGACCCAGCGCTCTGGGCGAGACCATTTTTTGAGAGAGACATTATGATCGAAACGCATCGCCACGGCACTGTTCTGGAAATCAAGATCGGCAATCCGCCCGTCAATGCGCTGTCCGAGGATGTCCGGCGCGGAATCTATCAGGCGGTGCAGGCCGCCCAGACCGACGATGGCGTTTCCGCCGTGGTGATCCACGGGGCAGGGCGGATGTTCAGCGCGGGCGCCGACATCACCGAGTTCGGCAAGCCGCTCGCCGAGCCGGGACTTGCGGTGGTGATCGACGCGATCGAAGCCAGTGCCAAGCCTGTCGTCGCAGCCATCCATGGCTCCGCGCTGGGCGGCGGGCTGGAGGTCGCGCTGGGCGCGCACTATCGCATGGCGACCGCGAGCGCGAAGCTCGGGCTACCCGAAGTCGCGCTGGGTCTGTTGCCCGGTGCCGGCGGCACCCAGCGCCTTCCCCGCCTCGTCGGTATCGCTGCGGCGCTCGACATGATCGTTTCGGGCAGCCCCATTTCAGGGACCAAGGCGCTGGAAATCGGTCTTCTGGACAAGGTTGTGCCGGAGGCAAGCCTGGTGGAAGACGCCATCGCTTACGCCGCGACGATCGACCGGCCGCGTCCCACCGGCGAGCGTGCCGTCTCCTTCGAGGGGGGCGAGTTCGACCGGTTCGCGGAACAGAATGCGCGCAAGATCAAGGGTCTCGATGCGCCTCAGGTCTGTATCGAGGCCGTCCGGGCGGCGACCAGCTTGTCGCTTGCCGAAGGACAGGAGAAGGAGCGGAGCCTTTTTCATCGGTTGATGGACGGCGCGCAATCGAAGGCGTTGCGCCATGCGTTCTTTGCCGAGCGCGCCGCCGCCAAGATCGACGGCCAGCCCAAGGATGTGCCGTTGCGGTCCATCGCAAAGGTCGGTGTGATCGGCGCAGGTACGATGGGCGGCGGAATTTCCATGAATTTCCTGTCTGCCGGCATGCCGGTCACGATCGTAGAGATGGCCCAGGAAGCGCTCGACCGCGGCACAAGCCTGATGCGCAAAAATTATGAGGCCACCGCAGCCAAGGGGCGCATGACCAGCGCGCAGGTCGAGGGCGCGCTGGCGCTGCTCACGCCCACGCTGGATTTCAACGCCCTTTCGGAATGCGATCTCATCATCGAGGCCGTTTACGAGAATATGGACGTGAAGAAGGAGATTTTCGCGCGGCTCGACGGCATCGCCAAGCCGGGCGCGATCCTCGCCTCCAACACATCCTATCTCTCGGTCGATGAAATCGCGCAGGCGACGAAGCGGCCGCAGGACGTGGTCGGCCTGCATTTCTTCTCACCTGCCAATATCATGAAGCTGGTCGAAGTGGTGCGCGGCGACAAGACCGCGCCGGACGTGCTGGTCACCGGCATGGCGATCGCGCGGCAGATCGGCAAGGTGCCGGTGGTATCGGGCGTGTGCTTCGGCTTCATCGGCAACCGGATGCTGGACCCTCGGCTGGAGGGTGCGATGGAGATGCTGCTGGAAGGCGCGACGCCCGATCAGATCGACCGTGTCTCGGTCGCATTCGGCATGCCGATGGGGCCGTTACAGATGATCGACCTCGCCGGCGTCGACATCGGCTGGCATCGCGACCCCACCCGTATCGAAAGCCTGCGCGACGCGCTCAATGCCGTGGGCCGCTGGGGGCAGAAGGCCGGTGGCGGCTTCTACGACTATGACGAGAAGCGCCGTCATCTTCCCTCCCCGGTCGCGAGCGGAATCATCGACGCGTTCCGGGCGAAGGCCGGCGTGACGCCGCGCGCCATTTCCGACGAGGAAATCATGGTTCGCACCATGCACGTCATGGTCAATGAAGGGGCCAAGATTCTGAGCGAGGGCATCGCCCAGCGGGCATCGGACATCGATGTCGTCTGGATCTACGGTTATGGCTGGCCGCGACATACCGGCGGACCGATGTTCTGGGCGGAGCAGGTCGGCCTCGCCACCGTCGTTGCCGACCTTGAGCGCTATGCGGATCGGCTGGGCGACGACTTCTCGCTGTCACCGCTTCTGGTCGATGCTGCGCGCAGTGGCCGGTCGCTCGACGAAGCGAACGCCGGATGAGCGACATGCTGGTGCGCTTGCAGGCCGATACCGGGGTCACGCACCATTCGGATTGGCTGACGGTTGATCAGGCGATGATCGACCGCTTCGCCGATGCGACGATGGACTGGCAGCATATCCATGTCGATCCGGAGCGGGCGCGCGAGACCCGTTTCGGGGGCACCATTGCGCACGGCTTTCTGGTCCTGTCGTTGCTTTCCTATCTTGAGGAAAAGACCACGGCGGCGCGATTGCCGGACATCAAGGTCGGCGTGAATTACGGCTTTGACCGCGTGCGGTTCGTGTCGCCGGTAAAGGCCGGCAGCCGCATCCGTTCGGCTTCGACGCTCAGGAGCGTGAAAGAGAAGAACCCCGGCCACTTCGAGCAGACGCAGCACATCTGCGTGGAAGTCGAGGGGCAGGAAAAGCCCGCTGTCGTGGCGACGTGGGTAACCCAGTTTTTTGTGTGACCATAAGGGTCTGCCTAGGAGATTTATAATGCAGGACGCCGTTATCGTGTCAGCCGCGCGGACTCCCATCGGGCGCGCCTATCGCGGTGCGTTCAACGCGACACCGTCGCCGACCCTTGCCGCTCATGCGATCCGGGCGGCGGTGTCCCGCGCCGGCATAGATCCGGCCGAAATCGACGATGTGCTGCTGGGCGCATCGTTGCAGCAGGGTTATCAGTCCACCATCGGCCGAACCGCCGCGATGCGTGCCGGACTGCCCGTCACCGTCGCGGGCATGTCGCTCGACCGGCAATGCGCTTCCGGTCTCATGACAATCGCCACGGCTGCCAAGCAGATCATGGTCGACCGGATGAAGGTGATCGTGGCGGGCGGCGTCGAATCCATTTCGCTGGTTCAGACCGAGGCGCTCAGGATTGATGAGGATCCCGAACTGGTGGCGATGGTGCCCGACATGTTCATGCCCATGTTGCAAACCGCCGAAACCGTCGCGCGGCGTTATGGCATCGGGCGTGAGCGGCAGGACAGCTATGCGCTGCGGTCGCAGCAGCGCACGGTGGCCGCGCAGCAGAATGGCGCTTTCGATGACGAGATCGTGCCCGTCGAAGCGACCATGACGGTGCGCGACAAGGTCACCGGCGCGATGTCGTCCCAGATCGTCACGCTGACCAAGGATGAGGGCGCACGGCCCGAAACGACCGCTGAAGGACTGGCCGCGCTCAAGACCGTGGTCGAAGGCGGCACGATAACGGCGGGCAATGCGAGCCAATTGTCCGACGGTGCGGCGGCTGTCGTCATCATGGATGCCGGTCTGGCCGCCGAACGCGGGCTGCGTCCTCTGGGCCGTTATGTCGGCATGGCGGTTGCGGGCACGGAACCTGACGAAATGGGCATCGGCCCGGTGTTCGCCATTCCCAAGCTGCTCCAGCGCTTCGGCCTCACCATGGACGACATCGGCCTTTGGGAACTCAACGAAGCCTTTGCCGTCCAGGTGATCTATTGCCAGGACAGGCTGGGCATCCCGGAAGACCGGCTGAACGTGAACGGCGGGGCGATTTCCATCGGCCATCCCTACGGCATGTCGGGCGCACGTCTGGTTGCCCATGCTTTGATCGAGGGACGTCGGCGCGGGGCGCGCTATGTCGTGGTGACGATGTGCGTCGGGGGCGGCATGGGCGCTGCCGGCCTGTTCGAGATTCTGTGATGAAAGCCTTGCTTTCCATCGAACCAGGCGGCCCGGAATCCCTGAGGCTGTCCGATATTCCCGTCCCGGACCCCGGCCCTGGCCAGTTGCGCGTGCGCGTGCTGGCCTGCGGCATCAACTACCCCGACGTTCTGGTCATCGAGGACAAATATCAGTTCAAGCCGCCACGGCCTTTCGCGCCGGGTGTCGAGGTTTCGGGCATCGTGGATGCGGTGGGCGAGGGCGTGACGGGCTGGCGACAGGGCGACAGTCTGATCGCAACCCTGGCTCAATCGAGCGGCGGCCTCGCCGAATATGCCGTGTTCGATGCGGCTGACGCGTTCAAGATTCCCGAAGGGCAAGATCCCGTCGCGGCTGCCGGGCTTTTGCTCACCTATGCCACCACGATCCATGCGCTCACCGATCGGGGAAATCTGACGGCGGGTGAGACGCTTCTGGTGCTGGGGGCAGCGGGCGGCGTGGGGCTGGCGGCCATCGAAATTGGCAAGGTCATGGGCGCGCGCGTCGTCGCTGCCGTATCCAGCGAGGAAAAGGCGAAGGTGGTCCTTGCCGCCGGGGCCGACGACGTTATGGTCTATGGCCGCGCGCCGTTCGACAAGGAGCAGGCGCGCGCTCTGGGGCTGGCGTTCAAGGAACGGGTGGGACCGGAGGGCGCGCATGTCATCTACGATCCCGTGGGTGGCGACTATGCCGAGCCGGCCCTCCGCTGCATTGCCTGGGAAGGCCGCTATCTGGTCGTCGGTTTTCCGGCCGGGATACCGAAGATACCGCTCAACCTGCCGCTCCTCAAATCCTGCGATATTCGCGGCATCTTCTGGGGCGGCTTCGCCAAGCGCGCGCCAGACCATAACCGGCGCAATATCCTGCAATTGATCGACTGGTGGACGGCGGGCCGCATCGCGCCCAAGATCGATCAGATTTTTCCTCTCGCCCGAGGCGGCGAGGCCATTGCCCGGCTCGCAAGCCGGTCGGCGGTCGGGAAAGTCATCGTCACGATGGACGCATGATGGACGGCGGAACCGCCCTGGGCATGTCCGCGCCCCGAGCGATCGGGGTTCTGCCGGTGATGTCCATCGTCCTGACAGGGCTGGCAAGCGCCGCCATCATCGTTGCGATGCCGGGGCTGCTCGCCGGCATGTCCTCGAATATCGGCCTGACCGACAGCGAGATCGCGCTCATCACCTCTTCGGAGATGGGCGGGACGACGGTAACGACCCTTTTCGTGGCAGCATGGCTGAGCAGGCTCGACCGGCGCAAGGCGGCCCTTGTCGGGCTGGTTCTGATCATATGGGCAAATCTGCTTTCCGCTTATGCCACGACCTTCCTGACGCTCATCGTCGCCCGCTTCATCGCGGGTCTGGCGGCTGGCGCGCTTCAGGGAATATTGTCCGCCAGCATCGCGGTCACTCCGATACCAGATCGTATCTTTGCGATCTATCTCACCGCAAATCTGACCGCGACGACCGTCATGCTGGCCCTACTGAGCCGGCTTAGTGCCATAGGGCATCCGCAATGGCTTTTCATGTCGGTCGTCACTCTGGCGACGCTCGCCATTCTGTTGCTTCGCTGGCTGCCCACAGGCGTCGCGGATCTTCAACCCAAGGCGGAGAAGATTACGAAGCCCGGCCATGGATATGGCCTGTCCGCGCTGCTCGGGACTTTCATTCTGCTGGTCGGCGTCGGTCTTACATGGCCGCTGGTGGGCGTGCTGGGGCTGGATCGCGACATGTCGGGCGAAGCGGTTGCCAGCGCCCTGTCCCTAGCAACCATAGGTGGCATCGCTGCGAGCCTTCTGGTGTCCGCCGTAGGGGACAGGGCGGGGCGGCGGCTGCCCATATCGGCTGGCGCGGCGGGCCTGTGCATCGCCGTGTTGATCTTTGTGTTCGACAGCGGCCGGACGAGTTTCGCGGCGGCGGCCTTTGTCTTCATGTTCTGCTGGGTGCTGATCCTGCCCTATTGCGCCGGGCTGGTCGCCACGCTCGATCCCAGCGGACGCCTCTCGGTCCTGTGGGTCACGATGCAGTTTGCCGGCCTCGCCACTGGGCCGATCATCGCCGCCGGCCTGTTGCTGTCATCCGCCGATCTGCCCTTCTACGGCTCGTTCATATGCTTTGGCATTGCCGCTGCCTTGACCCTCTATGCCGAGCGCGGATCGCGGTCGGCCCCTGAAATTCTGGAGAATCCCGTTTCATGACAACCAAATCCCGTGCATGGACGCTCGTGAGGAGGGCCGAAGGCCTCCCCAGCAGCGATCTGTTCGAATTGCGCGACTTTGACGATGCGCCGCTTGCCGAAGGCGAGCTTCGGGTGCGGAACGACTGGCTCACGGTCGGGCCGGCCATGCGGGTGCGGATGTCGGCAGAGACGCGCGGCTATCTTGCGCCCTATGTTCTGGGCGATCCCATTCCGGGCTGGGCCGTGGGCGAAGTGATCGCGTCACGCTCCGCCGGTTTCAAACCCGGCGACCGGGTTCTTCACCAGTTCGGCATGCGCGATTACGGGCAGGGGCCAGCATCGAGCTTCGAAAAGCTGCCCTCGTCCGGCGCGCTCGAACATTATCTGAACGCTATGGGCTCTACCGGCTTTGTCGCCTATTTCGGCCTGTTCGAAATTGCGAAGGCCAAAGCCGGGGAGACGCTGTTCGTGTCGGCCGCAGCAGGCGCGGTCGGCAGCACTGCGGTGCAGATCGGCAAGGCCATCGGCCTGAAGGTCGTCGGCTCCGCTGGAGGCAGCGCCAAGGGTGAGCGGTTGAAAGAGATCGGCGCCGACGCGGTGATCGATTACAAATCCCCCGGTTCGCTGGAGGAAAAGCTGGCGGCGGCGGCTCCGCAGGGCATCGACATCTACCTCGACAATGTGGGGGGCGAGCATCTCGACGCCGCGCTCTCCAGCGCGAACCCGAATGCGCGGTTTGCGATCAGCGGGATGATCGGCAGCTATAATCAGGAGCGCGCCTCCGAAACGATGCACAACCTCAACCGCATCGTGACGCAGCGTATCCATATCCAGGGCTATCTGCCCTATTCCGACCGCGCCGACCTGCTGGGTGCCTTTCGCGAGCAGATGTCCGCATGGATCGCGGACGGAACCGTTCGTCCATGGCAGGAAATCCGTGACGGGCTGGAGAGTGTTCCGCAAGCCATTCAGGATCTTTTCGCCGGTGGTTTCGCGGGCAAGCCCCTCATTCGCCTCAACATCGAGGACGCGCGCCCTTGACCGGCGCGGTTCATTCGCCCTCCGCAGGCAGCGGAGGCAGCCATCGAAAGGACGACTTCATGATAGCTCCCCTTATCTCGCTTTCCGGGCGCGTTGCTCTTGTGACCGGCGCCGGCCAGGGTCTGGGTCGTGCACACGCCCTCGCGCTGGCCCGGCATGGCGCCATGGTCGCGGTGAATGACCTGTCCCAAAAGGATGCCGAGGCGGTCGCGCAGGAAATCGTCGCCGCGGGCGGACAGGCCATCGCCTGTTCGGCCAACGTCGCCGATCCCGGCAGCGTAACCGGGATGGTCGATGAGATTGTGGCGCGATGGGGACAAGTCGACATCCTCGTCAACAATGCCGGCATCTTGCGCGATCGCACCTTCGCAAAGTCGACCATCGAAGATTTCCGGGCCGTGATCGACGTGAACCTGATGGGGTCGGTCCATTGCACGCACGCCGTCTGGAACCTGATGCGCGAACAGGGATATGGCCGGGTGGTCTTCACCACCTCATCGTCGGGACTATACGGGAATTTCGGCCAGGCGAATTACAGCGCGGCCAAGATGGCGCTGGTCGGCCTGATGCAGACGCTCGCGATCGAGGGGGAGCGCTGCGGCATCCATGTCAATTGCCTGGCGCCCAGCGCGGCGACGGGCATGACCAGCGGCCTCTACGACAGCGGCGACCTTGCGCGTCTGGGCAGCGATATGGTCGCTCCCGCCATCGTCGCCCTATGCGCCGAAGAAGCGCCGACCCGTGCCATCATGCTCGCTGGCGCGGGCCGGTTCGCACGGGCGCATGTGACGATGACCAGAGGCGCCTATCTGATCGAGGAAGAAGATATGGCGGCGGCTATCCTGTCGCAGATGGACAGGATCGGCGACCGTGCGGGCGAGCATGTGCCGGCGTCCGGCCCGGAACAGCACCGCATGGAAGTTGCCGGGCTGCAAGAGATCGTCCGGTAACGCCGCTACCGAATATGAGGGGATATGGCGAAGGCTTTTTGAGACCCTACAGGGTTCTCGATCTGTGCGATCACCGCGGGCTGCTGGCCGGCCATATGCTGGCGCAGATGGGCGCGGACGTCGTGCAGGTGGAACCCGAACGGGGGAATCCTGCCCGGCAGCTTGCGCCGTTCGCACCGGATTGGCCCGACGGGGATCAATCCTTGTTCTGGGCCACTTACGCCGCGGGCAAGCGGTCCATCGTCGTGGATCCCGGTCGGGACGAGGCGCTATGGGAGCGTTTGCTGCAATCGGCCGATCTGCTGATCGAGTCCTTTACGCCCGCGCAAGGGCGGCCGTCCTGGCTCGATCCGCGCGTGTTGGCCGAACGCCATCCGCACCTTATCCATGTTTCGATCACGCCGTTCGGACTGGAAGGCCCCAAACACGACTGGCCGGACAGTGAGATCACCTTGTGGGCAGCGGGCGGCCCTCTCTGGCTGACGCGCGGGCATGACGACCGCCCATTGCGGATCAGCGTGCCGCAAGCCTATCTGCATGCCGGAGCGACGGCCGCCAGCGCGGCCCTGATCGCGCTGGCCGACCGCACGCGCACGGGCCTGGGCCAGCATGTCGATCTGGCGATCGTGCAGACCCTGCCCCAGTGCACGCTCGGAGCCGTTCTTGCCGAAGGAGTAGCGCATGCGGATTTCGTCCCGCGCAGGAAGGCGGGGGACGACCATGTGGTGGACCTGAGCGGGAGCGGGTCCATCACGCGCAAGTCCAAATGGACAGTGTCGGACGGTCTGGCGGAGATGCATCTGGGCATCGGGCTAGCCGCCGGTCCCGCATCCAACAAGCTCATGACATGGATGCGCGATGAGGGCTGGTTCCACCCGACATTCAGCAACTGGGACTGGAGCACGCTTCACGAGAAGATCCTTGCCGGGGACGTCAGCGAGGCCGATCTCGACGCGGTTCGGGCCTGGGTGCAATCCTTTCTCGCCACGCGGCACAAGGACGAACTGGTCGGGGTCGCGATCCGGCGCGGCGTCCGCATAGCGCCGATCTTGACGGTTGCCGATCTGGCCGAAAGCCCCCAGTTCGCAGCGCGTGACTTCATCGACACCATAAATGGTCCCTTCGGACCCTACAGGATGCCGGGGGCTTTCGCCCGCGGCTGCCCTGACGGATTTGTGCAACTCCGTCCTGCTCCCCGGCTGGGCGAACATGACGCCGAAGTCCGGGACGAGTGGTTGGCCGGAAGGCGGTCGCTGCCCGCTCCTGCCGTCGCCCACAACATGAGTGACAGGCCGCTGGAGGGACTGAAAGTGCTCGACCTTGCCTGGGTGGTCGCGGGTCCGTTGATGGGACGCGCCCTGGCAGACTTCGGCGCGGCGGTCGTGCGCGTTGAATCCTCGCGTCGGGTCGAGACCGCGCGCGTCATGGGGCCGTTCCCGCACGGCCAATATGACGTGCAGCAATCCGCGCTGTTCGAGACCTGCAACGCCGGCAAGTTGGGACTGTCGCTCGACCTGTCCCAGGAACCGGCGCGCGACGTCGTTCGCGATCTCGTCCGGTGGGCCGATGTCCTTGTCGAATCCTTCACGCCCGGCCAGATGGCCAAATGGAATCTTTCCTATGAAGAACTGCGTGCCATCAATCCCGAACTGGTGATGGTGAGCACATCCCTGTCCGGGCAGGATGGTCCCAACGCACGCTATTCGGGATATGGGAACCACGGCGCGGCCCTTTCCGGGTTTCAATATATCGTTGGTGGACCGGATGGGCGTCTAGTCGGTCCTTATGGACCCTATACAGACTTTGTGGCGCCGCGCTTTGGTCTGGCGGCGCTGCTCGCCGCGCTGGATTACCGGCGGCGGAAAGGCAAGGGGTGCCATCTCGACATATCCCAGGTCGAGGCGGGCGTGCAGTTTCTGGCGCCGCAGATCGCGGCCTGTTCGGTGACAGGCGAGATACAGGGGGCGGTGGGCAATCGCGACGCGCTGATGGCGCCCCATGGCGTATTCCGGGCGGCTGGCGAGGATCAATGGATCGCCATCGCTGTCGAGAATGACGGGCAGTGGCGCGATCTGGCCCTGCTGATGGGCGGCGCAAGTCTGGAACGGGACGAGCGCTTCGCCACCGCGCAAATGCGCCGGGCGCATGTCGACGAACTGGAGGCAATCGTCGAGGACTGGACGGCGGCGCGGGATGTGCAATGGCTGGAGCAAAGCTTGCGCCGGTGCGGCATTCCTGCTCATCGCGTCCAGTCCATCTACGGCATGGGCGCCGATCCACAAATGCGCGAGCGGGAACATCTGGTTCGGGTCGACCATCCCCTTTCCGGCACGGCGATGATCGAGGCAGCGCCATTCCGCCTGTCGCGCACGCCTGCGCGCTATGAGCTTTGTGCGCCGCCCTATGGCCGGGACAATGATCGCGTGCTGCGTGGGATTCTGGGTTACGGCCAGGACCGTCTCGACGCCTTGGCGACGGCGGACGCCTTGGCCTGATCGACGGTTAAAGCGCCATTCTGCAGCATGAGGGAAGGGCTGTGATCGAACTATATCATTGCGATGGCGCACGATCGTTTCGCGCGCTCTGGATGCTGGAAGAATTGGGTGCGGAATACAGGTTGCACATGCTGCCGTTTCCGCCCCGTTTTCGCGCGCCCGGCTATCTGGAAATCAATCCGCTGGGCACGATTCCTTTTATGATCGTGGATGGAGCAGCAATGAGCGAATCCTCTGCCATCGTGCAATATCTGGCGGACACTTATCCCGGCGCGGGGCTGTCCGTTGCCCCGTCCGATCGCGCCTATCCCGATTATCTCAACTTTCTGCACATGGGGGAAGCGACGCTCACTTTCCCGCAGACGCTGTATTTTCGCTACGCCATGCTGGAACCGCAGGAGCGCCGCAACCCGCAAGTGGCGGAGGATTATCGACGCTGGTTCCTCAAGCGCCTGGACGTGGCGATGGGCATGATGAGCGGGCGGGATTATGCGTGCGGCGATCATTTCACGGCAGCCGACATATCGGTCGGCTATGCCATCAAATTCGCAGAGGCATTGGGTCTGGGCGATGATCTCGCTCCGGCGGCGACCGAATATTTCCGCAGGCTCGAAGCACGCCCGGCCTATCGGCGGGCCATGGCGGTCGAGCGAGACAATGCCATTGAATAACCGGAGGATGGGCCTCGTGCGCCCTCGCGCTCATGCGATTCTGCCCAAATTGCGACCAGGCCGTTGCGCGATAGGGTCATGGCGGTGGGGTGCACGCCCTATTATCACACGTCACGAGGTTTCAGGAAATCCCCATGCAGACACGCATTACTCAATTATTCGGAATTCGGTATCCCATCGTTCAAGGCGGCATGCATTTTGTCGGCAAGGCCGAATTGGCGGCGGCTGTTTCGCAAGCTGGCGGCCTTGGCATATTGACAGCGCTGACGCAGCGGACGCCTGCCGATCTGGCGGCGGAAATCGACCGATGCCGCGCGATGACCGACAAGCCGTTCGGGGTCAATCTGACTTTCTTGCCGGTGGTGAACGCGCCCGACTATCCGGGCTATGTAAAGGTCATCTGCGAGAAGGGCATCCCCGTCGTGGAAACCGCGGGGAATAATCCCGTGGAGCATCTGCCGACGCTGAAGGCGGCGGGCGTCAAGGTCATCCATAAATGCACCTCGATCCGCCATGCGCTGAAGGCGCAGGACATCGGATGCGACGCCGTCAGCGTCGATGGTTTCGAATGCGGTGGCCATCCCGGCGAGGATGACGTTCCGGGCCTGATCTTGCTGCCGCTGGCGGCAAAAGCGCTTTCTGTGCCCTTCATCGCGTCAGGCGGAATGGCGGACGGCAAGTCCCTCGTCGCCGCGCTCGCGCTGGGCGCGGATGGCATGAATTTGGGCACACGCTTCGTGGCGACGCAGGAGGCGCCGGTGCATGATCGCGTCAAGCAGGCGATCGTGCAGGCTGGCGAGCGGGACACGCGCCTTATCATGCGCCCGCTCAGGAACACTGAACGCGTGCTGCGCAACCCGGCCGTGGATCAGATCGTCGACAAGGAACGGGCGCTGGGCGACCGCATCCGGTTCGAGGACATTGCCGAGCAAGTGGCGGGTGTCTACTATCGGATCATGGTCGATGGCGATGTCGATGCCGGAGCCTGGAGTTGCGGCATGGTCGCCGGACTGATCGACGACATCCCGACCGTCAAGCAACTTATCGACCGCATCGTCGCGGAGGCGAAGTCCATCACCAAAGAGCGGCTGGCGGCGGTCTTCTGATCGGCATCATGAGCGCCCCCGGCAGGGGCGCTCAAACAGGCGCGCGGTTCAGCTTGCCGCCGGGATGATGGGCAGCAAGACGCGGGAGGGATGCGCTTCATCATGAAGCACCTGCTGATGCGCAACCTTGGCGTCGGCCAACGTGCCGCCCCACTCATCCCAGATGTTGAGATTTCTCGCCCAGCGCGGGAAGCAACTGCTGGTGACATCAAGCTGCAATCGATGGCCCGCCTTGAACAGGTTGCTCGTCGGCAAAAGCTCGATGCGCAGCAAATAGGGCTTGCCGGATTCCAGCGGCGCTGCCTGACGGGTTAGGTCGTCGGGATTGTCGCGGTAGCGGGCGCGAATGATGCCATCAGTGATGAGGCGTGCCGTGCCATCCGGATGAACATCGACCAGCCGGGCCACGAAATCGGTGTCGACCATATCGGTCGTCACCCACAGTTCGACAATCGGCGTCCCCGTAACTTCGAGATCCTGTTCTAGAATGTCGGATTTATAGACCAATATGTCATCGCGTTTCTCGATCACATTCTGGTCGCTGCCGCCTGGGACGCAGCTTACGCCGAACACGGCGCCACCGCGCGTGGGCACAGGATTAGCGGGATCGTAGACGAAGGCGTCGGGCGGGCCGCCGCCGTCCTGCCGCAGCGACAGGACGCCGTCCCCCTGACCGCTATTGGCCTTGCCGCCGCTCGATAAATAACAGGGCGTTACAATGGTCCGCGCGATCGGCCATTCCTGTTCGTCACGCCACCTGTTCGCGCCCATGACCCAGATCTTGATGGGCGCTTCTGCGTTATCCGCGTCGTCCAGCTCGGAAAAATAGCGGGCGGCAAGGCCCATATGGCCAAAGGGGTTGAGCGCCTGGATAGCGGCGGAACCGGGCGAAATCTGTTCGCCCGTCATCTTGCTCTGCGGATGATGCGCCCAGGGGCCGACGATCAACCGGCTTTTCTGTCGCGCGGCTTCGCTGCCGCCTCTCGCACGCATGCCGACGAACTGGTCGATCGAGCCTCGGATGAATATGTCATACCAGCCCGCGACGATCAGCGCGGGCACGGTGATGTTCTCATACTCGTTCGCCCGCGTGCTGGCCTTCATGGAAGGATCATCGGCGCGTTTCTCCAGCAGATCAAAAAGCTGAGCGCCCTGCACACTGCTCGCTGCCGGTTCGAAGCGACCGAGGGGGAGATGGTCGTAACCGCCGTCGCGCGCCAGTGTTTCGAGGGCGCCCCCTGCGCGTCCGACCGCCGCGCCCTTGGCTTCGGGGGAATCCCAGTCGCGGCGCATGAGCGCTTCCACGCCGATCATGGTCCACCAATAGCCATTGAGTTCAAGTTCGAAGACGCCGCCGCAATAGATGAACGAGCGGTTGAACCAGCCCACCGGAACGATGGGATTGATTCCCAGAAGTGAGGGCGGTTGCTCGGCCGCTGCCGCCCATTGCACGAACCCCAGATAGGAAGGGCCGCTCATATAGACCTTGCCGTTGGAATAGGGGAGGGCGGCGGCCCATTCGACCGCCTCCGCGCCGTCCTGTCCTTCGTCTACCCATGGCTGGAAATCGGCCTTGCCGTCCGACGTTCCGCGTCCCCGCACATCCTGGATGATGGTGACATATCCATGCCGGGCACCGTGCGTCAGGTCGGTCGTGAACCCTGGCGCTACCGCTTTGCCATAGGGCGTGCGTGCGAGAATGACCGGCCATCGCCCTTCTCCCGCCGGCCGCGCCACATCGGCCCGGAGCACCGTCCCGTCGCTGAGGGTGCATGGAACGTCATAGTGGATGACCACGTCCTTCGGAGCGGTAGTCTGGTCAAAGGACGACATAGTCACGCAAACTCCAGAAACTGCTTGGTCACACCAGCGCCTCCAAAAAGAGGCATTCTGGCCGGCAAAGCATGCTTCGCCGGCCAGAATTTCCTGTTCATTATTTCAATCGGATCTGCAGATCCGATTAGAAATGATAGCCCACAGACATGCCCACCTGACGTCCCGGCTGATATTGACCGAGCGCGAGCGAGCCGATGATGGAGGACACGACGATGACGTTGCCCTTCACCTGTTCGTCCGTCACGTTCTTGACGAACAGGCTGCCCGTCAAGCGCCCGTTCTCGCTCTCATAGTTGAGGAACAGGTTGAGCTTGCCCACCGACTTCTGGGAGGAGATCGGCAGGTTGAACTCGGTGAAATAGACGCGGGACTTCCAGTCGTAGCGGGCGCCGAAGGTGACTTTGCCCGATGAGGTCGCGAAGTCGTAATAGCCGCCCAAGCTGCTCGTATATTTGGGCGACTGCGGCAACGCGTTGCCCGACAGGTCGAGCGAGCAGGGAACCGTGCCAACGCCCGTGCCCGGATCGCACGTGTTGGGCCGGGACGAGTCCGCCGTCTGGAACTGGTCGAACGTCGCATTCAGATAGGCGCCGGACCAGTCGATGCGGAACGCATCAGTCAGACGCAAGGAGGTTTCCAGCTCGACACCATAGACCGTCGCCTTGGCCGCGTTGGTCACGGAGGAGGAGACGCCGACGATCTGGTTCACCTGCAAGTCGTCATACTTCATGTAGAAGGCGGCAAGATTGGCTTGCAGTGCCCGGTTGAAGAAGTTGCCCTTCAGCCCCGCTTCATAGTTGGCATTGGTTTCCGGCCGGAAAGACGGAGCCAGGGTGCCCGCCGAATAGCCGCCGCCCTTGAAGCCGGTCGAATATTTGAGATAGCCGTCGAGCGTCTGGCTGAACGCGTATGAAGCGCCAATTTCGTAAGTCAGCCGGTCCCATTTCGAGGATGACGACTGGAGTGCGCCGCCATTGATAAAATTATTATACTGAACGATCGATTTCTTGTCGCGAGTGTAGCGCAGCCCGGCGAACAGCTTGAAATCGGGCGTGAAGGCATATTGGGCGCGCCCGAACGCTGCGTAAGAGGTCGTGATGAGCGGAACGGCTCCGCCGAACACTGTGATGTCGTTGAGCACGACGCCGCCCCCTAACGGGGCTTCGGCGATGGGAACCTCGATCGCCTGTTCCAGATGCTCCCGGAAATAATTGACGCCGAGCAGATAGGTGAATGGCTTCGCATTGTCCGAGGTGTAGATCAGTTCGTTGTAGGTCTGGCGCGCCGTGTTCTTAAAGGACGCATATGTATCCTCCGCCGCGGTGCCGTCGCCGTCCGATACATTCAGCAGCTTGGAGTCTGCATAGGAGAGGAGAGCCTTCAGGTTTCCGCCACCCAGCGCCCAGTTCAAGGTCAGGTTGGCATTGAAAGCGTGAACCTTGCGATAGTTGATGTTCGCGAACACTTCCCGCTTGCCGACATCACCACGCGACTGCCCGACGAGGATCGACGGGAGTGGAATGGTCGGATCGGGCGTTCCTTCCAGGAAGCTCGCCGGCCCGTTGGAATCGTCATTGGCATATTCGACCAGAACCCGCGCATTGAACGTGTCGGAAGGTACCCACTTGATTTGACCGCGGATGGACTGGTTCTTCGCGTCGTCCAGCCGGTTGGGGCCATTGGGAAGCAGATTGCGCGTGAACCCGCTATTATATGTCTGCTGCGCGGCTACGCGACCGCTGAGCGTCCCCGACTCGTTGAGCGCGCCGTTGACGAAGCCGGATAGCTGGAACAGGACGGGGCTGACGCCCGCCGTCAGGTCAAAGCCGTAATGCGTCTCTGCCGTCGGTTCGTTCGGAACCACGTTGATGACACCTCCGGTGGCATTGCGCCCGAACAGGGTGCCCTGCGGTCCGCGAAGAATCTCCACCCGGGCGAGATCGAGGAAGGTGGCAAGGGTCAGCGAAGGCTGACCGATATAGACACCATCGGAATGGATCGCGACGCCCGAATCCTGGCCCGCGTTGATCTGCTGATTGCCGATGCCGCGAATCGTGATGTTCGACGAATTATAGCTGTTGCCGATCTGGATGTTCGGGCTTGGCCCGACCAGATCATTGAGGCTCTTCGTCTGGGCGGCCTCAAGCTTTTGTCCGGCATAGGCAGACACAGCGATGGGGGTCTTCCGAACCGTGTCGCTTCGGCGCGATGCAGTGACAATGATGTCGCCGAGGCTTTGCGACGATGCGTCTTGCGCGGGTCGCGCCGCACTGGCCGCCGGTTGGACCGGCGACACGTCCGCTTGAGCCAGCGCGGCGTGCGACGCACATGTTCCGCAGATGGCAACAATCAATCGATGACGCAATTTCCCCTCCTCATTCATTGGTGTCTCCATCTTTTAATGCGTCTCCGCATTCCTCTGGAATGATGGTTATTCGCAAAGCGGGGGTGATAATTTCTCGCACGAGCGTGAATGGAAAATCAGTCATCGACGAGGCTAGCAGGGAGTGCCTGGCGTTCGCCGTGGCGCGCAGTTCAAATATGAGGAACTGCTCGGCGGTGAAATCTTTTACAGCCTCGCGAGGCCGGGGTGCTGATCGAAGCTTGGCGGCGCCATTACAACACCGGCCGCCCTATATAGTGTCGCGTTCGAACATCTATTATCATGGGCCCGGCGAGCGATCATTTCGATGGCGTCCGTTTCTTCAACCCGGGGGAACCCGACACCGACAGGAGCCTGCTCGACCTGCTCCTCTGGCGATGGAGATCACCGAAATCGTCGTGTCCGGCGGCAGTCCCGATGCGGTGCTTTTGTCTCACAACCATTATGACCATCTCGATATACGGACGCTCCGCGCTGGTTCATGGCGGCCCAGCATGTGAACCTTGAAGAAGCCATCCAGATTCTGTGTGATCTCGAAGCGAAGGCCGCGATCGGCATGCACTGGGGCATCAGCGCTGATTTTGCCGACGACCTGCACATGGGCCGGGCGGAAAGTCTGATCGAGGAGATGGAGAGCGAGATGAAGCGGGCGATTCCCGAACTCACCTCCATCTACATCCGTCCGGAAAAGCGGGAGGATGCCCTGGTCCTGCCGCGCCCCGCGCCTGACCCGCGATAGCGCCCGAGCGGCGCGCTGGCTGGCCTGCATGTCCAGATTGCGCCAACTGGCCCCTTGACCTTGCCATGATGAACATCATCTAACGCCGGTCGATCGTTCCGGAACAGAGGCCTTCATGCTGTCAGCGACCCTCGCCCGCCATATGGGCGCGAGACATATTCATTATGGCTGGGCAGTGCTGGCCGCCACCTTTCTCACGATGCTGGTCGTCGCGGGGGCCGTGGGCGCGCCCGGCGTGTTCATCATTCCCTTGCAAAAGGAATATGGCTGGAGCGCGGCGGATATTTCAGGCGCGCTGGCCATCCGTTTCCTCCTCTTCGGCAGTATGGGGCCGTTCGCCGCCGCCTTCATGAACCGTTTCGGCGTGCGGCGGATGATGCTGATTTCACTGTCCATCATCATCGTCGGCCTGTTGCTGTCGATGGGCATGACAGAGCTGTGGCAGCTCGTGCTGCTCTGGGGCGTCGTCATCGGTATCGGCACCGGCCTGACCGCGATCGTGCTGGGCGCCACCGTCGCCACGCGCTGGTTCACGCACAGGCGGGGTCTGGTCATGGGGCTGTTGTCCGCCAGCACGGCCACCGGCCAATTGGCCTTCCTGCCGCTGCTTGCCGGGCTGACGGAGCATTTCGGCTGGCGCGCTTCGGTCTTGCTGGTGTGCGGCGCGATCCTGCTGGCGGCGATGGTCGTGCTGCTGTTGATGCGCGATCGTCCGTCCGACCTCGGCCTGCCGCCCTATGGCGAGAGGGAGGTGCATCCGGCCCCGCCGCAGCCCGCCAGCTTTGGCGCCCTGCTGATGAGCCCGCTCCACATATTGGCCGATGCTGCGCGCGTGCCGAGCTTCTGGATATTGTTCTTCTCCTTCTACATTTGCGGCGCCAGCACCAACGGTCTGGTCCAGACGCATTTCATTGCGCTTTGCGGCGATTATGGGCTGGCGGCGGTAGGCGCGGCGTCGATGCTGGCGATGATGGGCCTGTTCGATTTCGCGGGCACGCTGGCGTCAGGCTGGCTGTCGGACCGGTTCGACAATCGCTGGCTGCTATTCTGGTATTATGGCCTGCGCGGCCTGTCGCTGCTCTATCTGCCGTTCAGCGATTTCTCGCTCTACAGCCTGTCGGTCTTCGCGATGTTCTATGGCCTGGACTGGGTCGCCACGGTGCCGCCAACGGTCAAGCTGACGGCGCAGCGCTTCGGGGCGGAGCGGACCAATGTCGTGTTCGGCTGGATCTTCGCCGGGCATCAGCTTGGCGCGGCGAGTGCGGCGCTGGCGGGCGGCCTTTCCCGCACGGTCTGGCACAGCTATATGCCCGCCTTCGTGGCGGCAGGCATATTGTGTCTGATCGGCGCGGGACTGGTGCTGTTGATCAATCGCGGGCGGAGCAAGGCCTTCGCCCTCGCCTGAGCGGCTGCCGACACAGTCGTGTTTCTGTCGGCCCCTACCTATATTACTGGCGTCGTTCTTCCGGTCAGCGGCGGCAATCGCCTGACGACCATGCCCATGGCTCACGAGATGAACGCTGTCATCGTCGATTATTTCACGAAGCCCAACTGACGATTGAGGGGGGCGTGGGGTCGGACGCTAGCGGCAGCGTCCATGGCCTTGAAAGCGCGCAATCCGTACTTCCGTCAGACACCAAGTGCGAAATCGAATGTTACGATATCGGCCACGTCTATACCGCCGCTCATTTCCTCGATCGCGGGATTTTGAAGGGGCCGCTGCTCATTCAGTCCGTGTTCGGCGAGGATTATTGCTGGTCGGTCCTGGGTGCGGGCGCAATCAGATGCCGATCAAGTGCGCAAGATCGTCACCATTCTCGACGAGCTTGGCCTCAAGCCCGCGACGCCGGACGAAACCCGCAGCATGCTGGGACTCAAGGGGCGAAATGCCGTATCGTTCGCTTAGAAGGTGGATGAGGGCGGAGCATTATGGCAGACCTGATCCCGCCGTGTTGCGCATCGATGCGGACGGTCAATGTGATCGACATATCGGGAGTGCGGTGATTGGCCTTGCCAATATATGACGAACAGCGCGCAGCCGCCCGTCGGCGGCTGCCGCACATGCTCTTTGAATATATAGACAGCGGCGCCTTCGACGAGCGCACCTTGCAGGCGAACCACGCGGACCTTGCCCGGCTTCGGCTCAAGCAGCGTGTCATGCGCGACATGTCCGATCTGGATATGTGCGCGGATATTGCTGGTACCCCCGCATCGATTCCCGTCGCCCTGGGTCCGGTCGGCTTTGCGGGCATGTATGCGCGGCGGGGAGAGGTCCAGGCGGCGCGCGCGGCGGCGGCGGAAGGCGTGCCGTTCTGCCTGTCTGCCGTCTCGGTCTGCGATTATGAGGAGGTTCGGCGCGATAGCGGCACTACGCCCTGGTTCCAGCTCTACATGATCCGGGACCGCGCCTATATGGGGGATCTGATCGATCGCGTTTTGGCGGCGGGCGCGCAGACGTTGGTATTCACGGTCGATATGCCGCTGCCGGGCATCCGCTATCGCGATGCGCGATCGGGACTCTACGATACGGGTCTGCGGGGTCTGGCGCGGCAGACCTGGCAGGGCATGGCGCATCCCGCGTGGCTGTGGGACGTATATCTGCGCGGCCGCCCGCATGGCTTCGGAAACTTCGCCGCGGCCATTCCCGGCAAGAAGGGTCTTGGCGACTATTGGAGCTGGATCCGTGAGAATTTCGACTGCAGCACCAATTGGGACGATTTGAGCTGGGTGCGCTCCCGCTGGCCGGGCCGCATCCTGATCAAGGGCGTGCTGTGCCCGGAAGATGCCGTCGCGGCCTTCGAAGCCGGGGCCGACGGCGTGGTCGTTTCCAACCATGGGGGGCGTCAGTTGGACGGCGTGGCCTCAAGCATCGCGGCATTGCCTGCGGTGGTGGAAGCGGTCGGCGGCCGAGGGCCGGTGCTGATCGATGGCGGGCTGCGGTCGGGCCTGGATATCGTGAAGGCGCTTGCGGCCGGCGCCGACGGATGTCTGCTCGGACGGGCCTGGGCGTTTGCGCTCGCAGCCGGCGGCGAACGCGGCGTTGCCGCCATGCTCCAGGCTCTCAAGGCCGAACTGCGTGTGGCCATGACCCTGACGGGATGCCGGGTGCTGCGCGACGCTGACCATTCGCTGTTCGACATGGAGAGCCATGACGCGCTTTCCGATCTTCACCGCGATCGTGCGGATCCGGGCTGAATCCAAAGCTGCCCGGTTCTTCGATGATGCACGCGATATCGATGACATTGGATGACCATATCAAGGAGATACCAGGTGGATATTCTGCAGGCCGACGATATCGTCAAAATCAATGAAGTGCTTCATCTTTGGGCATTCATCAACGACAATAAGCGGTTCGACTTGTTCGACGATGTGTTTACCGAGGACGTGCAGTTCGACTGGACCTATGTTGGTGGTCCAAAGGGGTTGAACGGGATCGACGTCTATCGCGCCTTGCTCCAGGACGCCGTGGATAATGGCATCGTCGCCGATCATCATATCCTGGGCTCGATCGTTCGCATGGACAAGGACGGACATGTACGGGTGCGCAGCCGCTACATCACCCATTTCGGTGATGGCCGAATGGTCAACGGAGAATATCTCCACATTCTGCGGCGAACGCCCAAAGGCTGGCGGGTTTCGCTGCACAAGATGGCACGTCGCATTCCCTCGCTGGACATCGGCGCCGCGCCGCCCGAGTTTTTCGAGGGATGGCCGCTGGCGGCCTGAGGTCAGCGACGCCCTCACTGTCCGACCTGCCGCATGCCGGACTGGGACGGACGATGCTGCCTGTGCAAGACGGCTGCGTGGTCCGCTGTCGGGTCATGCCCAGGAGAGATTGCGGCAATCGGGCCTTGCTATTGGTTCGATCCGCGGGGGTGACGCATTGTCCGACAGGACCATGTTCGCGCCGGCCTGACGCATCGGTAACTCTCGCTCGGTCGATCCCTGCCGCGGCCTTGGCGCGCAATTTGGATAATTTCGCAGTGGGCGCCCCGTGGCGCCATGAACAGGAAGCGATATCATGCTCCTTCACGAGCCGTTTGATTTTCATGCCCGCAGCCGTGCCGGCTATGTGCTTTCCAAATCCGATGGGACGGCGCTGACCTACGGCCAGGGCAGGGAAAGGTCGCTTCGCATGGCGTCGATGCTGCTCGGCCTTGGCCTCAAGCCTGGCGAGCGCGTCGCCACCATCATGAACAATGCGATCGATGCATTGCTGCTCATCTATGCGGCCGCCAGAACCGGAATCGTTTGCGTGCCGCTCAATTGCCGGTTGGCGCCGCGCGAATGGATGGGAATGATCGACGACGCGCAGGCGCGGGTTGTCATCGCCGATCCCGCCTTTGGCGAAGCTCTGGACAATGCCGGCGGCAAGCCGCCGATCGCGATCTGCTCCCAATCCACGCGACCGGGCTGGCTCGCCCTGGATGAACTGCTCGCTGCCGCCTCGCGCGATATTCCGCGGACCTCGCTATCGGACGAGGCGCCCGTCCTGCAACTGTACACGAGCGGCACGACCGGCAAGCCAAAAGGCGCGATGATCAGCCATCGCTCGGTCCTTTCAGACATCAGCCTGATCTCTTTCGCGATAGGGAATTGTTTTCCGGGGCAGCGCTCGCTTCATCTGCTGCCCTTCTTCCACGTCGCGGGCGTGGGATTTGCGCTTCGTGCCGTTTCCGGCGGCGAAAGCCTGGTCATCCTCAAGAGCGTCGATCCGGCCGTTTTGCTGAAAACGCTGGTCGACGAGGAAATCGCCTGGACCTTCATCGTCCCGACGATCATCCAGATGCTCCTGAAGGAGCCGGGTATCGAGGATCTGCGATTCCCCCATCTGCGTCAGATCCTCTACGGCGCGTCCCCGATTGCCGAACACGTCCTCGTCAAGGCGATGAAGATATTCGGATGCGATTTTCTCCAGGGCTTCGGCATGACCGAATTGAGCTGCGCCGGCACTTTCCTGAGCGAAGACGACCATGCGCGCGCGCTCGTCGACCGTCCCGACCTTCTCTCGTCGGCCGGGCGCGCGCTGCCGGGCACGGAGCTGCGTATCGTCGACGGCCATGGCGCGGACTGCCCGCCTGGCGAGATTGGCGAAATCCTGATCCGGGGACCGCAGGTCTTCCTGGGTTACTGGGGGTTGCGGGAAGCCACCGAGGCGGCATTGCGCGACGGTTGGCTACATAGCGGCGATGCGGGATCACTCGACGAGGAAGGCTATCTGTTCATCCGCGACCGTATCAAGGACATGATCGTCAGCGGTGGGGAGAATGTCTATCCCGCCGAGGTGGAAGCGGTGCTGCACCAGCATCCCCAGGTCGCGGAAGTCTCGGTGATCGGTGTGCCCGACGATAAATGGGGCGAAACGGTGATGGCGGTCATCGTGCCCGAGGTGGGATGTGAGTTGAACGAAGCCGAACTGGATAGCTATTGCCGCGCCCATTTGGGCGGGTTCAAGCTGCCGCGCCGCTACAGTTTCGTGACCGCGCTGCCCCGCAACGCGAGCGGTAAGATCCTGAAACGCGATCTGCGCGCCGGGTTCTGGGAGGGACAGGCGCGACAGATAGGCTGATCGGGCTCTTCCATCAGCGTGTGCCGACCGACGACGGGAGGCCGCGTGCCCACTTTTGATCCGTTTCAGGATATGGTTCGGCTATCGAGTTAAGTTGAACCATGTTCCTGCGAAGGCAGGAACCCAGTCCCGCCCTCGCCTCATCCATATAATGTCTGAACCGGGTTCCTGCCCTCGCAGGCGCACTATTATCGGGACAAAGTCTAGGCGGCCAGACCCCTCATCCGCAACAAGGCGTCGACCTCCGGCGCGCGTCCGGCAAAGGCCCGGAAATTCTCGGCGGCGGGACGGCTGGCCCCCGCGGCGAGAATCTCGCGCCGGAAAGCGGTCGCGCCGCCGCCTGGAATGGCGCCATGGGCGAAAATCTCGAAGGCGTCGGCCGACAGCAGTTCCGCCCAAAGATAGGAATAATAGCCCGCCGCATAGCCGCCCGCGAAAATATGGCTGAACGCATGGGCGAAGCGGTTCCATTCCGGCGGATGAACGACGGCGACGGCCTTGCGGACCTGATCCAACATGGCGTTGACCTGCGCGCCCTTGGCCGGATCATAGTCGCGGTGGAGCAGCAGGTCGAAGGTCGCAAACTCGATCTGGCGCAATATGGCAAGGCCCGCCTGGAACTGGCGTGCGGCGAGCAGGCGGTCGAACATCGCCTGCGGCAGCGGTTCGCCGCTGTCGACATGGCCGGACAGGCCGATCAGCGTGTCCCGGTCCCAGGCGAAATTCTCCATGAACTGGCTGGGCAATTCCACCGCATCCCATTCCACCCCGCTGATGCCGCCGATCGAGGGCAGATCCACCTCGGTCAGCAGGTGATGCAGCACATGGCCGAATTCGTGGAACAGCGTCACCACGTCATTATGCGTCACCAATGAGGGGCGGTCGCCCGTGGGCGGCGCGAAATTGGTGGTGAGATAGGCGATGGGCAGATGCAGGCGGTCGGCATCGCGGAAGCGGGAACGGCACACGTCCATCCATGCCCCGCCCCGCTTGCCCGCGCGCGCGAACAGGTCGAGATAGACGCCCGCCACCACGGCGCCGTCCCCATCGAGCACGTCGTAGAACAGCACGTCCGGGTGCCATGTCGACACCCCCTTCCGCGTGACGAGGCGGACGTTGAACAGCCGCTCGATCAGCGCCCGGGTGCCTGCCAGGACGCGGGGCAGGGGGAAATAGGCCTTGAGCGCCTCCTGATCGACGCCGTGCAGCGTGCGGCGCATTGCCTCCGCCACATAGGAAAGATCCCAGGGCCGCACATCGTCCAGCCCCAGATGCTTGGCGGCGAAGGCGCGGGCTTCGCCCAGTTCGCGCTCCCCGACAGGCCGTGCCCGGCCAGCGAGGTCGGCCAGAAATGCCAGCGCTTCGTCGGCATCGGCGGCCATTTTCGTTTCCAGCGAATGGGCGGCGGAATCGGCAAAGCCCAATATCTGCGCCGCTTCATGGCGCAGGGCCATGATCGCGTCGATCCTTTCGCTATTGTCGTGGCTCTTGTCGTCGGCCTGATCGGAGGCGCGGGTGTTGTGGGCGCGATAGACGCGTTCGCGCAAGGCCCGGTCCTTCGCATGAAGCAGGATCGCCAGGACGCTCGGTTGGCGCAAGGTGATCAGCCAGCCGGTCAGCCCCTTTTCCTGCGCATAGGCGGCCAGGATCGCCTTGTCGCTCTCCGGAACGCCCGCCAGGGCCGCTTCGTCGGTGACATGTTCGCTCCAGGCTTCGGTCGCGTCCAGCACCGCATTGCCGAATTTGGTGCTGAGGTCGCTCAGCGCCACGCCGATGTCGAGGAAACGCTGCCGCGCCTCACCCTCCAGCGCGACACCGGCAAGGCGGAAGCCGCGCAGGGCAAGGTCGACCGCGCGCTGCGCGGCAGGCGGCAGGCTGGCGAAATCGGGACGCGCGGCAAGGCGCGCCACGGTGTCATGATGGGCACGGTTCTGGCCAGCCTCCATCAGATAGGCGGTCATCAGCGCCTGGGCGGCGGCATGCGCCTCCCGCAATTCGGGCGTGTCGGCCACCGATGCGAGATGCCCCACCGGCGACCACACCCGTGACAGCAGGAAATCGGCGCGTTCGGCCGCCATGACCACCGCATCGAAATCATCCTTCCCGCTGGCGGTGATCCTTTCGACGGCAGCGCGATGCGCGGCGATGGCGTCTTCCATGGCGGGAACGACATGGGCCGCCTGTATGGCCGCGAAATCGGGCAGGTCACTATCGGCCAGGAGGGGATTGGCAGTCGTCATGATTTCTCGCAGCTTTCAGGGTCTCGACGGATGAAGCATATCCTCTAATTGGGCGCTGGCGAGCGGCTGTTCAAGCGTTTCCGGCCGTTGCGCCAATCAGGCGAGGGTCAGGTAGATTTCCGCTTCGATGACCCAATCCGCACCGGCCTGCCGCCATTTGGCGCTATAGCTGCCCGATGCGACAAGGCGACCCGCCCCGGCGGCCACGCCCTGCCAGCGGCCATGTTCCAGCGCGATGGGCTCGACCGTCGAGGCGACGATGCTGTCGGGCGTGCGGATATAGAGGGTTCGCTCCGCCGCGCTGAATTCCCGTTTCCACGCCTGAAGCTGCGCCTTGCGGCCGGAGATGACGGCGCTGTCCGTCCCGGTGACGAGAACGGCATGGAGGGCAAGCAGCGGCCCGATGGCATTCAGGTCCGCCTCGGCCAGAGCGCGGTTGAAATCGGCGCGGCGCAGGCGAATGGCAAGGTCGGGGGATGTCGTCATGGAATCGCTTTAGAAGATGCCGGTCAAATCCGCACCTCATCTTGCGCGGGCAGGCGTAAACAGGTCATGCCCTTTCACAATCCTTCGGCCTCGACCCAATGAGCGCCGGTGATTTCCCGCGCCAGTTCCCAGACCTGACGGCGGATGTCGGGAACGGCGACGATTTCCCAATGCGCGCCACGCGTCATCGGTCCGACCACGAACAGCCGCTGTTGGGCCGATCCGTTGCGGGCGATGGCGTGGCATTGCCGGTCGACATCGATGCCGATCGCCAGCGGATCGGGCCGGATGTCGCCGCGAATCGCCAACTGACGCAGCAGCGGATCGTCGGTGCGCCGCAGGTCGCCCAGCGGGCCTGTGCAATTGACGACCCGGGCGAAGGGCAGGGTCTCCCTCTCGTCCTGTCCGCGCCTGCGCAGATGGACGTGAAGCGTGCGGCCGTGGGGAACGGCCTCCACCACCTTGGCGGCATGGATTTCCAGCCGCCCTTCCGCCTGCATCGCCGCAAGTCTTGCGGCGACCTGCGGGGCGAGGCGGTGGCGGTGCACATCCCAATAGGGACGCAAATGGCGCAGGAAGCGACTGCGTTCTTCCGCGCTGGCGGCGCGCCACATATCCTGGGTGAAGCGGCGAAGTTCATCGACGGCGTTGCGCCAGCCGATCTCCGCGCTGCGGCTGCGCAGCGTGCGAACCAGCGTTGAGGCGGCGCCCCTCGGACGGTCGCTGCGGGCTGTGTAGTGCGCTGCCGGAGCATGGCTTTGCGGGGCCAATCCACGGCGGGAAAGTGCGACGATCCGTCCCCGAAAGCCGGCGCTGTCCAGGCTGAGCGCGCAGTCTACGGCGGTCAGCCCGCTGCCGAGCAGCAGAACCCGATCGCTCGGTCCCAATCCTTCGGCAATGGATGCGGCCCAGGGATCGTCGACATAGGATGCGCTATGGCCGGACAGGCCGGCAAAGGCGGGCAGGTCATGGGGCGGTAGATTGCCGGGCGCCAGTGCGACGATGTCGGCATCCACCCCACCGCCTGACCGCAGGTCGATATGGACGCCGTCGTCGCGCAGACTCAGATCGACCGCTTCATCCGTCACGATGGTCAGCCTGTCGCTGGCCTGTCCCCGCACCTTGTCCAGCATCGCGCAGAGATAGGCGCCATAGTCGCGCCGCGTGGCAAAGCTGCCTTCCTGCCCCAGCCCTTCCTGTTTCAGCCAGTCGGTGAAATGATCCGGGCTGTCGGGCAGCGCGCTCATATTGGCGGCGCGCACGTTGAGGATATGGCCGGCCTGCGCGGCGCCATAGGCCAGACCCCGGCCCAGGCGGTCGCCCTGGCGCTCCAGCATCGTCACCCGCAGCGTGCCATGCCGAAGCAGGTTGATGGCCAGCAGCGTGCCGCTGAACCCGCCCCCGATGATGGCGGCATGATCGACCTTCAGCATGGATCAAGCATTTCCAATCTGAATTCGCCCAGACAGCGCCAATATTCCTGCCGGAAACCAAGGATTTCCGTGGCATTATCGGATGCCCTGCGTGAGATGGCAGTTCAAGGAAAATCGCGCATGGCAACGATAAAGCCGGCCGCCGTTCGCGGCTTTGCGCCAAAAAATGCTCAGCGGCCGCGGTTCGATGTCTGCATCATATCCCACGGTCTCGACTGCCGGAACAGCGCTTTCGCAAGCTTCCTGCGGGGCCGGAAAAAATCCCGCGCGACGGAGTTGAGAAACGTTGTTTTTTATGGTAACAACGTTTCCAGCATGGTTTAGGAGATTTCATTATGCGCACCCGGATTACCAATTTGCTCGGAATACAGCATCCGATCGTTCAGGGCGGTATGCATTTCGTGGGCCTGGCCGAACTGGCCTCCGCCGTTTCCAACGCCGGGGGACTGGGCGTGATCACAGGGCTGACGCAACGCACCCCCGAAGCGCTCGCGCGCGAGATCGCCCGCTGCCGCGAAATGACCGACAAGCCGATCGGCGTGAATCTGACCTTTCTCCCGGCGTTCGCGAAGCCGCCCTATCCTGAATATATCCAGGCCATCGCCGAGGGCGGCGTTACCATCGTGGAGACGGCAGGCCGGAGCCCGGAGGCCTATATGCCCGCGCTCAAGGCGGCGGGGATCACGGTCATCCACAAATGCACCTCGGTGCGCCATGCGTTAAAGGCGGAAGCGATCGGCTGCGATGCGGTGAGCGTCGACGGCTTTGAATGCGGCGGCCATCCCGGAGAGGACGATATTCCGAACATGATCCTGCTGCCGCGCGCGGCGGACGAATTGCGCATACCGTTTCTGGCGTCCGGCGGCATAGGAGACGCGCGCAGCCTTGTCGCGGCCCTCGCACTGGGCGCCGACGGCGTCAATATGGGAACCCGGTTCATTGCGACCCAGGAAGCGCCGGTCCATGCCAATGTGAAGCAGGCTCTGCTCGATGCGACCGAGCTCGATACGCGGCTGATCATGCGGTCTCTCAAAAACACCGAACGCGTATTGAAGAACGAGAATGTCACCCGTTTGCAGGAGATTGAGCGGGAAAAGGGCAGCGCCCTCACGATCGACGACATCCACGATCAGGTTGCGGGCGTCTATCCGAAGGTCATGGTCGATGGCGATATGGACGCGGGCGCATGGAGCTGTGGGATGGTCGTCGGCCTGATCCGGGACATTCCAACGGTCAAGGATCTGATCGACCGGATCATGGCCGATGCCGAAAGCATTATCCGGCGGCGGCTATCCAATTTCCTTGCCGAAGGCGCTGCGGATCATCAAACTGTCGCCGCATGACCGCATCTCCCATCATAGGCAATATCCGGGCCGCCCGGTCGGCATTGGAGGCGGAGACTCGTCCGACCCTCCTGTCGGCTGCCGCGGCCTTGTTGAGCGAAGAGGGGCCGGGCGCGCTGACGGTCCGGCGCGTGGCCGAAACCGTCGGCGCTTCGACGAAGATGATTTATACCCATTTCGGCGGCAAGGACGGTTTGCTCGAAGCTCTTTACCTGCACAGCTTTGCTGAGCTGGTCCTTGCGTTTCAAGCACATGCCGGGGAAGCCGACAGCGCCCGGCGGCTGGCCCTGATGTTGGGAGCCTATCGGTCTTTCGCTCTTGACGAACCGGCGCTCTACAATGTGATGTTCGGTGATCTGGGCCGGGCGTGGGAAGCGCCCGCCGCCTGTCGCAAGCAGGCCTGGCGCAGTTTCGAAACGCTAAGGGATGCCGTGCGCGACGATTTGCCAGCCGACCGCAGGCTTGATGCCCAGCATGTGACCTACGCATTGTGGGCAGCGGCGCATGGAGTGGTGAGCTTGGAACATCGCAAGCTTATCGGTCCGACGTCCGGCGCCGCTGCCATTTTCGATAGTGCGCTTAACGCAATTTGCGCGGCCAACGGCATGAGGTGCAAATTGCAGACGCACCCCTAGCCGGGCGCGCCAGTCGTTATTCCGGCGACGCTTCGCGGATATGATCCGACCCGGGATGGTCTGGTTGCGGCTGCGCCGTGATTCAAACCACCGTCTGAAGCCGGAACGGCATTGAATCAAAGAATTCTTATAGTTCCGACAGCATTGCTTGTGAGACTTATCTCTACCGATGAAATAGATAAATAAGCAATTGCTGTCGGAAGGACAAATATGAACCCGTTGCGTTTCCTGATCGACTCCTGGAGTCGCTTGCGCGATGCCGCTCGTCGCGAATTTCTGCGCGATCCTGACGTGATCCTGTTCGATCGGGCTGCGCCGAAGCAGGAAAGCCTCGGTGGTCGCTGAAGGCTGGTCGCGGCGCGGTTTTCTGGCGGCTGGGGCTGCATCCGGGCTGTTGCTGTCGGGGTGCGGCGCCGGTCGCGATTCCCGGCCCCGTCTGCGCGTCTCGATCACCGGCAAGGGGGAAGGCGATACGCGGCTGCTGTTCAAGGCGGCCGGAATCGCGCCCAAGGGTTTCGATCTGCGCTACAGCGAATTCCAGTCCGGCCATCTGGTGGTGGAGGCGCTCAACGGTGGTTCGCTCGATTATGGCGGGATGAGCGAGATTCCGCCCATTTTCGCCGCCGCGTCGACGATCCAGAGCTTCCGGCAGATCGCCGTCACCCATGCCGACGTCAATAACCAGGTGGTGCTGGTGCCCAAGGGCTCCAAAGCGCGCTCCATTGCCGATCTCAAAGGCAAGCGGGTGGGCTATGTGCGCGCCACGACCTCCCAATATTTCCTGATCCGGATGCTCGAAGAAGTGGGCCTGGGATGGGACGACATCACGCCCGTCGCCATGGGCGTCTCCGATGGCGCGGCGGCCTTTTCCCAGGGATCGCTGGACGGTTGGGCGATCTACGGTTTTCCGATCCAGCGGGCGATCGCGACCGAAGGCGCCCGGATATTGCGCACGGCCTATGGCATATTGTCGGGCAATTATCTGGTGGCAGCCCATGTCGATGCGCTGGCCGATCCGGAAATGTCGCAGATCATCCGCGAATATCTGGCGCTGGTGCAGCAGGCCTTTGGCTGGGCGGCAGCGCACCAGGATGAGTGGGCAGGCATCATCGCCCAGGACATCGGCGTGCCGCCCGATTATGTGGTGGACCAGTTCCGGCGCAAGAGCGCCAGTTATGAACTGCGCCCCGTGACCGATGCGGCCATCGCCTCCCAACAGCAGGTGGCGGACCTTTTCTTCGCCCAGAAGCTGTTGCCGAAGGCGGTCGACGTGCGGCCCCTTTGGGACAAGCAGTTCAACGATTCCATACCGAAAAGAGGCTGAAAATCATGGCCAGCCAGGCACTTGTTCCCGAAACTCCGTCTCTCGCGCCGATCGGCTCCGAACTGCTGGACCGGATCACCCGGCAACTGGCGGAAACGGCGGCAGCCTATGACCGGAGCGCGGAATTTCCCCGCGCCAATTTCGATCTGCTGGGGCGGGAAGGGCTGATCGGGCTGACTGTCCCGGTCGAATATGGTGGGCGCGGCGCGGCCCTCTCCGAAGCGTTGCGCGTGCTTGGCGCGGTGGCCAAGGGGGAGCCGTCAACAGCGCTGATCCTGTTCATGACTTACCATTATCATGCGACTCCTGCCCGGGCGCAGGACTGGCCGCAGGGGATTTACGAGCAACTGGCGCGGCAGGCGGTGCAGGGGCGCGGATTGATCGGCGGGCTGCGCGTCGAGCCGGAGCTGGGGACGCCGGTGCGCGGCGACCTGCCCGCGACCGTGGCGCGGCGCACGGCCGATGGCTGGGCGATCAGCGGCACGAAAATCTACTCCACCGGATCGACGGGCCTCGACTGGTTTTCCGTATGGGCGAAGACGGATGAGGAAAGCCCCCGCGTCGGCAATTTCCTGGTCCGTTCCGACAGTCCGGGCATCGCCATAGAAGCGGCCTGGGACCATCTGGGCATGCGCGCGACCGTCAGCCATGCGGTGCATTTCACGGATACGCCGGTTCCTTTCGATCATGCGGTCGACATCCGCTTGCCCGAGCAATGGGCGGCGGGAGTGAGTGACCCCAGCATCGCGATCTGGAACGCGCTGTCGATTTCGACCATCTATGATGGCGTGGCGCGGGCTGCGCGTGACTGGCTGCGCGCCTATCTCAACGATCGGGTGCCCAGCAACCTCGGCGCTTCGCTGGCGACGCTGCCGCGGGTGCAGGAGAAATTCGGGGAGATGGAGGCGCTGTTGCAGGTCAACCGCACGCTGATCCGCGACGCCGCTGCGCGCCATGACGCAGGTGATCCGCCCGGCGCGGTGGAGGTGAACAACATCAAATATGTCGCGACGGCCAATGCGATTCGCGCGGTGGAAATCGGCCTCGAACTGACCGGCAATCCGGGCATCAGCCGCAAGAATCCGCTGGAGCGCCATTATCGCGACGTGCTGTGCAGCCGCATCCACTCGCCGCAGACCGATACCATATTGATCGCGGCGGGACGCGCCGCGCTGGGGAACTGACATGTCCTTGATCATCGCCAGCCAGCTAGAGCCCGATTTCAATCGTAGCCTTGGCCTGCACCCGTCCGCCCCGACCCTGATCGACGTGGCGGAGGACGAGCCGTGGACCGCCGCGGACGAGGCAGACATATTGCTGGTGCGGCCCTCCTTGGCCTGGCGGCAATCGGCGCAGGAGCGGCCCAAAATATGGCCGGGGCGGCTCAAATGGGTCTATAGCGCCTCGGCAGGAGTGGATTTCTATCCCGGCTGGCTGCTGGATGCGCCGCTCGTCACCTGCGGTCGCGGGGTCGCTTCGGAAGAGATCGCTGATTATGTGATCGCCGCCATCTATGCGCATGCCAAGAATCTGGAGGCGGTGACTGTGCGTTCGCGGGAGCAGTGGGCCCAGCGTCCGCTGGGCCGCGTGTCTGGAACGACCATCGGCATAGTCGGCTTGGGCGCGATCGGCGCGGCGGTGGCGCGACGCGGTCTGGCGCTGGGCGCTCAGGTCGTCGGCTTGCGGCGAAGCGGGGCGCAATCGGGCATCAGCGGCGTGCAGCATGTCCGCGATCTCGAAACGCTGGTGGCGGAGGCGGACCATATCGTCATCGCCGTGCCCGGAACGCCGGAAACCCGCCATCTCTTCAACCAAGCCCTGTTCGCGCGGATCAAGCCGGGCGCCCATCTCATCAACGTAGCGCGAGGGTCCGTGATCGATCAGGAAGCGCTGGTCGATGCGCTGGATCGGAACCGGCTGGGCTTTGCCACTCTGGACGTCACCGATCCGGAGCCGCTGCCCGAAGGTCATGCGCTCTACAGCCATCCGCGTGTCCGGCTGACACCGCATATTTCCAGCAATTACGCCCTGATCCGCCATCGGTTGCTGGATAAGGTCAATGACGATCTGTCCCGCTTCGTCCGGGGCGAAAAGCCCAGCGACATCGTGGATCCGGCACGGGGTTATTAGGATCGGCTGACGTTCGATTATCGTGAATGATAGCCGCCAGGAAATCCGTCATGCTGAAACAAGTTCAGCATGACGGATGAGAATGAACCCGGCGGCAATCGAGTCAGAGCGTCTGAACCGTCTCCCGCGCCAGTTCGGCAAGACGATGCGCCGCCTTGTCCAGCTTTTCGCCTGCGCGCAGGATGGCGGCGACGCGGGGCAACTGCGGCAGCTTTTCATGTTCCAGCGCTTCGCTGTCGCCAAGGAACAAATGGGTGCGGCAGGTGACGCCCAGCCCCGCACCAACCGCCGCCTTTAGTGTCGCCAGATTGGGCGTTTCCACCGCGATCCGCCATTGCCGCCCGCTATCCTCCAGCGCCCGGATCGCGGCTTCGCGGAACCGGCAGGGCTCCTCCAGCACGGCCAGCGGAATCACCTCGCGCTCGACCAACGCGGCCTCGCCATACCAGCTCATCGGGGCGATCGTCACCGCATGCGGATCGTTGGGCGCGGCGAAACCCAGCAAAATGTCCAGTTCGCGGCGGTCCAGCAAAGTCTGCAACTCGGCGGTGCCGGCGACCCGCGCATAGATCTGCGCGTCGGGGTGCAGTTCGGAAAAGCGCGACAGCAGCCCGCTGAGCAGGCTGTCGGCAAAATCCTGGACCATGCCGATGCGCGCCGGCCCTGCGAAACGGCCGGCGCTGACCGCCGCGACGGCTTCATCATGCAGCAGCAGCACGCGCCGTGCATAATCGAGCAGCACTTCCCCGGCGGAGGTCAGGTTCAGCCGCCGCCCTTCCCGAAGAAACAGCGTCTGCTGCACCAGTTCCTCCAGCCGCTTGATCTGGAGGCTGAGCGCGGATTGAGTCACGAACACCTGCTCCGACGCGTTCAGCATCGATCCGGTGTCGACGATGGCAACGAAGCTGCGAAGCAAATTGGTGGGCAGATTGACCGGCATGAAAACCTCATCGAAAGGGAAGCCGCCGATCCGAAGCCGGGAACGGAGATGCTGTCTTATCGCGAAGGCTTATATATCAATCAAAATAGTAGAGATTTAATATGGCCAGGAAAATCTTGGCTCAAACGGTCGAAGCACGCAAACCCGCCATTTCCTGCGGCCAATGACGCCCGATTTGCGGTCAATCGCTCCATATTAACATCCCTCATAGGTCGGCCAAATAAAACTTAATTGAATTGGTAGAGAATTCATGTTGGGCTTTCCCTCACCACAAGAGGGCGAGTTGATGACGGTTGTGACAGTGAACAGGGGCGGTCCCGGATATTCCGACGTCCGGAGATTTTCTCTGGCGCGCTTCGGCGGACGCTGGCTTTCGCCCGTCATTCTGCTGCTGCTCTGGGAATTGGGGTCGCGCAGCGGTCTGATCCCCGAACGCACCCTGGCCGCGCCCTCCGCCGTGATCGGCACGCTGATCGAAATGCTGCTCTCGGGCGAATTGCCTTCGAACCTGCTGGTGTCCTTCGCCCGAGTCGCAGTCGGCCTGTTGATAGGGGTGGGCCTTGGCCTTGGCCTTGGCCTCGTCGCCGGTCTGTCCCGCACCGGGGAGCTTGCGGTCGACCCGCTGATGCAGATCAAGCGGACCATTCCCGCGCTCGCGCTGACGCCGCTTTTCATTGTCTGGTTCGGCATTGGCGAGACGCCCAAAGTGGCGCTGATCGCTTTCGGGACCATCTTCCCCGTCTACCTCAATCTCTATAGCGGCATTCGAAGCGTCGATCTGCGCCTGCTGGATGCGGCGAAGAGCTTTGGCCTCAGCCGCTGGGAGCAGATCTGGCATGTGGTGCTGCCGTCCGCGCTGCCCTCGCTGCTGGTGGGGCTGCGCTATGCCTTGTCCGTTTCCATCCTGGTTCTGGTCGTGGCGGAGCAGATCAACGCCTCGGCGGGGCTCGGCTATCTCATCAACAATGCCCGCGATTTCATGCGGACCGACATCATCGTCGTCTGCCTCATGGTCTACGCCATTCTCGGCCTTGGCGCCGACTGGCTGGTCCGCAGCATCGAAGCCCGCGCCCTGATCTGGCGCCCCAGCATAGTGGAGCAATAAGCATGGACGCCCGTCTCGGATTTACCGCTCTGCAAAGCGCCGCCGATCACCTTCCGCATCCAGAACCCGTGGTGAGGCTGCGCGATTTCACTCGCCGCTTCGGCCCCAACACGATCATCGATGGCCTCGACCTCGACATCGCGCCGGGCGAGTTCATTGCCCTGCTGGGTCGCTCCGGTTCAGGCAAGACGACGTTGCTGCGGACGCTCGCGGGGCTGGACGAGGTGCGGGGCCAGGATGTGGAAGTCCCTGATTCCCGCGCCGTAGTGTTCCAGGACGCCCGTTTGCTCCCCTGGAAGCCGGTGTGGAAGAATGTGGCCCTTGGCCTGAAAGGCGACCGGGTGCGCGACCGAAGCGAGGCGGCGCTCAAGGAAGTCGGCCTTGGCCATCGGCTCGACGCCTGGCCGCTGACGCTGTCGGGCGGGGAGGCGCAGCGCGTCGCGCTCGCCCGCGCTTTGGTGCGCGAACCCACGCTGTTGCTGCTCGACGAACCTTTCGCCGCGTTGGACGCGCTGACCCGCTACCGGATGCACGACCTTGTCCTGTCGCTGTGGCGCGCACATCGGCCAGCCGTGCTGATCGTGACCCATGATGTGGAGGAAGCGATCGCACTGGCCGACCGGGTGTTGGTGCTCGACAAGGGACGCATCGTCGCGCAGGAGCGGATCACGGCTCCCCGCGGCGAACGATCCGGCATTTCCGGTCGCCTGCGCGAAAAGCTGCTTTCCTATCTGGGTGGCGAGGATCATGGCGACGGTGTCGTTCCCTTCGCGCCCATCGCTGAGGCGGCCGAATGAACGCCGTCTCGGCCATAGAGCGGCCTGTCGATAGCCGCACGGACATTGGCCGCTTGCGCGGCTTCGTCACCGCCTTTGCCAATCTGCTGGCGGCGACGCGTGACGAAGGGGCGATATTGGAAAGCGGTCGCGCCCTGCTGAGCCGCCTGATCGCGAAGGACGACTGGTTGCCTGAGGAGTTCACCCGCCCGCATCCCGATCGCTACCAGCAATATTTGCTCCATTGCGACAGCCGGGAACGGTTCAGCGTCGTCAGCTTCGTCTGGGGACCGGGCCAGTCGACGCCGATCCACGATCACACCGTCTGGGGTCTGGTCGGCGTGCTGCGCGGCGTGGAGAAGGTCGAGCGGTTCCGCCAGTCGCCCGACGGCCGATTGATCCCGCATGGCGAGCAATATCTGCGCGAGGGCGAAGTCGACGCCGTATCCCCCCGCATCGGTGACATTCATCGCGTGACCAACGGCCTTGCTGACCGGCCGTCGATCAGCATCCATGTCTATGGCGCCAATATCGGCGCGGTCGAGCGGGCGACCTATGCGCCCGACGGCACGCCCAAGACCTTCATATCGGGTTACGCCAACGGCGTGATCCCCAACCTCTGGGACAGATCGAGAAACGCATGACCACCGACACGCTGGACCGTATTCAAACTGCCACGCCGCAGTACATTCGCCGCGCCCTGCTGGTCGGCAGCGAGATTGCCCTGATTGACGTGCGTGAGGAGCATGAATTCGCGCAGGGCCATCCGCTCTTTGCGGCCCAGATTCCGCTGCGCCGGATCGATGAGGAAGCGCGCTGGCGCATTCCCCGGCTCGATACGCCGATCGTCGTCTATGACGATGGCGAAGGACTGGCGCGCAAGGCGGCCGTCCGTTTCGAGGGTCTGGGCTATACCGACGTCCGCGAACTGGAAGGCGGTCTCAATGGCTGGCGCGAGGCGGGTTATGAGCTGTTCGAAGATGTGAACAGCTATTCCAAGGCCTTTGGCGAACTGGTCGAGCATCGCCGCCATACGCCTTCACTGGCGGCCGAAGAGGTGCAGGCGCTGATCCGGGAAAAGGCCGATATCGCGATCCTCGACGCTCGCCGCTACGAAGAATATCACACGATGAGCATCCCGACCGGCACCAGCGTGCCCGGCGCCGAACTGGTGCTGCGCGCCCGGTCTATCGCGCCCGATCCCGACACGACGATCATCGTCAATTGCGCGGGCCGGACCCGGTCGATCATCGGCACGCAGTCGCTGGTCAATGCGGGTTTGCCCAACCCGATCTTCGCCCTGCGCAACGGCACGATCGGCTGGACGCTGGCGGGGCAGGAGCTTGAAACCGGCCAGACCCGCGTCGCGCCGGAGGTCGACAATCGTTCGGCTGAAGATGCCCGCGCCCATGCTCGGGAAGTCGCTTATCGCGCCGGGGTGAAGCGTATCGGCTGGGATGAGCTGGAAGAGTTGAAGGCGGATAGTGCCCGCACCCTCTATCTCTACGACGTCCGCCAGCCGCGTGAATATGAAAGCGGTCATCTGCCCGGATTTCGCAACGCGCAGGGCGGCCAGCTCGTGCAGGAGACCGACCATAATGCGCCGGTGCGTGGGGCCCGCATCGTCGTCACCGACGATCTTGGCCCGCGGGCGGACATGACCGCCTCCTGGCTCGCGCAATTGGGGTGGGAGGTCTTCGTGCTTGAGGTCGACTGGTCCGCAGTGACGCTGGAAAAGGGGTCCGATGGCGCGCCCAGCCCACGCGGGCCGGAGGGCCGCTACAAGCGCCCCTATGAAGGCACGGACAACAAGGCCGCCGCCATGCAGGCCTATCTCGACTGGGAATATGGCCTCGTCGCCCAATTGGAGCGCGACGGCACCCACGGCTTTTTCGTAATCTGATTTTGAGAGGCGAGTATGAGCGTCAAGTTTATCGGCTATATCGGCTTCAACAACGGCTCGGAAACCCAGTCGGCGGTGCGCAGCCGCACGCTCGACAAGGATTATGTCGAGGCGGCGGCCAAGGCGCAGGAAGAGGGCGGCTTCGACCGCGTGCTGATCCCTTTCGGCTCCAACACCCCCGAAAGCCAGATCGTCGCGGCTCATGCGGCGGCGATTACGTCGACCTTGGGATTTCTGGTCGCGCACCGCCCCGGTTTCACCCAGCCGACGGTCGCGGCCCGGCAATTGGCGACGCTGGACCAGTTGTCCGGCGGCCGCGTTGCCGTCCACATCATCACCGGCGGCGCTGACGAGGAAATGGCGCGGGATGGCGACACGAAGAGCGTGAAGGCGGAACGTTACGCCCGCACCGATGAATATCTGTCGATCCTGCGCCAGGAATGGACGGCGGCCCAGCCCTTCGATCATCAGGGCAAATTTTATGACGTGAAGCAGGC
The DNA here is from genome assembly GCF_001563265.1 of Sphingobium sp. TKS. Lineage (NCBI taxonomy): Bacteria > Pseudomonadati > Pseudomonadota > Alphaproteobacteria > Sphingomonadales > Sphingobiaceae > Sphingobium > Sphingobium sp. TKS. The sequence goes on along the minus strand of NZ_CP005084.1, from coordinate 859,622 downwards.
CTTCAGCGCCATCAAGCCCGACAATCTGCCGGTCTTTTTCGGCGGTTCGTCGCCCGAGGCGATCGATGTCGCGGGGCGTCATGCCGATGTCTACGCCCTGTGGGGCGAAACGCTGGAGGCGGTGCAGGATACCGTGCGGCAGGTGCGCCGCTCGGCGGTGCGCTATGGCCGCGATCCGGGCTTCTCCCTCTCGCTGCGCCCGGTGATCGCGGACACGGAGGAAGCGGCATGGAAGCGCGCGGCGGAGATCGAGGAGCAGGTGCGCGAAAATCGCATCGCCGCCGGACTGCCGCTTGCTGGCCATCGTCCGGCCAATGCCGGGTCGCTCCGCCTGCTTGAAACCGCCAGCGTCAACCGGCAGGACAAGCGGCTCTGGACCGGCGTCGCGGCGCTGACCGGGGCTGCGGGTAACAGCACCGGCCTGGTCGGTACGCCTGAGCAGGTGGCCGATGCGATGCTCGATTATTATGACATCGGTATCGACCATTTCCTGATCCGCGGCTTCGATCCGCTGGGCGACTCCATCCTCTATGGCCGGGAACTTCTCCCCATCGTGCGGCGCAAGGTTTCCGAGCGGACCAAGGCCGGTCTGGCGCTGGCGGGCTGATATGGCGAAAAACAGGGGCGCGATCATCGCGGTGGCACTGGCGGCGGCGGCAGGCTTCGGCCTTGCCGCCGCGAAATTCAGCAGCGGTGATGACGACAAGGTACTGCGCGTCGCCAATCAGAAGGGGCAGGTCAAATCCATGATGATCGCCTCGGGCGTGCTCAAGGATGCGCCTTATGAGGTCGAATGGTCGGAATTTCCGGCGGCTCAGCCCTTGCTGGAGGCGGTTGGCGGTGGCGCCGCGGATCTCGGCCTGGCCGCCGACGCGCCCTTCATCTTCGCCTATCAGAGCGGCAGCCCGGTCAAGGCCATAGGGGTGCAGGCGCCATTTGCCCAAGCCGGGGAAGCGCTGGCCATAGTGGTGAAGAACGGCTCGCCTGCGCGGTCGGTGCAGGATCTGATCGGCAAATCCGTCGCCACCACGCGGGGGTCGATTGGCCATCATCTGCTGCTTCAGGCGCTGGAGCGGGCGCATATCCCGGCGGACAGGGTGCGCGTCACCTTCCTGCCGCCCGGCGATGCCAAGGCCGCCTTCGACAGCGGCGCGATCGACGCCTGGTCCACCTGGACGCCCTATACCAATGTGGCGATCAAGGAAGGCGCGCGAGCCGTGGTCGATGCGAAGGATTATGGCCTGCCCATCTATATCGACATCGCGCACAGCGATTCCATCGGCCCCAAGCGCGCTTTGCTCGCTGATTTTCTCCAGCGGGAGGCGAGGGCCGTCGAATGGGCGCGCGCGCATCCTGACGAATTCGCGCAGGTATTGGCGAAGGAAACCGGCTTGCCGATCGACATCGCCCGCGCCAGTTTCGATCGCAACAACCGCGTGGCCCAGCCCATTGACGGGAAGATCATCGCGCATGAGCAGGACATCACCCACCGCTTCCAGAAAGCCGGTCTGACTGAAGGCAAGCGGCCTGTCGCGGATGCCTTCGACCGCAGTTTCGGCAAAAGCGGGTGAAGCTGAACTTCGCCACCGGCAAGCAGATCTAAAATTCAAATTTACTCATAGTTCGGATAGCGAAGTCATTTCTCAATCTATTTAATAGAAAATAGACGGTCCCCGGAAACCGGGGGATAAATCCATGAACCTTGATCGCCTTTATCTGTGCTCGACCGCACTTGCAGGAGCGCTTCTGACGTCCGCGCCCTTGTTCGCGCAGACTGTTGCGACGCCCGACGGTGCCGCAGCCGAAGCCGCCGCTGACGCAAGCGCCATCATCGTAACCGGCGTGCGCGGCGCGCCGCGCACCGTGGCGGAAAGCCCTGCGCCGATCGACGTCGTGAGCGCGGAGAAATTGCAGGCCACCGGCTCGGCCGAGTTCGGTGAAGCCCTGTCCAAGCTGCTGCCCTCACTCAATTTCGGCGCGACCCATGCAGGCGTGTTCTCGATCGGGCGTCCGGTCACCAATCGCGGCCTTGCGCCCGCCTATACGCTGGTGCTGGTCAACGGCAAGCGCCGGCACAATGGCGCTTTCCTCAACAATTCGACCGCCGATACCTCTGGCGCGAACCCGGTCGACATCGACCTCATCCCCACCAGCGCAATCAACCGGATCGAGGTGCTGAAGGACAGCGCCGCCGCTCAATATGGCACCGACGCCATAGCCGGGGTCATCAACATCCAATTGGCCGAGAAGGAAGGGCTGAGCGGCGATTTCACCTATGGCACGCTCTATAACGCCAATGGCAAGCCGGATAGCTGGAAGGGCACGATCCGTTACGGCACGAAGATCGGTGACGGCGGTTTCCTGACCCTGAGCGGCGACATCCGCAGGCGCGGCGGCGCCTGGTGGAATCTGCCTGCGAGCGATACCAACATCTATGGCCTGCCCGCCAACCGCACGGTCGATCAGGTGGTGGCGACCAGCGGTCTGACCCGTGATCAGGTGCTGGCCAATGTCGCCCAGGCCAATGCGCGCAATGCCCAGTGGAGCCGCGACGGCGCGCATAATGGCGACCCGCAGATCAAGGCGTTCAACCTGTCCTATAATGCCGAACTGCCGGTGACGGAGAATGCCACCCTCTACAGCTTTGGCACCTATGGCGAGCGCGACGCCCAAATCGGCAATAATTTCCGCCGTCCCAACAGCACCGCCAATTTCACGGCACTTTTCCCGGACGGCTATTATCCGCTCAACAATATCGACGAGAATGATTTTCAGTTCGTGGGCGGTTTGCGGGGCGCGCTCTGGGGCTGGGACTATGATGTCAGTTCCTCTTTCGGCCGCAACTATAGTCATCAATATTCGAAATTGTCGGTCCGTCCCTCGCTCGGGGCGAACAGTCCCACAAGCTGGCCCAATCTCGCCAATTTCGAGTTCCGGCAATGGAGCGATATTTAGGACCAGAACGACCAACAAAGTCTCAAGTGAATTAAAATAAATTGCCTTTTATCAGTATGTTAATTGAAGTATCATCCTTATCCGTGGGATTCTAAACGGATTTTGGAATTCATGCGTTTTGTTGGTAAAAATGTTGGTATCGCTCAAGGGATTTTGAGTTTCGCGCATCGATACAGGAGTTCTGTTCGGTGCTGACCGATGATGTCATCCAATCGCTTCTTCCAACCACAAGGCCGATAAAAAAATCGGACGGTGGAGGCCTCCATGTCTGTGTAGCACCTGACGGCCAAATTCAATGGCGGCTGGCATATCGATTTGATCATAAGCAGAAGACGGCTGCAGGTGGATCCTATCCTGCAGTCAGCATTCAACAGGCCCGTGCTTGGCGCGATCATTTGAAAAATTTTATCAGCGAGGGCAAAGACCCTGCCGAGCTCAAGCGCAATCAGAAATATGAGGATGAGGCTGCTCGCATCACTTTTTTCGAGTTGGCTCAAGAATGGCTCGAAATTAAGCGTAAAGAATGGTCGCCGCGTCACTCGCTGCGCGTCGAAGGAAGGTTAAAGCGAGATATCTTTCCATATCTTGGAAGAATTCCTGCGCGTGCAATCTTGCCTCGAATGGTTCTTGAGATCTTAAAACGTGTTGAAGAACGCGACGCAAGCGAAGTTGCGCGACGACTCCGGAGTTATTGTAGTGACATTTTTAAGTACGGTATCCCCGATGGGAGGGTGATAACCGATCCATGTCGTGATCTGGCACTCGCGCTGCGTAAGCGGGTGGTGAAACACAGGGGAAAAATTCCCCTTAACGAGCTTCCGCGGTTTTATGTAGCGCTCAACGCAGACACAGGATCCCGCCTAAGCCATCTAGCGCTCCGTTGGACCATCCTAACGATGGTTCGGACACAGGAAACGCGATTTGCGCAATGGCACGAGTTTGAGGGGCTCGGAGGTACCGAGCCGATATGGAGGATCCCGCCAGAACGCATGAAAATGCGGCAAGAACATCTCGTTCCACTTCCCCCTCAAGCTATCGCGTTGCTCCGTGAAATCAGGGAACTCAATGTCTACGGAAGACACGGGAATGAGCGATTTGGACGATATCTGTTCCCTGTCGTGGGCAACGAAGACGATATAATTAGCTGTAACCGTATGATGGTAGTCATGAAGCGAATTAATATCTCGCCCGGCTCGACGGTCCACGGATTTCGCTCGGTAGCAAGTACGGTTCTGAACGAAGCCGGGATATTTCTGCCAGACTGGATAGAACTTCAACTCGCCCATGCACCATCAGGAGTTCGCGCCGTTTACAATTCAGCCCTTTATCTCAAGCAGCGTCGCGAAATGTTAATCTGGTGGGCGAATTATTTGGAAAGTGCGGAACGCGCCTCCGCTGCGATTTCCATAGAAAGCATGGCGACGCCTAAGCAGAAAAAAAGCGCTGTAGGCTCACTCGACTGGTTTCAATCGTCCTGGTAGGCCGCTAGAACCTGCATTGATCAAAATATGTGGAGAGGCGCCAGGTATCGCTCTGGCGCCGACCCCCACTGGGGGCGGAAACTCGTTAAAATTTATGTCGAGACAGATCGAAGCTTTGGGATTGCCTATCTTTTCGATCATTGCCTTGTATCGTAAGCGCCGTTTATTTGCTTCGTTTATTCACGAAATTATCTTTTGATAATATTGTTAATTAAAATAGGTGCGATGTATTGTGGATCGAAATCATTTTGAATTTGTTTGGCTCTATTTGTAATTGAGTAACGCTGAGGTTTCTCCGCACTCTTATTGCAGTTAAGCAGCCTGCTCCCGCAACCAAATCTAGGTCCAAAAAGACCAACAAGGTCGCAAATGGACGTCAAAAAAAGGCCTGTTTTTAGGCTTTTATCCCATGTAACATGGTCTCCTATAGGATCATGACCGCTCAGGTGGTTTGCATGGGATTTGTTGGTCTTTTTGTTGGTCTTTGGAACAGGATTTCAAATCCCACGCACCGTTTTCAGGAGTCCTGACCGGTGCTGACCAACAGTCTCATTCAATCGATTCTACCCTCCGAACGCCCCGTCAAGAAAGCCGACGGCGGCGGCCTCCACATCTGCGTCCTGCCCAACGGCAAGGCCCAGTGGCGCCTCTCCTATCGCTTTGACTATAAGCAGAAGACGCTCAAGGGCGGCACCTATCCCGAGGTCAGCATTGACCGCGCGCGCGTATGGCGTGAGGAGATGAAGGCGCTCCTCGCCGAGGGGAAAGACCCGGCCCATATCCGCCTGCTCCAGAAATATGAGATCAAGGCCGAGAACACGACCTTCCAGCAGCTGGCCGAGGAATGGTTGGCTGTGAAACGGGAAGGCTGGTCTGCCCGTTATGCCGGCGTCATCGAGCGGCGGCTTGAGGCAGATATCTTCCCCGTCATCGGCAAGAAGAAGGTCCGCGCGATCATCCCGCAAATGATGCTCGAAGCCTTGCAGCAGATCCAGGATCGCGGCGCGCTCGAAATGGCGCACCGGGTGCGGGGCTATTGCAGCGAGATTTTCCGTTATGGCATCCCCAGCGGTCGCGTCATGTCCGATCCCTGTACCGATCTCGGCTCAGTGATGCGCAAGCGGGCGCGGGTCAAGCATCGCTCCAAGGTTCCCATCTCGGAATTGCCACGCTTCTATGCCGCGCTGAACGCGGACACCGGCTCACGCCTCAGCCATCTTGCCCTGCGATGGACGATCCTCACCATGGTGCGCACGCAGGAAACCCGCCACGCCCAATGGAGCGAGTTCGAAGGCTTGGGCGGACCCAAGCCGTTGTGGCGCATTCCCGCGGCGCGGATGAAGATGCAACTGGAGCATCTGGTACCGCTGCCGCCGCAGGCCGTCGAGTTGCTGCGTGAACTCAAGGAGCTCAATGTCTACGGCAAATTCGGCAATGAGCGGTTCGGGCAATATCTTTTCCCGGTCATTGGCAACAATGATGACACGATCAGTTCGAGCCGGATGCTGGTTCTCCTGCGGCGCCTGGGTGTCGGGGACAAGGCGACCGTGCATGGCTTCCGTTCGGTCGCCAGCACGATCTTGAATGAGTCCGGTCGCTTCAACGCCGACTGGATCGAGATGCAGCTTGCCCATGTGCCGCAAGGGGTGCGGAGCGTTTACAACGCCGCGCTCTATCTCGATCCCCGCCGGAAGATGATGAAATGGTGGGCGGATTATCTCGATGACGCCGAGCGCGCTTCGAAGGCGATCGTCATTGAGGACAAGACCCCGAAGAAGAAGCCGGTCGAAGCGCTGGGCTGGTTTCAGTCGTCCTGGTAATTGGCGGGAGATCGCATCCAACGCATGATCCGCGACAGGCGCCAGGCCACCGCCCTGGCGCCTATTTTTTCGGGCGCGGGAAACGTGCCCAGATGGATGTCGCGATAGATGGAAGCCTTGGGCTTCCCGGTTTTCTGGATCACCGCCCTGAGGCGAAGAAATTGCTCACTCATATCGTCCATTGCAAACCAAGCTCCTGTCCCGGTCTGCCCGCGCCCATATTGTGCCGCTTTTACAATGGGCGATCAAGCGCATATCGGCGCATGGGAGAGGCGCCTTGGCACGGTTTGAGCCGTCCGTCGTCGCTATGCCTGACAGCGCAAAGCGCCTATCACTGACCGGAGATAATAAGGGGTCGCTGTGTGAGGTCGATATTTGTGCGCGCGGGCCATTTGCTGGGGGCTCGTGTCGAAAGCGTGACGCAAATCTCCGGCGGTAGCCTTTCGTCGGTCAGCCGGCTTGGTTTGATCGGTGGTGGAACCGCGATCGCGAAGACCGGTTCGTTGGTGGCCGTCGAAGCCACGATGCTTGAGGCGCTGCGCGGAAGGGGCTTGCCGACGCCGACGATCCTCGCGATGGAAGCCGAATTGCTGATCCTGGAGGACCTGCCGGCCGCGGGGCGGCTTGCCCGTGCATGGGCAAACCTTGCGGACATTCTCGATCATCTGCATCTGCCAACCGCCGGCGGCTATGGTTGGGACTCTGATTATGCCTTCAGCAACGTGGCCATTCCGAACGGTCGGAAAAGCAGTTGGGTCGAATTCTGGAGCGACAACCGGTTACGGTGTCATCTTCCCCATGTTGATCGCCATCTGGGTGATCGCCTTGAGCAACTGGTCCGGCGGTTGGGCGACTTCCTGCCCGATCATCCCCCGGCCGCCCTGCTTCATGGCGATCTGTGGGGTGGCAATATCCTAGTCAATGACGTCAGCATATCCGGCTTGATCGATCCGGCAGCCTATTACGGCCACCGGGAAGTCGATCTGGCGATGCTCAGCCTGTTCGACAATCCGCCCGTCGCATTCTACGAAGCCTGTGGTCTCGAAGAGGGATGGCGTGAGCGGCAGCCCATATATCGCTTATGGCCGCTCCTCGTGCATGCGCGCTTGTTCGGCGGCAGCTATGTCAGGCAGGCATCCGCCTGCCTGGGCGAGATTGGGTTTTAGTCGACCCTTATCGGACACTCAGAGTATGCATTCGGTGAAGGCCGCGGATCAGGCGGCTTCGCGTTGATCTTCGGCTGCGCGCCAATTCCATGGCAGCAGTTCGTGTAGACGGTTCTGGGGGATGTCGGCGATGCGGCTGAGCACATCGGCAAGCCATGCCTGCGGATCGATGTCGTTGAGCTTCGCCGTGCCAATGAGGCTCAGCATAAAGGCGGTGCGCTGGCCGCCGCGATCTGAACCAGCGAAGAGCCATGATTTTCTGCCCAGGGCTATGCCTCTGAGCGCCCGTTCCGCCGCGTTGTTCGTCAGGCAGATGCGGCCATCGTCGAGGAAGGCTGCGAAGGCGGGCCAAGCCTTAAGCACGTAATCCATGGCCTCGGCCACATCGCTGTTCTTCGATAGCTTGGACCGGTTGTCGCGCATCCATTTTTCCAGATCGGCGACCAGCGGTGCGCTGAGTTCCTGGCGAAGGGCTAGACGCTCTTGGGCCGATCTGCCGTTGATGGCGCGTTCTATGTCAAAGATCGCGTCGATACGGCGGACCGCTTCTACGGCCAGCGGCGAGATGACGGCCTTTTTGCGGCGCTTTTTGAGCTGCGCGGCGATATCGGCCAGCTCGAAGAAATAACGGCGCGCGTGGGACTTATGTCGATCTCGACATAAGAGTCATTATCCAGAGCATGGTTTTATCTGGGGCGTTTTGGGATATAATCCGGGCTTGCCGGAGATTTCGGCGCACTGGGCTCCAGATAAAAGCAGCGACCTCGCAGTCGGGGGCCGCCGCGCGGGGGGCGACGTTGCAGATACCATTGCGTACCAGGTCGACGATCGAGGACTATGTCGCCACGCAGGAGTGGCGGCGCGCGCGACTGTTGCGCTGCCCGCTCCATCCGAGCGGCGGCTGTGCATTTCGGCGGCACGGTAGCTATGCGCGCCTGACCAGTCCGGGTGTACGGATCGCTCGCTGCTACTGCCCACAGGGGCACATAACATTCAGCCTGCTCCCGGATTTTCTCGCCGCTCGCCTGCCCGGTTCGCTTGCCGCGATCGATCGCATCGTTGGGATAGCCGCGTCGGAACGAAGCATGGAAGCCGCCGCAGACGCAGCGCGCGGCCCGGATATTTCCCTTCCAGGCGCGGTGCGCTGGCTTCGCCGCCGCGTTGTCGCGGTGCGCAGATCCGTTGCCGCCGTCAAATTGATGGCGCCCCGGCTGGCGAGGCCGGGCTTGCCGGTGAGCGACGTTCCGGCCCTTGCGACGCTCCGCCTAGCCCTTTCCCCGGAGCTGTTGCACTGTATTCCGGCCCCCTTGGGACTCCGACCCATCCAGAGGATAGGCAGTGTCGGCGATGCCGATGGCTCTTGCCAACACGATGCGGGGCGTGATCACGTTTTCAGCGTCAGCTACGCTTTGCCGATCGAGGTAAAGCCATGCCCGTACATGTCGATCATATCGCCGCAGCCGACCCTGCCGCGCCCACCCCCGACGATATCCGCCGCATCTGGAGCGCCGAGCGGCGCCTTGGGGCAGGAACAACGATTGTTTATCTGATCCGCATCCAGCAGTTTCGTACCTATTGCGCCTTGCACGGCCTGGTCGAGCGAGAAGAGTTGACCCTTGAACGCGTTGGCCGCTTCAAAGACTGGTATGCGGAGCGACGGGGGCTAGAGCGGTTTCCACACGAACTGAATCAGCAGGGGTTCCCTTTGCTGCGCTGATGTGATTCACGCTGTCTGCTGGTGGCAGGAGGCCAGCATGGATGGCACGAACGCTTTCACAGGACCTGCGGGACAGGGTCATTGCTGCGATTGATGGGGGTTTGAGTTGTCGGGCTGCGGCTGACCGGTTTGGTGTCAGCGCATCGAGCGCGATCCGCTGGCGGCAACGCGCGCTGGAACATGGTGAGGCTGTTGCCAAGCCACGTGGCGGAGACCGGCATTCGGGCAGGATCGAGGCGCATGGCGGCTTCATCCGTGAACTGCTTGCCGAACAGGGCGACATGACCCTTGTCGAAGTTCAGGCTCGGTTGATCGATCGTGGCGCCCCGGTCGGGATCGGCACGCTGCATCGCTTTTTCGTGCGCCACGGCATCACGCGGAAAAAAAGACCGGGCACGCGATCGAGCAAGACCGTCCCGACGTTCTGAAGCAGCGTCGCCACTGGTTCGACGGTCAGCTCGATCTGGAACCAGAACGCCTGGTCTTCATCGACGAGACCTGGACGGCGACCAACATGACCCGCAGCCATGGCCGCTGCGCCAAAGGCAAGCGTCTGCGGATGGGCTTCCCGCACGGCCATCGCAAGACGACCACGCTGGTGGCCGGCCTGCGCATGACCGGCATGATTGCGCCGATGGTGCTCGACGGCCCGATCAACGGCGACTGGTTTGAAGCCTACGTAGCTCAAGTGCTCGTGCCGGAACTGCGACCGGGCGACATCGTCATCTTGGACAACCTGTCGAGCCACAAGCGTGCGTCGGTCCAAGTGCTCATCGAGGCCGCAGGTGCAACCCTGCGCTTCCTTCCACCCTACAGCCCGGACTTCAACCCAATCGAGAAGGCGTTCTCCCGGCTGAAGGCAATGCTGCGCAAAGCGGGCGAGCGAACCGTCAGCGGGCTTTGGGGCCTGATCGGAAAGCTCGTCGATATCTTCCTGCCCGACGAATGCGCCAATTACTTCAAATCGTGCGGATATGAACCGGAATGAGTGGAAACCGCTCTAGACCCGCTTTCTCTCAGACTTTCCAGCAGCGCCCTGCTGTCGCTCAGCCGTGTCTATCATTGCTTGGGGCTTGCCCCACCTGACTGGCGACCGCCTCGTCCAGGGAAGGCTTTGCTGCCGCCGTTGCTCGCGCAGTATGCCGCCTATCTGACCCAGCATCGCGGTAATCCAGAGGTGACGGTTCACAAAAAGCTGGGCCACATCGGTAAGCTTCAGGATTACTTGATTCAGGCCGGCAAGGACTGGCACTCGATGCAGATAACCGATGTCGATGCATTTCTGGTTGGCCGCGCCGCGCGATATTCCCGATCGCATGTGAGCGATCTTGCTTGCACGGTACGCTGCTTTTCCCGTTTCCTGCACTGGAGTGGACAGAGTCCGGTCGATATCAGCGAGGCCGTGATCGCGCCCGTGCAACGACGGCACGAGCGACCGAGACGCGCCCTTTCCTGGGACAATGTGAAGCGGCTCCTGATGGCCGTGGACAGATCAAGTCCGCAGGGCCTTCGCGACTACGCGATCCTGCTGATGATGAGCACCTATGGCTTTGGCGCCGGCGAGATCATCCGCTTGCAGTTTCGGGATATCGACTGGGATAATAGCACACTGTCAGTCCTTCGCCCAAAGACGGGCGTTGCATTCACGCTGCCGCTGTTGCCACCCGTCGCCAAGGCGCTGGCAGAGTATCTACGCCACGGCCGGCCCGCTGATACACCCACCCGCCATCTTTTCGTGCAGATGAAGATGCCGCTGGAGCCATTCGCGGCTTCGAGCGCGATACGCCACATCGTGATGAAGCATGCGAAGATCGCGGGGATCGATGCACCATTTCTGGGCAGCCATGTATTGCGACATTCTCACGCGGCGCGCCAGATAGACCTGGGTGCGCGGCCCCAAGTGATATCGGATCTCCTTGGTCACCGGGATCCAGAGTCGGTCTCGGCCTATGTGCGGATCGCCACCGCGTCCCTGCGCGAGATCGCATTGCCGGTGCCGACATGACCACCGTCATCGTCCTGGAAGAGTTAAGGAACGACGCCGCGAGCTTCCTGGCGTTCAAGCGCGCCATGGGCCATCCCTATCGACGCGGCGAGTTTGAGATCGAACGCTTCCTTCGCTTCGTCGAAGACCAGTGGGGCGACGATGTCGATATTTCGCTGGCCGAAGCGATTAGCCGCTGGTGTGGGCGTTTGCCCGACCGCAAGGCCGTCACGCTCGGCAACGAGTTCGGGGTCATTCGTCAACTTTGCCTGCATCGCCGTCGTCGCGATCCCACCAGCTATGTGCCCGAGCACGCCTTTGCGCCGGTGAAGGAGTCGACGTTCTTTCCTTACATTTTCAGCCGCGACGAGATCCGCTGCATTCTCGCCGCCGCGTCAGCGCACCAAGGCCGCTTCATATGGGCATCTATGCTGCGAAGGCTGATTCTCGTGCTTTACTGCACCGGCCTCAGGCTCGGCGAGGCGGTGCGTCTGACCATGGATGATGTCGATCTCGACCGTGGGACCTTGCTCATACGCAACAGCAAGCGGCGTACGCGTATCGTCCCCATGCGCGACGATCTTGTCGCAGAGCTTGGCCTCTATGTCGATGATCGATGCCGGGTGCTTCACGATCGTGGTCAAGGGGATTGCGAAGCTCTGTTCGTTCGCCTCAACGGCGCGCCACTCCATACCCACGCGGCGTCCGACGCTATTCGCAAGCTCCTGCGCCGCCTCGATATTAAGCCTGCGCAGGGGCGCGTCGGAGCGCGCCCATATGAGTTTCGGCATGCGTTCGCGGTTCACCGCCTGACAGCATGGGCGGAGGAAGGTGCTGACATTCACGCCAAGCTCCCCTGGCTTTCGGCCTATCTCGGGCACCAGAACGTCATTGGCACCGAGGTCTATCTGAAGGCGACGCCGCAACTCCTGGAACTCGCGAGCACGCGCTTCGAACAACATATGCGACACGCCAGGCAGCCACGATGAGTAAGGCAGGACCTCAGATGCTGTTCGCTTTGGTGGAGTCGTTCTTCTCCAACTATCTGCCGCGTCAGCGCGGCGCGAGCCCACATACGACGCGCGCCTATCGCGACACGCTCAAGCTGCTGTTTCAGTTCGTTGCCCAGCGGCGCGGCCGCGAGGTCGCCGCGCTTGTGCTGGAGGATCTCGACGCCGACACCGTCGCTGGGTTCCTCGATCATCTCGAGGGCGGAAGATCCAACTCCACCGCGACGCGCAACTGCCGCCGTGCCGCGCTTCGCAGCTTCTTCAAGCACCTCTTGCGCAACGATCTCGACAATGCGCTCCGTTACACGCAGGTGTTGGCGCTGCCGTCGAAGCGGGCGAGGCAGAAGCCCGCAACCTACCTCGAAGCAACCGACGTGCGGGCCATCATCGCCCATCCCGATCGGCGGACCCGCAGTGGCTGGCGCGATTACACGCTGCTGCTTTTCCTCTATAATTGCGGCGCCAGAGTGAGCGAAGCAACCGGCCTGCTGTGGCAGGACCTTCAACTGACGCCACCGCACCAGGCCCGATTGCGTGGGAAGGGCCGCAAGGAGCGGCTCGTTCCGTTATGGCGCGAGACGGCCGACGCGTTGCGGCGCCTGCAAAACCTGTCGGGCGCTGCGGGCCAGCAGCATGTTTTCATGAACCGCCACGGCCAACCGCTGACCCGCGATGGAGTCGCGTACATCCTTACCAAGCATGCCTCGCCAGTCGTCCAGGATCGACCCAGGCTGGCGCGTGACCGCATCACTCCTCACGTTTTCCGCCACAGCTGCGCCGTCGCGCTCCTGCAGTCGGGCACCGACGTGACCGTGATCCGCGATTATCTCGGTCATTCCAGCATCGCGACCACGAACCGGTATATCTCGACGAACCTGAAGATGAAGCGCGATGCGCTACAGAACTTTTGGAAGCACGCCGGTATCGAACCCGCAAAGGCCACGCCTTGGAAGCCAAAGCCGGATCTGCTTTCGTACCTGCGGTCCCTATGATTTTATCACGAGATCCACACTGACCTTTCCCGCCGATCCCGGACGTCAGAATCGCGTCGCCCCAGATAAAACCATGCTCTGGATAATGGCTCCAGCAAAGGGCGCGGGTCAGCGGCGCCGGCAGGCGGTCGCCATGGAACAGGGCATTATAGCCGGCATAGGCATCAGCCTGAAGAATGCCTCTCCAACTGCGCAGATGGCTCACAGGATGCTCGCCTCGCCGGTCCCGGGAATAATGGAAGATCGCTGCGGGCGGTGCCGGTCCGCCAAAAGGTCGATCATCCCGAACATAGGTCCAGATCCGGCCCGTATCGGTCTTGGTCTTGGCCAGCACTGGCACCGTTGTATCGTCGCCATGCAATCGCTCGGCGGCAAGGACGTGGGCTTCGATCAGCAGATAGAGCGGCATCAGCGCGGCAGCGCAGGTGCCGACCTGATCGGCCAGAGTGGAAAGGCTCAGGTCCACGCCTTCCCGGGCATAGCGATCACGCTGGCGGTTAAGCGGTTGATGCGCACCGAACTTCTCGAACAGCAGCATCGCCAGGAAGCTGGGGCCAAAGAGCCCGCGGGGCGTGACGTGGAACGGCGCCGGCGGTTGGGTGATCTTCTCACAATCCCGGCAGGAGAACTTCTCCCGCACGGTCTGAACCACCTTCCACTGTCGCGGCACGACCTCAAGCGTCTCGGTGATATCCTCGCCCAGCTTGCACAGCCGTTCCGAGCCGCAGCAGGGGCAGGCATCGGGCGCGGCGATGACGACGCGCTCGCGCGGCAGATGCTCGGGCAAGGCCTTGCGGGCGGGCCGCTTGCGCTCGAACGGTGCGACATTGGTCTTCGCCGCTGCCAGGGCAGCCAGGAACTCTTCTTCGCTGGCAGCGGTCTCGCACTCCTCGAAGGTCAGTTCCATTTGGTCGAGCAGATGGCGCGTGCGCTCGGAGCGCTGGCCAAAAAGGGTGCGGCGCATCTTCTCGTTCTGCAGTTCGAGAAGGGCGTTACGGGCTTCCAGGTCGGCGTTGATGGCCTTGATGCGGGCGACTTCAGCGGCGACAGCCTCGGCAGCGGCAAGCCGCTCGCGAAGGCTGTCGATCTCTGCTTGTGCCTCGTTCCCCATGGCCAATAGCATAGCCAAAAAGCACCGGAATCTCTAGCTTTTTAGGTCATGCTAGGGCTTTTATCCGGCCAATGTCGGGCGCCATGTGGCCTGCGGATTACGCCAGTCGATCGCCTCCAACATGCAGGCCATCTGCGAAGGGGAGATGGCAATCACGCCGTCCACGGCCGAAGGCCAGATGTACTTCCCGCGCTCGAGACGCTTGGCATAAAGCGACATGCCGACACCATCATGCCAGATGATCTTGCAGAGGTCGCCGCGGCGTCCCCTGAAAATGTAGAGATCCCCGGCGAAGGGATCACGTCCGAAACTCTGCTGCACCTGCAGGGCCAGGCTGCGCATGCCGCGCCGCATGTCCGTGTGCCCCGTTGCAATCCATATCCGAACGCCGGAGGGGACTGGGATCACGGCTTGACCGACCGCAGCACTGCCGACACCAGTCCGGGCGAAGCACCAGCGGGAATACGCACGACCGCCCGTTCGAACTCCACGATGATCGCCGATCCGCTCACTGGCATCGGATCGGGCTGCACCTGCACTTCTGCAAAGCCTTGGGCTGCCTGCCCCATCTGCCGCCGCCATCTGTAGATCTGGTTCGGCCGCAGATCGGCACGGCGGGCAATCTCCGCCACGTTCGCGCCGGGCGCCGAAACCGCCGCGACCAGTTCGCGCTTCTGCTGGTCGGTCCATACCCGCCGCCGCTCCGGCCCCGAAATTACCGTGATCTGACTCATCGCACCGTCCCTAGTATCGGTGCAAACACCGGCGCTTGCACCGGTGCCATGTCAAAATATCAGCCGATCACCGCAAGGCGGCTCTCACCGGAGCGATACCACTCAGACGAGATTTTTCATTTCCTAGGTGCGGACGGGCGGCTTTCCTTTTCTGAGCACCCGAGACTAGCCGAAAGGAGGCGTTCGTGATGCATGATCGTGTGGATCAGCCTTGTCCGCGTCTACCCCGGGCAGGTCGATTAGAAACCCTCGATAAGCTTAGTGTGGACTATGACGACCGGAATCCGTCGCCGACGGACAAGGATGTTGAGTATCCGGCGCAGGAACTGCCTGCCGCGACTTTCCCGGCGAGGGATCTGAGCAGGGTGGGCTTTCGGTCCAATGCTGAAGGCAAGCGATGAACTGATTCCGTTTGAGAGAGCTCCTGACTGCGCAGGAAAGCCGATCGACTCCATGGCCGACATGCGGCTGGGCGGATCATTCCCGAAGAGACTCTGTGGCGCCTTGCTGCTTTCGACAAGTGCGATGATCTCAGCACAAACCCGATCCCAGTCCTCGAGTAGGTCGGGGGCAGGAGGATAGCTCTTGCAACAAAAGGTCGCGCCGACTTCGAGATTGCCTGCGTGAGGCAACGGCGTCTCGGCGAAGAACGCCTGCAACAGGCCCCCAAAGGTCACGTCGCAAGCCTGGCCGAGGATCGGCGGTCCCGCCATCCACCACGATTTCCAATGCGACGTATCGGCCTTTTTGGCGCTCGATTTGAGACGGGGTGCAGCGACGTACCAACCAAATGGTAGGGTACCTGCCTTCTTGCCTCGCAGGTCAACATCTTGGGCCAGCGCCACATCGGAATTGGACGCCTTGAACAAGTCAAAGCGCGGCCACTTGGAGAGGAGGTCAAATTCCTTCTTGGTGGATCCCTTCATCGGACTAATCGGAACGGTCGGCTTGGTGATCTGGTTGAGCGTCTGTGTGACCTTGGCCTGCAGCAGCGTCGCGCGCGCGCGCGTAATGCCTGGGCCTTTGCCATTGGGAAGGACGAGTTCGTCAAACGCGAACAACACCGCGTCGCCTAGTTCAGTTCGTTCGGGCTCAGAGGCGATGTCCGCAAGCGGGATCTTGTCGATCCACGCAAGCCGGATCGTTACATCGTACCGTGCTCCACGCGTTTGGACGAAGCTTCTCTGAAGCAAATGGCGCAGGGCTTTCAGGTAGGTCGGCCCAAAAAGTGTGGACAGCTGCTTGAGTTCGCCCTTCGTTGACGTCGCGATCGCATGGCGCCGCGTCAGCGCGTCGATATCCGCAACCATCTTTTGATTGATCGATATACGCACGAAAACCTCTTAGCCAATACGCGTGAGACTGGGATATCTCCGTACGATCGACGCCGCATATCTCAGCGAAGCAGTAAAGGCACGCATCGCTGAACTGGATGGCGATGAACCGGGCGATGAGTCCAAAGCTGAGGACTGAACCTTCGGCTCGTGTCTGGGCGGCCTCCCGGATGCGGCACGGATGTCGACGTCTTGGACCACCCAAACTCACATGGCATAACGCCGCACAATCCTTTTTTGCGCGCTCCAGCCATCCCAACCCTTTTGGCTACCTTGGCGTGGCCGCCGCGTTAGGCGGCAATACCCGTCTCTAGGGCGGAGGTGGCGGGGAAAAAGGCAGGGCCGCTTGGAGCGCAGCGTCGAGATCAGGCGTGTCTAACCGCACGACATGATCGATATCGCAGTAGAATTCCCAAGCCGCAGTGACATACTCCGCCCGTCGGCTTAGCAACGCTTCGCCGGTCAGCACTCGCACTAGCAGATCCCGGAAAACTTTGTCCTCACCGACCTTCGGTAGACGGCGAACGCAGCGCACAGCCACATCAAAGATATAGACCTTGAACTCGTCTCCCACATTGGCGGCACGCAGGATTTGCTCGATGACGTCACCAAGAGTAATGATCGCGGCACGGGGAATCCGGTTCTCGCTGCGGTCTAGGGTGTGCCCTTCGGTGTCGCGATGGTAGTTGCCTTGGGGCAGTCGACATACAAGCTCAATCCAATCGGTCAGCGCTGCCACCATCCGATACAAAAGCTCCGAGCTGCGGGTCGGCCATTCAGCGGTGCGATCTACGTCAGAACCGCTCTCGTCATGGACCTTCAACAAGGCTTTGACGAAGTGGTCCGCGTACATCAGCCAAACATGCGATTGCACGTCCTGCCGCGCAGCATTGGTCACCATCAAGTCGAAGAAGGTGATCGTTGCAATGCCCGGGTCGCGATGGCAACCGATATCAGTCCATTGTCGGTCCGGCCTGAGACTGAGCGAGCGGACATAAGCGATGTCATTATCCGGATTGAGCCGCGCAAGAAAATGCTCGGCGATCGGCGTATAAGCCTCAATCGTATCCACCACGGATGCGTCGTTTAGAAGGACAGCTAGAAGCGGGCTATCTTCGCCGAAACGACGGCCGTTGAAATGGTCGGCACCGCCAGACTGCTCGATTTCAAGGTATAAGGTACTTTCAGAATCCGCCGCTAATTCGGTGATGAAGAGCTTCGTGAAATTGCTGGCGACAAAGCCCGGCAGTACCATCAGCCGCGCGCCAAAGGCAGGGCGGTGCTGCACAAGATAGCGGCGCAATCCCGGATCCGTCAGCAGCTTTTTACTGATCCGGTTAGCTGCGTCTTCGATGTTTCGCCCATGAGGCAGTATCCACCCAAGCCATCCCGCTTTCTCACGAGTCCATGCCACTACAGGATGCCACCACCGCAACGGCGGTGCTGTCCGCTCGCCAAAAGGCAGGCCCGCGATCAACAGACCCCGGTTCGGCGCGCGAAGTCGCGCCCACCAGTCATAGTGGCGCTGGCGCAAAAGCTGGCGTTGTTCCGTGCGGCCAATGAGATCGAGTTGCGGGTCAACAAGATCGACTAGGGTTGCATACTCGCGCCCACGTAACAAGCGGTCGATTGTAATCTTAAAAACCGGAAGTGACCCTGGCGCGATCGCGTTAATCTGGAACATTATCCCAATGAATATCGTCCATATCGCTGATACCGCGAAAGCGGCGTCACGGGGCGCAAAGGGGTTCTTATCGCTCATTATCAGCGCGGCACAAAAACCGTCGCTGAAAGCTGCCGGGCATCGAAGCTGTGTGACAGGGTAAAACTCAAAATAGAGTACCAGCACGAGCGCAGGTAACGATACAGCCAGAATGCGCCACATCGTCACGCGCAAATGAAGTTGGCGGACTCGTGGTAGGAAGCCGAGTGTGGCGAGCACAAGCGCCAGTAAGGTTATGAAGCCATCGGGAGTCATCGTAGCCGCAATATCCATCAGGTAGGACGACCGCCCCCTGCAGTCGCGCGGTGTGTCGAATGGGCTGGAGTTCGCGCGCTATCAATTGGCGAATCGCTTGTTCCAAAGGATCGCCTCCTCTGGCGAACTGCGCGGGCAAAATAGCCTCGCCCGCGCCTTCTATTTTGGTCGAGTTCTACCGCCCAGTTTATATAATCATGGCTCGCGCACAAACATCCAGCCCCCGTTGATCTTTCTTGACCGGGCCAGTCCGCGCCCGACGAGACGGCTAGCCACGCGATTTACGTCCCAAACAAGCTCGTCAATTGCATCGGCGAGTTCCAGGGCGCTGCGCGGCTGAACGTCATCCATTGCATTCAGAACGGCATGCTCGATTCCAGGGTTGTAGATGGGTTCGCGATTCCCCTTCTCGAAGCGATCGCACCACAGGATGTGGCCGCGCCACACGATGAAATGGCTCTCGCATCCGCCTTCGCGCCAGACCGAGGGGAAGAGAGTGAGTCCTTCTCCACGCATGTCAAAGCGCCAGGCCTTGTCAGCACGACTATCCAGGTTGATCACCAGCGTTTCGCCGCACCCGTCCGGACAGGCCATGATGATTGATCTTGGCCGGACACGCACGACCATCGAGGCGTCGCCGGGAGCGGTCAGTGATGTCTCAGCCTGATCACGGTATTCCGCAGGTTCAAGCATACGGACCATACGTGCGGGTTCGGTCATTTTTCGCTCCTATGGCAGTTGGCGGGCCGGACAGGCAGGCTCCACGTGGAGCCCTTGGCCAAGGCGCCCATGGAAGAGCACACCACGCAGTCGGATTGCACCGGGACGGCCATTTCCTTCACTCGTCCGCGAATACCATCGTATATTTGATAGCGCGGCTTGACCGGAACTGGCGTGACGGCCCCGAGCAACATGGTCGTCGCAAGCGAGCTCACAGTCGAATTGATCGACAGGACGGCAGGCTGGGGTTCGCGCTCACCATGGACATAGGGATCCGCTGCCCGCTGCTCCGGGGTCAGCATCTCCCGCCGGATCGCCTCGCCATCTAGGGCACCCGAGCAAGTCAGGCAGGGAAGCCCCGTGGCGAGCATCTGCACCCGCCCAGTGATGTGGCTAACGGCCTCATTCGCGACGGTGATGCTGACCCCCATGTCGATCACGGGCACGAGATATTGGTAGGCAGCTTGGTTGACGACCGCCCGGCTCGCGTGGGAATCGGTGCACAGAAGCACGAAGTCGAATGTCGCGATGAGCTTCGCTACCTCCTCATCAACGATGTCCGCCTGGTGCGGAAACACCGTTGCTTCGGGACTGATAGCTCGGATCATCCTGGCCGCAACCTCGACCTTCGGCTGCCCGACATCCGAGGGGATGGAACCGACAAGTCGGTTGAGATTGGTCGCCTCGATCAGGTCGGGGTCGATCACTGTTATCCACGACGCGCCGAGATGGGCAAGCTGTTGGCACGCCAGAGACCCTGTTCCACCAGCACCGATCACGCCGAAGCGGAGGCGACGCAGCAACCTCTGCCCTGGCGCCCCGAATGCCCGCACCTGCCGATCATCGCGTTCCTGGTCGGTCACACCTTGCATGGGCGAAAGGAACTTGAGGACTTTCCCGACCTCCCACACTTCCACCTCTTCATCACTCCCAAGACGACGAGCGCGGCAGCCATGCGGTCCGATCACCAAGGCGACATGCGGCATCGGAGCCGCCCGCCGGCCAAGATATGAACCCAGTTCGGTTTCACCCGCATCATCGACCGGCGAAAAACGAGGATGCCCCGGACTGTCGGGATGGGTATGGATACCGATGACGGACATACCGGTGACCCGACTGCGGTGCGCCACCTCGATGAGGAAGGACGGTTTGAGGACCGCAGATACGCAGGTGCGATTCTCATACGCATCCACCGGCACCGGGCTGGCATCGGCGACGATCCATGTGTCGCTATGCGCATCGTAATGGGCATAGCCGATGGCGCAGCTCTCCAGACCGCTGGCGTCGAGCAGCGTCGACGCCAGGTCAGAATAGAGAGGTGCAGGGAAGCGGACGCGGCTCATTGCACCTGCCTCATGCGATCGATCACCACGTTCATCCACGTCGAAAGGGTATCGCGGTTGGGATTCCAGGGACCCGTGAGATGCCATGAAAACCACAGAGCCGGCTCGACGGTCTCGGGGATCGGAGTGGGTGCCGAGTTCTGCGGCGGCCCCCCGTGAGCGAGGCGCAACTCAGGGTCCGACCAGAAGCAGTCGAGCTGCGCGAACGGATAGCCCGGGGGAACGATGAAGCGGATGGTGGTCGAAGCCTTCGACCACCCCTCCGGCAGACGAACCCCCGGCACGGTGACGAGCGTGGTGCCGCTCGGCAACTGCCGGGTCTGAACATCGCCGAAGCGCTCCCGCAGCTGCTCCAGCTGCATTGCAAGAATGCCCGACATCAGCCGAAGTTCGCCTTCGGGACCGACGAGAAGCGGCGGACACCGTGCTTCGGGACGAGGCTCACGGACTCGTCATCAGGGATGATGCGATCCGGATCGTCGCCTTCACCCTCCAGCGAGAGGTCATGCTGCGGATCCCAGTCCGGAACCATCGCCTTGATCTGGGCACCGGTCAGCTTTTTCTTGTCGGTCTCATAGGCCTTGCCGTTGACGAAGAAGGTATAGGTGACCTTGTTGGGCGCCGTGATGAACTTCTCGACGCCGTCTCCAGTGAGATCCGCCTCGGTGCCCGGTTCGATCAGCTTGTCCTTCCCACCGCGGACCTCCAGGAACACGGCTTCGTCGTCACCGATGTCGACGAGCGCACGCAGCACCGCTTCGGGGATCGACGAGCGGCCCCATACGATGCGGGCTTCATTGAGCTTGATGCGGTAGAGGGGGTCGGTGCTGAACGCGATGAAGCGGTAAGCGCCACGGTCACGCAGATCGACGTCCTCGTCCGCCCGGACATCCTCGAAGTCGCCCTCGGGAGTGATGAGGAAGAGGGAATGGCCGTCGATGTCCTTGATGCCAGCCTTCTTAAGAATCTGGCGACCGAGCGGAACGGGATCGTCCAGAATGAGCGAGCTGAAGTCGACGCTGTCGAGGGAGAACGACACACGGTAGCGTCCGGGGCGCAAGGGGCGGTCCTCCTGCACGGCGAGGGCGACATCGTCGATGTCGGGGGTTTCGATAAGGGGCATGTTTTATTGTATTCCTGCGGACCTAGGCATGATTGCGTCGGTCTCACAGGGTCAATCTCGCCAGCAACAGCCGACCGGTAATTTTCGTCAGAGATTTTTTTCCAGGCTGCCGTCAACCACCGGACCGCAGGTGAAGAAGGCAGGGCAGAACGGGCAGGTGCGATCCGACCGATCGGGTGCGAAGCTCCCTTTGCCCATGGCCGTGAAAATCTCGACCAGCTTCTCACCCCTTGTCCCAAGCTGTTTCGGATTGAAGGCGACCGGCGTTGATAACTCGTCATCCCCGAGGTGAATGATCTCGGCACTGCATCCCGGCAGAGAGAAAGATGCTGCGATCTGGAAGGCGGCATCCGCGAGACTCTTCCCGGTCGACGACGAGCTGTGTCCTGTTCTGACCATGCGGACGGCATGTCGTCCGCCAGCCATGGCCACGACATCGTCCGCCTCTGCCGTGATCGTGTTCGTTCCAATAATCGCCTTGAGGCCCACGGCACTCATCCGGGTCGTGCCCGCCCTCATCCTCACGAACCGCTGCAGAAGCGTCGCAGCCACGTCGCGGTGCTTCCGATACTCCTCACCGGCCAGCGGCCCTTCGGACCAGCGCTGCTCCAGTAGCCTCTCCATATCGTCGAGCGAGGTCGAGGAAGGCTGCGTGGAGGCGATCTCCGTCACGACGTCACGCACCAGGTCGTGCATCCTCGTCATGGTAGTGGGTGTACGGCGTCCGCCCACCCCAAGGACATGGGTGTAGAGGAAGCGACGGGGGCAGCGCTCGTAGAGGTTCAGTTGGGCGGTCGTGATCCTGATAGCAGAACCCAGGGTGATCGGCAGCGGCAGATCGTCTGGATCAGGACACTGGTTGGCGTTGTCCTTCGCCTCCCGCATGGCGCTGATGCCCAGCTTGCCGATGAAGGCCGATGGATCACGTCGCGCCTTTGCTGCCGTCTGCCTGGCCGAATAGAGCAGGAGTCGGTCCCGTGCGCGGGAGGTGGCCACATAGAACAAGCATTCCTGCTCGAGAGCATGATCTGCGGCACCTATCTCCATCGTGCCGCCCTTGCCGCCCTCGATCATGCCATCAGGCACCGGGCAGGCAGGCTTTCGCCACGAGTTCGGCATGCCGTTCTTGTTCAGCCCCATCACGTGAACGACGGGAAATTCGAGCCCCTTGCTCCCATGGATGGTCATGAGCCGGACCGCGTCGATGCCCTGTGCCGCCTGCGGCAGCTGGCGAAGGTCCCGCTCATCGGCGAGCTGGATTAGTCGCCTGATACCATCGAGAGTGCGCTGAACAGGCAGCCCCGGTCCTGGGCGCTCAGCCTGCAGAAAGCCCATGAGCTGCCAGA
The DNA here is from genome assembly GCF_001563265.1 of Sphingobium sp. TKS. NCBI lineage: Bacteria > Pseudomonadati > Pseudomonadota > Alphaproteobacteria > Sphingomonadales > Sphingobiaceae > Sphingobium > Sphingobium sp. TKS. The sequence goes on along the minus strand of NZ_CP005084.1, from coordinate 836,808 downwards.
TTGCGATGCCCATCGATCGGCTGGCGACATCGTCTGTTGAAGCTAGAGATGCTGCGGCGCGCGTCCGATCCAGAAGGACATGCGCAAGCACAGTCCAGGGCTTTGAGCCACTATCGAAGCCGGCGACCATGGCCCCAGCCTTGTTCACCGCCGCCATATCGGCCGCATCGAGCATCGGGATCGACGGTGAGACACCGGTCCACGTGAGTGGGTCAGCTTCGGCCAGCCGAAGATGGCCAATCATTGCCGCGGCACCCTTCAGGCTGATGCCTGCTGCCAGATCCGGCAGCGAGGGGTTGCGGACGAGGCCCATTGCGCGCCGGTCAACGAGCAGTGACAGGACGGACAGCAGGTCCTTCACCTCGGGCCGCTCGAAGAGGTTTCCTAGATAGAGGACCGGTATACCGCGACGCTCCAGTTCACGTCCCATGCGGTTGAGCCGATCGTTTCCGGAGCAGAGCACGGCCTGATCCCGGAAGGCCACGTTCTGGGAGCAGCGCAGAATTTCGTCGGCGAGCGCCGCGGCCTCGTCGTCATTGTCACCGAAGGTCACATGCTCGGGCGATATTCCGCTGGACGGTCGATGGGCGTCGAGCTTTGCATCGCTGGTGCCGGCCTGCATGGTGGCGCCGAAACGAGAGAAGGCCTCGACGATCTCAGGTGTCGACCGATAGTTGAGGCGGAGACGACCGCCGGTTCCGTCGGGGAAGTCCTCGCTTCTGAAACGCGACATGTTGAACGAGGAGGCGCCACGGAACCGGTAAATGGCCTGCCGTGCATCGCCGACGGCCCAGAGGTTCTGGCCACCATCCGTCAGATGCTGGAGGAGCCGCACGCTGCTGCGGTTCACGTCCTGATACTCGTCGACGAGGATGTGGCTGTAGGTGCCGCGCAGGATGGAAACGACGTCGGGCGCGGTGTCGAGGAGTTTCACGGGCAAGGCCACCAGATCGCCGAAGTCGACCGCGCACTCGCCCCGCTTCAGCTCTTCATATCTCCGGTAAACGAGCGCCACTTCGGCACAACTCTCTGCCGCTTTGCGTGCGGCCGGATCGGTCGCCCTGTCCAGCATATCTTTTGCGAGGGCGGCGTAGCGATCGGCATCGGCCACCTCGTCCTTGGCGCGCGAAATCGCCGTGAACATGTCCTTGAGCGGGCGGTCGGGATTCATGAATTCCCGATGGTGCACGAGATCGAGAGCGAGATATTCTCGCTCCATGATGGTGATCGCCTCGCTGCGATCCATCATCCTGGGTTCCTTGGGGAAATGCAGCCGACTGTGATATCGGCGAACAAGGTCGAGACCGAACGCGTGGAATGTGCCGATCCACATTGCCGGTGCCGCCTCTGAGCGGAGACCGGCAATGCGCTCGGTCAGTTCACCAGCAGCCTTGTTCGAGAATGTCAGGACGAGGATCTTTCGCGGATCAATGCCTTCGTCGACGAGACCGGCCACGCGTCCGACCAGCGTTTGGGTCTTGCCCGTCCCCGGACCGGCTTCCAGAAGATAGGGTATGCCACGGTGGGCCGCAGCCTCGCGCTGCTCGTCGTTGAGGGGCTTGGGCGGCTTGGCCTCACCTTCCTCTGATTCAGGCTCAATCTGCGGGAGGAGCAGGGCGTCGAGAAGCTGAAGTGCCACGACGTCATATGGAGCGCGAATCCTTTCGGCGATCTGCGAAGCCGTCATCCCTTCCAGATGGAGCGACCGCACCCATCCGCGCGGCAATAGGAGTTCGCGACCGAAGAGGTCCATCTGGATCTCACGCCGCTGCCGTCGGCTGTAGTCCACGACGCGATCCTCACCGACCGGAGCCGCCTCAGACGATCGCATCGGATCGACGTCGTGCGCCACGTGCTCGACGCGGTCATCACCAAGCGTGGCGTGGCCGAGTTCGTGGCCCACGAGGAAAGCCTTGTAGAAAGTCGATCCTGCATCCTCGTGCCGGATGGCCCTGTAGATCGGGTCGAATTGCGCCCTGCCACCATCAAGCACGAGGCTACCCTGCTCGACCGCTTCGATGTCGAGTCCTAGATCGGATGCGACGGCTCTGACTATCGCCCCCGGATCCCACGGATCAGAGCCCTTCGAGACTACCTTCTCATGAAGCGCCGCGGCGCGCTGCCGCGCGAGTTCGACAGCATCCATGGGTCAATCCCGAGATGCCAGCAGTCGCTGAAGCTGCTCTTCCGGAACTTTGTTCTGCTTGAGCAGATCCTCGAACGAGATCTTCTCCTGCTCGGCGGTCGGGGCCTTATCGGCCTTGTAGCTAACCCCGAGCGCGAGGCGGGGAGGTCCGGCCATGAAACGACGCAGTTCGTCTGTCGTGGTCCGCAGTCCCTGAGCAAGGGCGTCGATGAACGATGTGGGCACGCTCATGATGTCCACGAGTCTGGAGCTGAAGCCCTTGATGACACCACTGGGCACACCGAGCGACTGGCGTAGAGCCACGAGTTCGGCGGGCTTGGTGTTTGCGAAGGGATCGACGACAGGCTCGGACGCTCGGGCGCTGGAAGCCGCCCGAAAGGCCGCAAGGGAGGTTTCGACCCATGCTTCGTCGGTCGGCGCTGTGATCTCCTCCGTCGCATGCTGAAGTCGCAGGTCGAGAGACAGGTCGATCAGCTGGTCGGCGAGGTACGGATATGCCTTAAGATAGCGCTCCAATGTCGCGCTGTCCCGCTGTGGCTCGACCGCGAACGCGAGGAGGATGTCCTCGGCGGGGTCATTGCTGTCAGTCATTGTCGTCTCCAATCGACAGAGCCTGCCGTAACAATTGGTATGCCTCGTCGCGCCGGTTCCGAACGGTCTTCTCGGATTTGACGCCGATCGTCTTTCGGATTGTCATAACGCTATCGTCGGACGAATCGATTGGCATTTCCATCATGGTCAGCTCGATGACTCTGCGGTGCTTGTCTGGTAGGTTCCTTATCGCTGCAACGAGGCGCGACCGGTAAATTGGATCTTCGGAAAGCAGTTCCTTTTTGAGGTCGAAACTCCCAACGGCGCGTTCGACGGCGAGTGATGGCTCATTCGTTTCATCGTCAGCCTCGATCGGCTCGCTGCGGGCGGACTCTCTCCTAGCCCGGTACATATATGTCGTGCGGAGCCCAGCGATGGCGTCGGCAAACATGACCTCATAATAATCTAGCCAAGATCCGGGGGTGGATCGGTCCTCAACCAACTTAGCGATGAATTTGCCAGCGATGTGATCTCGCGCAGCTGCGGCATGGACGTTCTCCGGCCCATCGGCCCGTTCGCCCGCGACGCGAGGTAAGGCGGCATCGATGCGGCGCATCAGCTCCCTGAAAAGTTCGTCGAAATATCGCTCGTCATTATTCGCACGCGTCTGCCGTATCAGATAGACGATGCATTCCGACTTCAGATAATGCGGTGACGACCTGTCGCGAATCTTGAGGGCGGCAACAATCTCCTCGCGCGGCAACGCGACGAGCCTCTTCAGATCTTCCTCGACGTCAACGCGGCGCTTGTATGGCGCGCCATTGGATCGGCATTTAGTAAGCGGTCTTACGTCTCCAGTCCCCAATCTCACCCCCTGCTCACGCCTGCCATCACCTTGACAGCTGTAGCGCCCTCGAAATCTCGCGTCGATGGAGTGCCCGGTTGTCTTCAGACTTGGTGCCCCCACCATCGCCTTTATATAGGTCGATGATGACAACCATCCAAGCAGGGGATTTCCCGGGAAGGTCCGTGTTGCCGCCGCAATACGCCTTTACAGCTTCTAACCGGGGGTCTCAGGAGTGGCCTTAGCGTCCGCTTTTCCAGTTCCGCTCTCGAGAGCGGACCGAGCGCAAAGTCGATGGGTTTCGGGCGCCGGCAGGCGTACGAAAGCCTGACATGTACGACCCGCGGGGGCTTGGCGACGGTCTATGAGGATTTCGCTTTTCGGACGACTCTGAGGAGCCATTGGTCGGTTATGAAGCCGGCGGTGTTCAATGCAGACGGGCGATATTGCTGCCAGCTTCGATACCTGTTTCGGCGAGATTCACCTGCGAACAGCATCGACAACGGCACGGGATTGGGAAGCGGCACAAGGGCGCCTCTGACCCGGGGCACGGTGCCCACGAGCATTGTTGTTGCCATGCCATGCCGGGTCATGGCGCGACCTCCCGGGTCGGTAGTGCAGGGAACGGCGGCGGCCGGGGCTGTCGCCAGCGCTCGAAGACCTCGATGATGATCATACGCCCACCGCAGCAGGGACAGAGTGGACGCAGATCGATAGGTCTGTCCGGTACGCCCTCGTCGGGTGCCGGCGGGACGACGTCGAGCAGTTCGCGGGCACGCGCGAGACTGGTTTTGCGCGAGGAACTGGCGAGCAGGCCATAGTGGCGAATGCGGTGGAAGCCGCGTGGCAGGACGTGAAGCAGAAAGCGGCGGATAAATTCGTCGGCGCTGATCGTCATGATGCTCTGCCGTTCGTCGCCGGCGCGCCGATAATCCTTATAACGGAACGTGACTTCCTGACGGTCGAACGCGACCAAGCGTCGGTTCGAGATGGCAACCCGATGGGTGTAGCGCGAGAGGTAGGCCAGTACGGCCTCGGGACCGGAGAAGGGCGGCTTGGCATAGACCACCCAGCGCTTCTTTCTGACCGGTGCCAGATGACGCAGGAAGGCTCGCTTATCGGCGAGGCCGGCCATGGATCCGAAGAACGCGAGCTTGCCGGTGCGGTGCAACTGGGTCAGCCGGGTGAGGAAGAGACGGCGGAACAGTGCGCCCAGAACCCGCACCGGCAGGAGAAAGGCGGGGCGCGAGGAGATCCATCGCGTCCCGTCCAGCGCAATACCACCGCCCGGCACGATCATGTGAACATGCGGATGGTGTGTCATGGCCGATCCCCATGTGTGAAGTACAGCCGTGATGCCGATGCGGGCGCCGAGATGCTGCGGATCGGCCGCGATCGTCAGCATCGTCTCCGAGGCCGTGCGGAACAGCAGGTCATAGACGACCGCCTTGTTCTGGAACGCGATATCGGCGATCTCCACCGGCAGCGTGAAGACCACATGGAAGTAGCCGACCGGCAACAGGTCCGCCTTGCGCTCTGCCAGCCAGGTACGCGCGGCGGCGCCCTGGCATTTCGGGCAGTGCCGATTGCCACAGCTATTATAGGCGATCCGCCAGTGCCCACAGTCTTCGCAGGCTTCGACGTGACCGCCCAGGGCAGCGGTGCGACAGTTCTCGATCGCCGTCATGACCTTGAGCTGGATGTAGCTCAGATGCCCGGCATGGGTGTCCCGATAGGCGGGACCAGCAGTGCGGAAGATGTCGGCAACCTCGAGTAACGAGCGCAACGGCTCAGCCGTCGGGCACCGCCTGTTTGGGGCCGCATATGGCCAGTCGATCGAACGGGCTGACGACGGCGCGCGCGGTTCGGGTCGCAACTTTGGTGTAGAAGGCGGTCGTACTCAGGTTCGCGTGGCCCAACAGCGCCTGAATGACGCGGACATCAACCCCTTCTTCCAGCAGATGGGTGGCAAAACAGTGCCGCAACGTGTGCGGCCCGACCCGCTTGCCAATGCCGGCCGCCCGTGCGGCTTCGACGACAACGCGGTGCAGATGCCGGGGACTCATCGGCTTGAGATAATGTTGGCCGGGGAATAGCCAGCCGTCGGCATGCATGACCCCCTGTTGCCGCCCGACCTTCCACCACTCACGCAACAAGGCGAGCAGATCGGCCGGCAAGATCGCGTTGCGATACCGGCCGCCTTTCCCCCGCTCGACCCTGATCAACATGCGCTCACTATCGATGTCGCGGACTTTGAGCATCGTCACCTCAGCGGCACGCAGGCCCGCCCCATAGGCAACTGACATAGCCGCCTGATGCTTGAGGCTCGTTGTTGCTTGGAGCAGCCGGGCGACCTCTTCGGGACTGAGCACGACGGGCAAGGAGCGGGGATGCTTGACCTTGTAAAGCCTGCGGGCAAGGTCGGGCCGGTCGATGGTATGCGTGAAAAAGAAGCGCAGCGCCGCGACGATACTGTTCATCGTGGGCGCGCCGACCCCGATCTCTCGCTGGTCGATCTGGAACTGGCGCAGATCCTCTGCCGTCGCTGTATCGGGAGGACGCCCAAGATAGGCGGCAAACCGCGCGACATCGCGGATATAGTTGCGCTGGGTTTCGCGCGTAAATTCGCGCATGTTCATGTCATCGATCATGCGCTGACGCAGCGAACTGGCGGGCATTTCCAAAACGGGATCAATCATGGTTCGACTCCTTTGCTGAAAGGAGTCGCGATGCTCTGCCCATGCCCGGCAACGCTCAACCGAAGCAAAATCTCAGTTGGTCAGGACGACCTCAATCCAGGCACCCATCCCGCGGCAGCGGGTTCGTACAAGTCCCATGCCCGGCCAGAAAGTGGCCCCGCGGGATTGCAACTTTGCGCAAATACCTATGGGATTCGTGTCTGCATTTCAGCATCTGTTTCTGGTTGAGACTGACCAAAAATGGCGCGACGGAGAATACTGATTTATCGCGTGACATCTCGTCGGCCGTGGCAAACGGGGCTCCGTGCCGGGATGAAACCAAAAAAAGGGGGAGGGGAGTGGCTTGGCGTCAATTTGGATACGATTGTATGTGTTTCGAAGGGGTTGACATGCTATCGTAGCCGCGAAGCGAGGTCCTATGGCAGAGCAAAGCATCCCAGATTCAGACGCGCGAAATTCTGATTCCGTGAGGTTCCCGCCGCGCGCTGGGGATTGGTTGTGGCGCCCTTGGTATGCCAAACTTTGGTGGGGATCAGCGATTATGTTCTGGTCGGTATTTCTGTCGGTGCCGGCTTCCGTATTTCCGACCCACATCATAGTCCCACTCGGTGCCTTGCTTCATCCGTTTGTGATCATACCGGTATTGGGTTTCGGTTTTTTCCGGGCATGGTTCGGCTTTCAATTCAAGGCGGAGAAAGGTGATGGTTTCGCCTGGAGTCGGCATGATGATTCCCATCATCATTTCGCCACTTTTAAGAGAATGGATCCAACGGACCCCGCAAATTCGCGATACTATGGACATCCTGGCAATCCGACCAGTCAAGCGTGGCTGGACAGGCATGTGAGAGGAAAGCATTAATTCTCTTCTGTCGACGGAGAGCCGTCTCCAAGACCTGATGTACGATCGCCGCTAAAGCGACCACTGTCCAAAATTCTGGATTGCTCCATCGAAGTCAGCGGGGCGGTTAAGTCCAGGGTCCCTCGACCGGCGGCGGCGTGATTGAGATAGCGATTGCGGAGTCCATCTGGTCCCAGCAGGCGATGGCTCAGTTCATCCGCAAAGTCTCTTGAGGGGTTGGCCGACCTTGAAGTGGCGCGCTCTGCCGCAGAAATAGCATTGCGAACATCATAATTGACAATATCGATACTCGCCGCAGCGTCGGTAGCGCCCGTTCCAGTATCCGACGTCTCCAGCCCAGCTTGGCCGCTGAAATTCCCGCTTGTGTGGCGGTGGCTGCCGGGCTTTGATCCACTGCTTTCTACAGATCCACCAATAGTAGCCCCGACGGATGAGCGGCTACTGACCTGATGGCTAGCACTTCGAGACAAAGACCGCGTCCACCCGGTCTGCACCATGATCGCCTGGACGTCCCTTTGGAGCGTATCTGCCACCTGCGGTTTGAGGCGCCAGTTTCCCTGCCGGTCCATCTCGAACCCGCCCTTGAGCCAATTGGCCATCATGGCATGACCCTCTGAGCCACCGCCCAGGAAATGCTCGACCGTATCCGGCCCCGCCTGCTTGCCCGCCTCGAACCGCGTGCTGGTGTCAGACCGTGCCGACCGGCTGAACCCGGTGCTGCTCGACACCAGCAGATCATTATGGGCAAAGCTGAACCGCGCCCGCCCGCCATTGGCGATGGCACCCAGCTGGCTTTCATTGATCAGCCCGGATCTCCACATCTGCGCCGCTGCGTCAGGCGTCAAATTGAGGTTGAGATCGCCATTCTGATCCATCGCGATCTGGCGTCTCGAGAGGCCTATGCCATTCTCACGGAGCAAGGCCTGCATGCGTGTCAGGCGCTCATTATCGACGATCCGGGTCAGCCGCTCATTGCGAGACCGATCGGCAACACCCTCAGTACCGCCTTCATTCATATCGACCTGATTGCCCGCCGTGCGGCTCAAGGCCTGGATAAAGCTGTCGAGGCGCGCCGCTTCCCGCACCGTTGCGCCGGCGGCCGCAGCGCCTTCGGCAAATCCGAAATTCTCAGCTTCCCGGCGCTGTTCGCCGATCCTGGCGGCCGATCGCGTCCCATCCAGACCGACCTCGCGCTGCGCGTCGAGCTTGCCCGACCGCTCGGCAAAATCATAGCCGGCGGCGTCCCGAGTGCGGCCATAGACGCTGGTACCCTCCCGCGCCGCTTCGGCCGTCGCACCATCGGCGGTCCCGACCTGTGTCGCAGCATTATAGCTTTCAAGCGCGTGCATGACCTGAGCTTCATTCCGTCCCGTTGCGCGGGAGAGCTGCGTAATGGCCGTGGATCGCGCTTCGCCGGAAAGGGCATTGATGAATCCGATGCGGCGGCCGGTTTCATCAAGCGAAAGACCGAGCATCGAGGAGGCGCTGCGGTGACCGGCATTATTGCCTGTGCGCCAAGCCTGCTCCGTAGCGACATTGCCCCGCTCGGTCGCCGCCACATGGTCGCCCGCATAATCCCGGCGGCCCTCCATGGCGCCGACCTGCACCTGGGCACCGGTGAGATCGTTGCGCAACATCTGCTCCTGATCGAAGGCGTTGGCGGTGATCTTGGCGAAGGTCGGATCGGCCGAAGCCTGTCCAATAAGCGTCGAGGCCTTGAGTGCCGCGTCCCTGGCGTCATAGCCGCTGCGCTCAAAATGCCGCTGCGTACCAGATAGCATCATGTCATAGGCGCGCTGGTCACCGAACGCCTTCCATTGCACCATATTCTGAGCGAATGCCGCAAAAGCCCGCTCGCCCGATTGCCCCTCGCCAAAATAGGTCGTGCCGAGTGCCCGCAACGTATCCTTCTCGGCAAAATTTTGGATGGCGCCCGTCGTCGCATTCGCCCAGACCGCTTGAGCGGTTGCCGGATTGCTGAGATCGCGCCCGGCAAGAGCAGGGGAGATGCCGCCCAGCTCTCGCGCGGCGTCGATGCCACCCAGCGCGAAGGCGCTGCCGCCCGCGAGGCCGCCACCATGCTCGCCCAAGACGGTTCCGGCCGCGCCGAAAGCCCGATTGCTGCTGAACGTCGTGCGCTCCCCAAAATCTCCAAAGTTCGACGCCATGCCTCTGCGCGCCATCGTGCCGGAGGCCGATGCCTGGGCTTCGAGCGCCGAGGCAAACCCTTCCCGCGTCATCAGGGGCGTCGCTGCCGCCGTACCCTGGCCCTGCGCCTGAAGCGCGCCGCCGGTGAAAGACGAGAACACATTGCCGGAGAAGCGGAACACGGTGAACACGAACGCCCCCGCTAGGCCCGCAGCGGCCGTGCGGAACGACCCAAAGATCGCAAGGGCCTTCAGCGCTGCCGACGGCGCCAGCATCCAAGCATTCGTGGCGACATGATTGGATCGCATCTCGGCCAGGACCGCCATCGCCCGGCCCAGGGTCAGCTGATAGATGCCCGCATCGATGACGCCCCAGAGCGCCACGAACACGAACAGGCCGAGCGCGAAGCTCGCGACACGCAGATTGATCGGCGTCAAGATGAACAGCAGCGCGATCGGCATCATGAACAACATGATCCCGAACACGGTGGCGCGGATCGTGGGCATCCACTGATTGGCGACCGACATGGTGGACAGCCCGCTTGACACCACCGCCCGGTTCGCCATCACCCGAGCCGCTGTCGCCGGGCTATCCTCGAACAGCACATCGCCGACGCTGCTGCCCAGCAGCACATCGGAGAAGAAGGCCTGGAGGGTAAGGGGCGTTCCCATCATCCCATCGCCAAGCTGCCCAAGGCGCGTGCGGCACCGCGCCAGCTGGTTGGCATCGGCAACATCATAGCCGCTGCTCTGGCAGACCTGACGGGCATAGTTGTCGAACAGAGTCGGGTCGCCGAGCCGAGACTGGATATGGTCCCAGGCTTCCTGGCAGCTCATGGTCGTGCCGCCCTTGTCGGCCGAGGTGAAGACGGTGCTGAAGGTGGCCGGCCCGGCCATGGCGGCAAAGGAGGCGGGGAGGTCCGTCGTGCCCCGGAAAAGCTGATCGTCGTCCACGCCATAGGCCGGCGAGACGCGAGCGACCGGATAGCATTGCCGGACATAATCCTTGATGGTCGCGTCGAGGAAGGTGTCGGTCATGGGCCCGCGCGGGGAGACGGCGTTCAAAAAGAGGTCGAAGGCATGACCGCCCGCGCCAAACTCCAGCTTCGCATTGGGGTCGGTGGTGTTGTCGTCGATCGTCTCGGCGAGCGCCCGCTCCATGAGGTTGGTGACGCCCGCCACCAGCACGATGAGATTGGGGACATCGCCGACCGGCTGATAGGCATTGCGGACCCGGTCATAGACATGGACGGTGCCGGTGGTCGCGACCAGGCCGACAAACAGCCCGATGCCGATCAGCATCTGGAACCCGAACGCAACCAGCCCCATGCCCTGGCCGCGGAACGAGGCGATCAGGACGCCGAGCGCGATCCCCACGACCGCGCAGATCAGCACCAGCGTTTCGTAGCGTGGATCGCCGAAGATCATCGAGACCAGACGGAACGCATCCACCGTTTCGGCAAAGCCGTCATATGTATGGAAACTGGACTCCAGAGCCAGCGCGGGCGTTGCCGCCAAAGCGAGCGGCAGGGCAAGGGCCGAGCGAAACAGGCGGCGCATGGGCGGTGCCTCCAAAGGGTTCATCGATTGTTGTTCGAAGCGGTGCCGGCGGTGTCGCGCGCATCGCGGTCGCGTGTGCGCAGCAGCCCGGCATAATTGGCCGAGAGGTTCGCCTGATTGAGCGCGGCCATGTAGCTTTGCCGCATCTGCGCGCGCTGGCGCAGCACCTCCTCGCGCAAATCCCTCAGCTGCTCGATGCCCTTGGATAGGATGCGGGTCTGGCAGATATTGGCGTTGCCGGCATCGGCCGCGCCGGCGGCGCTCGCGCCCCGTTCGGCATTGGAAACGGCAAAGTCGATCGACCGGGTGAGATCATTGAGCATCTGATAGGCAAGCGTGAGTGCCACCAGTTCATCGGTGTCGGCGATCACGGAATCGGGCACGCCCTCACGCACCCCCCATTCCAGCATGCGATAGACCGGCAGCGTGCGGACATTGGCGACAAATTGGCGCTCTTCGGCCGTCAACGCGGCGCGCGTGCGGATCTTGGTGGCGATCGACTGCATCCGTGTCCGGGCAAGTTCCAGTGCCCCTTTGCCGCCGTCCGGGGCGCAGTCCGCGGCAGACGGCGGTATGTTGAGCGAACGGCTCTGGACCTTGCCGGCGAGAAAATCCTGCGGGCTGTCGCTGTCCTGATGCGGGCAGGCTGGAATGGCGGAAAAGATTGGCACCTTGTCGGTCGCGTCCCAGCGCATATAGACGTCGCCCACGCGCGCCCGCATCACCGAGGCCCAGTCGCCGGCGCCGACGCGCGTCGCGGCATGGGAGAGAAGGGAGCCGGTGCGGAAGATGTCGGTCACCTCTGCCGGGCAGTTGGCGAGCGCGTCCTTCAGATCCTCGGTCGGATTATTCTGGTTCGCCTGTATCTTCTCGCGGCTCTGCTGGTAGCTTTTCGCGAAACCTTCCTTCACTGACTTGTAGCCGGTCATCTCCTCGATGATGCCCGACATATTGTCGTCGCCCTTGGCGATCTGTACCATGCGATTGGAAAGACGGCAGTCATTGACCTGGATGGAGTTCAGGTAATTGGTCGCTGCCTCCATCTTCGAGATGATATTCCCCATTTTCTCGTCGAGGGTTTCGAGCAGATATTGGAACGCGACCGCCGGCGCGGCCTGGAGAATGCTTTCCAGCTTCTGGACCAGATAGTCCGGATCGAGGAACGACATGCCCCCCAGAAACATGTCGATGCCGCCACAGCCGGCCTTCACCTTGGGGAGGGTGAGCGACATCAGATAATCGTCATGGACGTCGACGCGCCCGGACATGCCGCCTGCGGTCACATAGCCGCGCGTCTGGTCCTCGAAGGAGCCGGGCGAGGTATAGGTCACATTGTCGAACCAGCTTTCCGCCCAGCCTTGGGCGTATGCAGGCGCGGTCGTGCCGCAGGTGGCGAGCAGGCCGAGCGCGATCAGCGCACAGCGAGGACGGAGCGAAGGCATGGCGGGCTTCCTCTTGGAATGAGAAGGCGAAGATGCCGGCCCGCCATGCGCGGCATTTTCAAGGATGGTCGGATGTGGGAAATAACCTCGCAAATTTGGATCAATGATCCGAAATTGCGAGGTTGATGGACAGGCGGTCGGGTTGCTTCCGCCTGGGAATGTCTGGAGTTTGATGCGTGCGTGCTGCCGATCATCTGGAAGGCCTCACTGTCGCGCCAACGCGATCAACTGCTCCAACGATGCCGGTGAACTTGGCCATCGCGCGAAGCCCGACCGCCGGACGCACGCCCGTTAGCATCTTGGCCGCGAGATAGGCATTGCGCGCCAGGTTGACGCCGTGGTCGGTGCCGATCGCGATCGGGATGATGCGATCAGCATCGGCGACGGGACGGATCCATGCTACCGGATGCCCGACCCAGGGGAGGCCGAGCCTGCCGGAACGTAGCAAGGCCTCGTCGCCGCCGATGGTGCGGACCTGCCAATGATAATGCCGGGAATATTGCGCCAACTTTGCCCAGAGGTCCGCGCAGGGCAGACATTCGGGCGCCGTCGTCATCTCGATGATGAAGAGCGAGGCCTCACCTCCCAATGTCGCGGCGAAATCTGGCGGAAAGTCCTTGGTTACGGGCACGCGGGACAACCATTTTTGCATGTCCGTGTTCGTCGCGACGGGATGGATCGCGGCGCGCATGGCGTCGGCGCGCGTGATCGGCCGGGCCACTGCACTCGACATGGCAAGCGAAGGCGCCAGGAATGGAAGGATCATCCAGAATCTCATGGGTTGGCATCCTGAGGCCCGTCCGCCGATGGATCGGCTGCGGCAACAGGACCATTGGCGAGCGCATCAAAGAAGCCGTCTTCCTCACCCGCCCCGGTCAGGAACTGCTCGGGCCGGATGTCGCCGGACAGCAGGCGGACGGCCTGGTAGGCGGTCTGGGTGAGGTTGGGATAGGCCTCAACCCCGGTCGCGATCACCATGCGTTGCGGACTGTTCCGCCGGATCACCATCGTCGTCGGCGTCACATCGACACCAAAGCGCTGCGCAACCTCGGGCCGGCGTTCGAGATCGATTTGGGACACCTGCCAGCCCATCTCGTCCTGGAAGCGCTGAACGATCGGCCACTGCACGCGGCAATAGCCGCAACTCGTCCGCGAGAACATGACGAGCGCGAATTCGCCGGCATGGGCGCGCAGATAGGCGCGGCGCACAGCATCCTTTTGGCCCAGCAGCTGGTCGCGTGCGTCGCCCACCATCGGATTGGCCGACCTGGAATTCAGTTCGGGATGCTGGAGCATCGCCAGCTGCGTCACGCCGGCAAAGGCCCGCGCCTTGCGCCGCGCAAAATCCTGCAACCGCCAGAAATCGGCGACCGCATCGACCGTCAACACGGTGGCGGCATAATCGCGCTGTTGCTCGATCAGCTTGCGGATCTTGGGCGGCGTCCATGCCGCAAGCTCGGTCATGGGCGGGATCACCGGCTTCACCAGCCTGTCCGGATCAACGGCTTCGTCTCGGGGTTTCGGTTTTGGCGCTATGTACCACCAATAGCCTTGCTTTGGCTCCGATGTCGGCGAACCCGTCTGCGCAGCAGTCGGCGACGAGATCAGCAAAATTGCCCCAAGGGCGGCAGGGAGGCGCCAGGTCATAGCAGCTTCTCCATCCGCGTGAGGCGATGCAGGGGCACGGGACCAAAATAGCGGCTGTCAAATCCACCCACATAAGATGAGCCGACATAGACCATGCCAGCAGGGATATGCGGCTCGGTGGGCCGCCAATGCAGGAGGCGCTGCCCCTTCCGCCCGACGGGCTTGCTGATCCCGATGAGCTTACCATTGCACCGATACCAGCCATCCCTCGCGCCCGGCGTCATCGAGGGTTTCTCAATCATCTCGATCCTGTCTCCCGGCATGCAGAGCACATATTTGGTGACATCGACCGGGGCAGGGCCGGCAAGGGGATGCCGCAGCTTGAACGACACAAGGTCACCGCGCCGGATGGTGCCCGGCGCCTTGTGGACCAACCAGGCGTCGATCGAGGGCGACATGACCAAGGTGAACTGCGGCAAGGTCCAACAGGCGGCGGCGCTGATGGGCAGGATGATCGCGCAGGCGTACCAGAAACGGCGCGGTTGTGGCGCCGTGTCGGGACCGCCCGCTCCCAATGCCATGGCTGCTTTGCGCGGGGTGGCCCTGATTTCGGGCCATGCCGCCCTAGCGGCGGTCCAGGCGAGCCTGAGCATCGGCCACCTCCTTCGTGCCGCCGAGACGGGCATATTCTTCGAGCAGACCGGACAGGGCAGCGTCGCCATAGACGATGTGGCGGCTTGCCGGGCTATCATCGTCCCGCTCACAATAGGGCTGGGTCGAATCGCCCGGTACCAGGCCAAGCGCCGGTACACGCGCGACCCCGTGCTGGCGGAAGATCAGCGGATCAACGATCAGCTGGACATTGCGCATCGCGCAGCCTGGGCCGTCGCAGCCCGGATCGATCCGCAGCACTTGCGCTGAAAGCCTGGCCATCGGACCGATCTTCGTCATCCCGCCCGGCACGCCGCGAAAGGCCATGACGCCGCCGGCTTTCTCCAACTGCGCCGCATAGGTCCGCAAAACCGGGATGGGCATGGAGGATGAGGCAAAGAGCAGCGGCACCCAGCCATGAGGCGCCGAGGGCGGCGGGACGCCCGCCAGGCCCGTGATGTCCGGCGCGTCCAGCCCCAGGGCCTGGCCGAGGCGCTTCGCCATGGCCTCCTGCTGGGCTGCGAGGCTGTCCTGCCCCGAGGTCAGCGCCGATCGCGCGCGGGCATCCATGCCGGGGTCCGGCTTGCGGTTGCGCAGGCCCTCGAACGCGCGGCGCCGTGTCGCCTCTGGAAGATCGGGAAGCCGATCCGGCCCGCCCGCATCAGCGCGATCCTTCTGGTCCGCAACCGCACCCTTGAGGCGCTGCAAGGCGTTGTCGCCCTGCGTCTGCGCGCGTTGCCGGGCATTGCCCGCGTCCCCCTCACTCTGCGCCTGGCAGGGTGAGGCGACCAGTATCGCCGCTGCAAGAAGCGCGCGGCTAGGGATTGACCGTCTCCATATAGGCATCGATCCTGTCCTTCATATCGATTTGGATGTCCGACTGGACCCGCGCCTCGATGTCGGAATAATATTCGGAGAGATCCATTTTGCTGAAATCCAGCGCCTGGAACTCTTCAGCGGTGAACCCGCGGCAATAGGGCTTCTTCGCCGTGCCCCACCCCACGGCGTTGAAGCTGGCAAGCTGGGGTCGGCCCTGTTCCTGGATGATCCGGCCGAGTTTGGTGTTGAAGCAGCAATGGCCCTTGGCCTTCTGCACGCAGACACCAAGAATAGTCGACGCGCAGTAGGTGCCGACCTCATGGCACATGCCCGAACCACGGAGCATGCCCACTTCCATGTCCTGTTGGTCACAGCCCGAAAGGAGAAAATCCATCATGAAGTTGATGGCGAGGCTGATCGCGATCGACGTCGGATCGATGCCGACGATGATCGCATTGGCACCGGCGCTCGCCGCTTGGGAGGCAGTCGCCCCCGCCTTGAACGCGGTGTAGGCGGCTTTCATGCCGGTCCAGACGCCCTTGGCGATGGCGATCTTGGTGCCGATCGAGGAAATGGATGAGCCCATCCCGTCCTTCACGATCTCGCCGCGATCCTTGCAGCAGTTGGAGAATGTGGTCTTGAGGCCCGCCGGACGGCAACGAACAGCGCGCCCGGCAAAGATCTCGATCGCCCCGAGGCAGTTGCCATCGGCATCGACGGGACCGTCATTGGGGGCGCCGGGATCGTCGACGACCGGATCGTCCTCCTCGATGCCGCCGCCGATCACCGATGTGCAGGCATGGGGCGAGCAACTGGGCGTTCCTCCGCCAATGGGTGTTGCGCACGGATATTGGCTGCCCAGCGGACAGCTATAGGCGCCGACCGCATCGGCGACACAGGCGGCCTGCTGGATCGGACAGAGATAGCTGCCGTCGGTCATCTCGGAACATTGGGCGGTTTCCCCTAGGGTCTCGGCATCGCCGCTGCCATCGAGGTCGGCGGCGCAGAGTGGCTGCGCCTGGGCCGGCGTCATCGTGAGCGCAAGGCTGGACGCCAGCAGCAAGGTGGCCAACAAGGAAAGGCGCCACCGCATCAGCGTGTCTCCGCCGTGCAGGCGAGGTCAGCGCCGGCCAGGCGCACGGTCTGCATCATGACGACGGCTTCGGGAAAATCGTCGAGACAGCCGCAGGCCGAAACCAGCTCTTCCCCCTGCCCAAGTGGGCAGACATTGTCCGCTGAGCAGCTGTGGTAAAATATGTCCCAGCCGGCCGGGTCATTTTGCCAGACGCCGACGACACCGTCTATCGCCACATCGCTATTGGCCTTGGGCGCTCGGGTCTTGCAGATGGGCTCGCAGGCGGTAACGGAACCCCGTTCGGGCATGGAGAAGGGACGGGTTGAGGTCGAAACGTTGCCGCTGGCATCGGTGGTCCGGTCGGCCAGCAGCGTCTCGGTCGAGTGGTCGATGATATAGGCGCCGCGGCCGAGGTCTGGTGTACTGGCGCCCGCCTCGTCGATGACGCATTCATATTGGCGTGCGCGTTCGAAGAAGTCGCGCGTATATTGCAGATTGCACGCCCCCGTGCCGAACAGCCGGGTCGATGGTAGAGGCTTGATGCCAGTGTTGACGCCGTTCCTGAAGGTCGCGACACCATCGACCGTCTCACTCACAAGATGGCAGGCGGGATCGGCCGCATAGCCTGAACAGAGATCGACCAGCCGCTCGCTGACCTCACAACCGGTGTCGACCTGCACCTCGACGGTCACATAACCCCAGTTTCCACCGCCGCCGCCCCGCACCCGCGCGCCGACCACCGTCGCGCCGCTGCGCAGCTCAGAGGTGATGTCGATGGCGGACCTGTTGTACCAGGGATCGTCGCTGATGCGGCAATCGCCCGAGGGCAAGGCCTCGCCCAGCCAGGGCCGTTTCCCCGCATAGCCGACAATCTGGCCGTTGACCCGTGCCTGCACCCAATCGTCCGCACCCATTTCGACGATGCGCGCAGATGTTATCCGCGCCGGAGCCAGGGGATCGAAGGTCGCGCTGTAGATCGGGGGCACGCTGCCACATGTGCCGGGGCCGCGAATCTCATAGCGACGGCAGCCGGTTCCGCAGCTGGTGACCGCGGCGATCGAACCACGCACCGCGAGGATATCGTCGAAGCCCCATGCCTTGACCGTGATGTCGCGCTCGATCGAGCAGCCGCGGGTCTGCTGCGCTTTACCATTGCCGGCCGCGGAACCGGCCAGGGTCTGGAAGATGCTGCTTGCCTGCGAGACGGAATAGGCGTCGCCCTGGATCGCGGTGGGGTTGCTCCGATAGCTGGTCGCCGACACCTGGGGCTGAGCCGTGCAGGCCGTGGTCTGCGCTCCAGTATAGCGGATCAGTGGACCATCGATGGAAGCCTGGGCCACGCCGATACGGGGATCGGCGGTGGTGAGCGCCCCGACAACGCCGCCGCCCAAATCCTTGAGGATCGAGGCCATATTGCCCCAAGCGAGATTGGTGCCGCAGCTGTTGTTGACGCAATAGCAGCCGGCAAGGGCCGTGAGATCGACCTCGCCAAGCTTGAGATTGCCGCTGCTGCCGACCTCCCACTGGAACCGGCGGCACTGGTTCCAGCTGCCCGGCGCACAGGAGATGATGCCATTGGCGCAGATGCCCGATATCGGCACGGGCACATTTAGCGTCTCGTCGAAGGACCCGTCCAAATCCTTGTCGCGCGAGATGCGGAGCGTGCCGATATCCCCGGTCGAGGCGGGCTGGGCGAGCAGTTCCAGCAGCGTCGCGGTCTTCTGGCAGGCAATATTGGGTGTGAAGCTCTTGCTGTTGTCGATGGTGCTGACCGGCTGGCCGGCAAGACCGGGCGTGAGATAATTGCTTTGCAGGGCATCGCTGTCGCCGCTTTTCGTTCGCGCCGCTGCGGCGGCGCTGCGTGCGCGCTCTTCCATCGTCTGCGCTTGGGTGAGAACAGGCAGGCAGATGGCGATGCCGGCTGAGAGGATGAGTGCGCCACGTTTCATGACGCGGCTTCCGGGGCGGCGCGCGACATGCGGCGTAGTCGGAAACAGCGCAGTACGCCCGGCGCCCCGACATCACCCAGTACGCGAAAGGCGGCCTGGCCTCCTATGGTGGTCAGCACGGCCACCACGACGGCGGGCCGGAGAGGGGTTTTGCCTACCGCCGACAGGGGTTCGGCGGCCGTGCTGACCATAGGTGGAGCGATGCCGCAGGGGGACCGCGGCATCGCTCCGTCCTCGCCCCGCGCGGGGCAGCCACCATGGCTGTGGCGGGCAGAGCAGGCAAAAGCCCGCGTCGGTGCGAGGGAGAGGGGAAGGGACCGGCTCATGGGGTCGACACCCCCGCGCAGCAGATCACCTTTTCAAAAGCCATGAACTGGGCGTTGTCCTTGCCGGGCGCGTGTTTGCCCGAGGACCAGAGCGCGCCGGGGCGACCGATATTGACGCATTTGCCGCCCTTGACCGGTTCCATGATCTGGAGCTTGTAGCGGCTCTTGGTCCAGATCGGCTGGGGCTTGAACGAGCAGCCATCGGCGGAAGAAATGGTCAGCGCGCCAAGCCGCCCCATCATGAAGGTCCCGCGTGCCGCGATCCCTGCCCAGGCCTCGACCGAGTCATCGAAATGGATGTCGCCCGCGATCGGATAGGTCGCGCCCCAGCTGCCCATGCACCAGAAGAGCGGATCGATGACCTTGCCGGCGGCGGCCGCCGCGCTATCGGCCATGCAGGCAAGCCCGGCGGCCGGATTGCCGAACAATATGCCTTCGGGCTGGATGATCGCGCCCAAAGTTCCCGACTGCCAGGTCGGCAGCACCTCGGTGATCATGGCGACGTCGAAGCCGTCATCCTCGATGCAGGGAAGGTCCGTGAACATGTCCAGCATCTTCCAGACCGGGGAAATATAATAGTGCATCTGCGCGAACATCTTGCGCGTGTTGGTGCCGTCGGCGATGCTGCTCTGGCTCCCCTGGAGCTTGCCGCCGGTCGGCATGAGGTCGGCGCCCAGCGCCATCATGCAGCCGGGTTCGGTCACGACGTCGATCATGCGGTTGGGCGACCAGAAGCTCACCTTGACCCCGAACCAGAAGGTGACGCCCTTGCGGCAGGCGCATAGCGGCTTGGAGGCGGACTGGGCGTCCAGTTCCTTGGACAGGCTGTCGAAGCTGCCGACCCGGACGCCGCCGATGGTGATGGGGAAGATGCAGGTCCAGCGCACCTTGGTGACGGGATTGAAGATCGTTCCCGCCTCGCATTTGGAGGCATGGGCCGGCGTCGATACCAGCATTGCCAGACCCCCCATGCCAAGGCACAGCATCAGCTTCATCGGACGAGGCGATATGAAATCGATCGATCTTGAAATGTGCGCCCCCAAGGCGTACATGATATACGGAACAGTGATGATGAGGCTTTGGCGATGCAAGCGTTTGATGACGCAGCGGGTGCAATCAACGAGCGGAGCACGGTGCGTATGAATTTTCGCACCAAGCCGCATATCAAGCAGGCGATTCAGCAGGCTGCGGCGTGGTGTGGTGTCGATGATTCCGTATTCGTTATGAACGCCGCGTATAAGGCGGCACTGGAAACGATCCAGACGCACGAACGTACGATTTTGAGCCGGAAGGATTATGAATCGATTCTCAATGCCTTCGAGAATCCGGGTCCGCCCTCGGATGCTCTGCGCGAAGCCTTCGCCCGGCATGACCAGATGATCGAAAGCCGATAAGAGCGAGGTTTCGTGACTAATATGGGGATGGTCATCGAGCCGCTTGATCCGGCGCGGCACGACCGGGCGGCTTTTTCGTCCGGGATTGATCAAGTCGACAATTATTTTCGCAAGACGGCAAGCAAGCTGGCCCGAGCGGACAATGTGCGGGCGTTTGTCCTTCTGTCTCCCGAAGGGGAGCTTTTGGGCTTTTACACGTTGAACGCACACAGCGTCGATTATTCCCACCTGCCCGCTTCTTTCACGCGCAACCGGCCGGGGCATGGTCAGATACCCGCTGCGTTCATATCGATGATCGGGGTCGATGCCCGTTTCCAGGGCAAAGGCCTTGGAGGTCTCTTGCTTGCCGATGCTCTCAAGAGGATCGGCCGCGCCGCGATGGATGTCGGAATCGCCCTTGTGCTCCTCGACATTCTCGACTGTGGCGATCCGGCGAAGGTTGAGAAGCGCAAGCAGCTCTATATCCGTTATGGTTTCCAGCCCTTGCCCGACGTGCCTCTGCGCCTTCACCTTCCTGTCGCAAAGATCCACGCATTGCTGAACATCCCATAGGTTGCGGCGGGTGAGACGCGCTTTGAGCCGTTCGCTACACTGCATGCAGACTGGACGGCATTCGGCCAATTCTTCGGTGGGCATGTTGGAACGAATCATTGCCGCTCCCCTTTTCGCTGGTCGACGGCCTCAAATTCGTGGAGTTCGAGCTTCTTGCCGACCTGGGAGACGATGACGGGCGCTACGGTCAGGCCCAGACGCTCCTTCACGCGCTCCTCAAGAATGAACAGCGCCCGCCCGGTTCGCTCGGAAAGTTCGAGCGCGTCGCCCGCCGTCAGCAGGATGAAATCGGTGAGCCGGGCATGATCGAGTGCCCAGCCAAGGTTTCGCGGATGGACGATGACGAGACGCTGGGGCAGCGAGACATAGTCGAGTGGATTGAAGGTGAAGCCCTTGGGATAAAGCAGCTTGCCACCAGGCAGGCGGATTTCGTCGGACAGGGTATAGAAGGGCACGACGAAACGGGTTCGGTCCTGTCGGGCGTTCCCGAGCGACGCAGCACGTAGTGCCGACCAGTTCGCGCGTGGACCAAATTGAGCCGCCATATTGGCGGGTTGTCGCGCGGCTCGCGCTTCGATCTCTGCCAGCGCGTCCGGCTCGGATATCGGCCAGGTTCGGCCGATCGTCGCGGTGCTGGCGATGGCCGCAGGGACAGCCAGCACACAACAGCCTATCGCCATGCCTGCAAGGAGGATGCGTTGGATCATGACCGCCCGCCTCCACGCCACGCATGATTGCGCAGCCGATAGGGCCGCCACACCCGGCCTTCCTCCTCCTCTCCTCCGCGGATCGCTGTGATGATGGCGGCGAGCCCCAGCAGGCCGGCAGCGCAGACAATGCAGCGCAGGCCCATGTCCAATTCCGTAGCCGACCACAGCACCAGCCCCGCCTGGATCGTTAGCAGCAGATGGGTGCCGACAATCATGCGAATGGCGGGCTGTCCGGGCCGGGATGAAAAGATGCCGCTCATGGCCGCTTCCAGCCAGCGAGAAGATTGGAACGCCGGGCTTTCCAGCTGCGCAACGCTGAGAGGCATTTCCCCGTCAAGCCGGTGAGCAGGATGAGCAGCAGGCCTGTGCTGAGGCAGGTGACGCCGATCAGCACCGCGCCGCGCGCGATCAGCATGGGCGGCTGATGCAGCATCAGGCCGGTCACGATCACCAGGCTGGTCAGCAATATGGTTTCGATCACCATCAGCCGAAAGCGCCATCGGATGGCCTCAGCCTCCGCGCGGATCGCGACCCGAGCCTCGATGATCCGCTCGATCTCGGCATCCTTGCCGAACCCCAGGGGCAGCTGATCGGGATGGGTGGAAGGCTTGCGCATCATGCTGCCCCTCCATCTTGGATTGCAGGCAGGATTTCGGCGGGATCGACCCCGGCCAGCTCGCACACGGCTTCGAGTGGACTGCGCCCAGCGCGGATCAGCGCTTCAAAGGCCGCGACCTCCTGCGGCGCGCTGGTGTTGATCCAGTAGGAAAAGGGGTCCACCACCAGCCGGGCCACGCCCAGCCCCAGGGGAGAGTCGATAAAGATCTCGCTATAATGGGGCTTGGCGTTACGGACGGATTTGAGCAGATCGAGGACAAATCCCGAATAGTCGAGGATCTTGTTCTCGACCGCCTGGGCATAGGTAGACCCCTGAAGCAGGAAGCGTGTCGCCGCGTTTTCGAGGATCACCTGTCCGGTGCCGCCGAAGAGCAGCAGGTCGTTCATGCTCTGGAGGACGACACCGAAACTGCCCTGATATTTGCGCGCGCGGCGATAGCCCTGGCCGAAAGCCTCGGCGAGGCGCGACAAGTCCTGCCCTTCGCTTCGGGTCATGAACTGGGCGGCTTCATCGCACAGGACAAAGCGCGGCCGGTCGCGCGCGGACAGATAGAGTTCCTGGGTGACCGCGTTCACCACGACCATGACGATGACGTTGAACAGGTCCGGCATGGCTTTGAGCCGCTCAAGCTCCAGAACCACAAATTCATCGTTGCTGATGTCGAAGGTCGAGGGACCGTTGAAGAAATGGCCATAGGCGCCGTCACTGCCAAAATCGCGCAGGTTGAAGGCGAGTTCCCGCGCGGCCGGAACCAGATGATCGACCCGGTCGAGATCGGACGCTGCAAATTGTGGATAGGCGCCAAGCCATGCCCGGACGCTATCTATCCCTTCCTCGGCATGACCTTCGTCGATCGTCCACTGCACGGCGGACTTGAGCAGATTCCATTCCGACGTCGAGACGCCCTTGCGCGTTGCGGCATTGGCCATTTCCGCTACGATCGCGACCGCCATGGAGATCGCGGATTGGCGATCGTCGCCATCGAGCGCGAAGCCCATGTCGAACGGATTGAGGATAAGCTTCTCTTCGCCAATGTCGATATAGCGGCCCGAACAGAGGGTACAGAGTTTGCGATAGCTCCCGCCAATATCGATGATGCGGATGAGCGCGCCTTGCGCATAATATTGCTGGCAGAGATTGTTGAGTAGAAAGCTTTTGCCCGCGCCGCTCTCGGCCGAAACGATGAAATTATAATTGTTGATGCGCGGATCGAAAAGATCGAGCGTGATGAGCTGGCCCTTGCGGCCGGTATAAAGAAGGGCCGGGCGACCGCCGCCGCGAAAGTCGGTCTGCACCGGCGCCAGCAGCACGGCGGCTTTGACCGGCATGCGGAAATCGCGTTCCAGCATCCGCATCGTGCGTTTTTCGGGATAGAGCCCGAAGGGGAGGCTCATCGGCAACAGGACCGGATTGAGATAGCTCTCCTCCTGCATCATCCAGGGGAGCGGCTCGCTCTCCCACAGGCGCTTGGCGCGCGCCGCCATTTCCCGCGCGTCGGCGCTGGTGCGGCCGAAGACCCAGACCATCGGGATCACCGAAAGGAAGCGGCTGTTGCCCGCCTCATCGAGCACCCAGCCGATTTCCTCGATCTGCTTGCCGACCTCGACCGCGAAGCTGCCCGCCGCCTTCTGCGCGGAGAGGATCTGGGCGCGCTTGTGAATCTCGAACTGGCTGTGATCGAACAGGATGTTGAGCGTGAAGAGAAAAGGGCCGCCAATCTGGTCGCTGTCCTCGGCCGCCCCGCGCATCCCGCCCAGCAGGCGATTGGCGCGCTCGGCGGTGATGCGCCGTGCCGGCGCCCTTGGCGTCAGGCAGCGCGCCACCTGATTGCCCAGATGCACTTCCGGGCCGTCGAACAGCAGGTCGGGGCCTGCATCGATGATCTGCTTGCGAACAGGCGGGGCGGGCTGGCCGTCACTGCCATCGGCGAACACGCCTGGCGCGGCATCGAAGAGACCGTTGAAGATCCGGCGATAGAAGCTGACCAGTTCCTCGGGCGGCAGACGGCGGATACCAAGCTTGGCGAGCTGTTCCTCGATCTGGCGGCGCAGGTCATGGCCAAGTTCCACCCGCGTCTTGATCGAGAGGAACAGCCGAAAATTGCGCACCGGGATGCCATGAAGCGCGTCGAGCCCCTCGGTTCCGGCGCGCAGATAATCGGCGGTGCGCCGCGCCGATGCCTGGATCAGAGGATCGGGCCGGGTCTTCATATCCAGGAAGGCATCGAGCGCATGGTCGATCAGCGGATCGGCAAAACCGTGGAGCTGCAACACCGTCCCATCGGGAAAATGGATGTTGAGGAGGCCCAGCAAGGCCTGATGGACATGAGCGAACATATAGGCCGACGGGATCAGCTCCCAGGCATGGCCCCAGCCATCGTCGATGCAGAGAAAGGCTTCCTCCTCTTCGTTCCAGGCGACGAGCGGCAGAAAATCGGAATAGGCGTCGCGCGCGACGGCGCGATGCAGGTCCGACCGGGTGAGGCCGCCGCCATGGCGGGTACCGAGCGCGATCATGGCCGTGCCTCCTCAGGCGTAGCGGGGATATCGGCGGGCTCGCCCTCGACGGCGCGGTCGGACGCGCCCTTGTCCCTCACCTGTTCCAGCACCGGCACGCCCGTCGCGGACTGGACCGGGCTCACCAGATAATCGCCCACCACCCATTGGGGCCTCTCGAGGATCGAATAGACATAGCGCGGCATGTAGAGCCGGTCGGGCCGCTCGCGGTCGGCATAGGGCAGGATCAGCGTGCGCACCGTGCGGCCGGGGCGCAGCATCGGCGTGACCGGCGCATCGACCAGGCCCTGCAACTCCCGATAGACGCTGTCGCGATAGCCAAGATAGGGGGATGGGCCTGTCTTGCCCCGCTTGGTGGCACTGCTTGTCCCGGTACCGTCTCCCTGGCTGAGAAGAGCCTTGTCATGGGTGACCGCGGGATCGGAGCGGGATGGCACGCCAGCCACCGCATCGGCATAGGCCTTGTCGGGATGGATGCACTGCCCATGGTCGCTATTCTTGCAGCTGAACTTCTCGCTGTAGGGCGACATGACCGAGCCAATGGTGGAACAGCCCGCGAGCAGCAGAGCCATGCCGAGCAGCGCTGGCGATCCAGCCCGGCGCGCAGCACCAACGGGCGTGTCAGGCATGGGGCGAATGCCCCTCAAAAGACGATATGCCATCAGAATTTGCTCCCTGCGCTGGGTTTGATGTCGAGGGTCACGCCCTCCTGGATGACCACCACCACCTCCTTGGCGGCGCCGACCTCGACGATGGGGCCAGCCTGGCGCGCAAGGTCGAGATAGAAATCGGTGAGCTTGTCGGAGGATTTGGAAAGGCCGCCGGCAATGCCGCTCTTTGCGGCATCGGTCGCATCGAGCGTGCGGACCGAACCCAGGGCGGAGGTGGAGAGGTCCCCGAAGCTGTTTTCGACTGAACTGGTAAAGCCGCTCACGGTCCCGGCGATGAAGGATCGGGCCAGCGCCGCGCCGGCGCGGGTCACGACCTTGCCCGAAAGCCCCTTCTTTCCATCGGTGTCGACGAAGAAGCCCTTGATGGGCTGATCGACGACGGACCGCTCGTCGAAATCGACGCAGGAGAGCGACACCAGCTGGACCTCGACCCGTTCCTTGGCGAGGCTGCCGGTGGCATTGCCGATGACAAAGCAGCCGGCAAGATTGGCTTTCACATCATTGGGCAGCACGGCGGGGGCCTGCACGCGGGCGATCAGCGGTTCCGGGTTCGAGGTCGCGTCCCGGCTGGCCAGTGCGTCGATCCCGGTCAGGAGCCGTGCCTTCATGAAACCAGGCGGTAAATAGATGGTCCGCGACTTTTTTCCGTTGCCGGACCCGGCGCCCTCCTTGTTTGCGGCGGGGATGATGGCGCTGGTGGCAGCGCCAATCGAACCGACGGTCTTCTCGACTGGGGGCGCGGGCGGCGCGGCCGGAGCGACCGGCGGTACAGGCGGCGGGATCGACCCCATCGCGCTGTCCAGCTCCGCGTCGCTGGGTGGCGGCGGGAAGGCCGGCAATGTGCCCGTCATGGCCGACGGCAGATCGCCACCATCGGTCGACGTGCCGCCGACCTTGCTGCCGGGCATGACCTTGCCCTCCTCGATCGCGGTGATGCGATCGCCCAGCAGGGATTGGCCGTCGAGCACCTTTTGCAGGTCACCGCGCAGCTTGGTTTCCAGACTATCACCGCGCAGGCCCGCGCCCATGTCCAGCTTCGAGGCTGCGGGCAGATCGGGCTTGTCGTCGGAGGAACCGCTGGACGCTGTGTAGAGACCATAGCCCAGGATCGCGACCGCTGCTCCCACGCCCACCTGCTTGGCGCGCAGTTTCTGTCTTGCCGACATGGCGCGCCAGTGGGTTTTCAGGTCGAGCAGGGTCGGGCCGCGAACGGCGCCCTGATCCTTTGCTTGCCCTTGCTTTCCGTCCCTGGCCTCATTTTGATCTTTCGGGGGGCGAGAAAAGCCTTTGATCGGGGCGCCAAGATCCTGCGGGGTTTCTTTCCCGCCTTGCTTCTTCTCGTTCATTGGTTTGCTCCCCGCCGTACGATGATGAGGCGGGCGGTCTCTCCGGCTTTGAGCGAAAGACGATCGGCGCTGACCGCAAAGACGCGGGCACCAAAGGCGCGGTCGAGGAACAGCCGCTCATCAAGGCCGAGGTCCGCGTCCGCTTCGACCCGATATTCCGATGCCGAAAGACCGGAACCCTCTATCTCGACCCGTCGGCGTTCGATGATTCGCGCGGCGGGAAGGGAGGGCAGCACGACCCGCTCGGCCTTGGGCGCGACGGCGGTGAAGCTCGCCGGGATACGGTCCTGGAGCATAGCGAGCGTGATCGAGACGGCGCGCTCCTCCTCGACCAGCGGCCCCAGCAATTCGTCATTGGCCTTGGCGCGCTGCGCGCTGCCCGGCACCAGGGTGACGGTCTGGGCGGGAATGTCCGAGGGCTCGGTATAGAGCGGATAGATGGCGCCATTGCAGGAAATGAAGAATTCGGACGGCGCGGTCACATAGCTGCGCGTGACGGCACCGGCGTCATCGACTTCCTTCACCAAGAATTTGATCCAGGCGTCCGCGCCGCCCTTCTCGACCGCGATCGCCTTTTCCGCCGAGAATTTGACGTCCTCGATCTCGCCGCCTGTACAGATCACATGATTGACGTCGCGGTTCGACAGCCGGATCGTGCTGGTCTGATCGGGCAGCGCGACGATGGACTGGGCGAAGACCGGCGCCGACGCGATCATGGCCAGCAGGGCGGCGGACGCGCGCAGGGGTTTACCGAAGCTCGGCATCGAATTTTTCCTCCGAAAGGCGGGTGATCCAGAAGCGGCCGTTCTCGACGCCGTAGCCGATGCGCAGCGTGCCCCGGAATTTGCGGATCACGCCGCCGATGATGCGGACCTTCTCGACCGGAACGATGATGTCCCTGTCGGTCCAGCTGACCGGCTGGTCGGGACGGATATAGGTGGCGATCGACAGGGTCGGGTTTTTGGAAAGCTCGTCCAGCACTGCGTTGAGGCTGTCGCGCATACTGTTATAGGCGTTCGGATGGACGATCGAGAGCAGCTCCTGGAACTGCGGATCTGCCGAATAGGCGGAATAGGTGCCCGAGAGCGCGACGATGTTGCGCGTCATGGTGCGCAGATAGTCCGTCGAGGGTTTCGAGCCCGTCACATAGAGATCGCCGCCCGTGCCAAAGGGCACGACCACGGTGCGCCGGTTCTGGTCGGTCGAATAGACCACCGCGCCCAGCACCGCCGTGATGCCGAACAGGCCCACAATCGCGAATTTGAGCAGGCGGTTCTCCTCGAAGAGATTGGAGGAGCCCTGGAGATAGCGGTGAATGCCGAAGCTTGGCGGTTTGCCAAGGAGTGGATCGACCTCGCGGCCAGTTCGGTTTGGGAAGAGCGACATGGCTTTAAGCCTCACTCATAAAAGCGGGTCTGGGTCGGACCCGGATAATGGCGAAAGCCAAGCAGGCCCCAGCGCCAGGCGAGATGCGGCAGAAAGCCGCGGGGTTTGCTGCGCTTCCAGGGGATGAAAAGGAGAAGGGCAAGGATGAGCGCCCATCCGATCAGCCCGCCGACGATGACGGCGACGAAGATGGTCGAGACCACCAGGATGAACTCGTCCGATCCGAACCATAGGATCTGGACCGGCCGATGCAGATACTGGGGCAGGCGTTCGTCCATTGTCCCTTCTCCTCCTGCTTCATCTCCCCGGCATGAGCTCGGGGTTTCCCGGGAGCCATCATTGGCTTCCAGGCTCGGGGGCGTGGGTTGCGTGAGAGTGTGGCGACCCGCGCCGATCAGTTCAGATGGTCATGCCGAAGGTCTGGAGGATCGAATCCGCCTTGATGAGGCAGACCGCCGCCACGATCGTCGGGATGCCGATCATGATGTTGGAAAAGAGGCGCGAGACGCCGAACAGGAAGGCCGCGACGCCGCCGACAAAGCCCAGCGGTCCCTTGACGCCCTGGTTCACGACGATGTCGTAAATGTCGTAGCCAAGGTCGCCGGCGGCGGGCGCCGTGAAAGCATGGGCGATCCCCGTGGCCGCAAATATGGCCAGGAGAGCGGCGATCGAATAGTCGGCAGCGGAAAGGCTGCGTCGTCCAAGGGCTTTGATCATGTCATACTCCATGTGCAAGAAGGAGCCGTCCGCTTGGGATATGTGCCGGCGAGGGACCTCGTAGGCTGCCGATGATCGTGTCGGACGGCTCCTGAGGGCCGCGATCGCCGGCATTCCGTTCCGCATGGTCCACGCGGGACGCCGCGCGGTCCAGGCAGCCGCCAGATAAGGGGAAGGGTTAGCGCTGCGCATGGGTGGACGCCTTCGCCGCATAGGCTTGTCCGAGAAACGCCTCGATCTCCGCCTGGTCGAAACCCGAGATGATCTTGCCGCCCACGATGAGGGTCGGCGTACCGCTGACGCCCACCTTTTTCACCAGTGCCGCGTCGGCTTCCACCTTGGCGCGACCTTCCGGGCATGTCAGCAGGGCAGGGGGCTTCGCGCCGGCATAGAGGGCCTTGAAGCTGGCCTCCCTGTCGGGCGCGCAGAGGATATGTTCCGCCTTGGTCGCGGCCTCGGGGTGGATGCCTGAGACGAAATAGACAAGGCGCCGCACGGGCTTTCCTTCCGCTGCCTTGGCCGTCCAGAAGCGATCGAGCGCGCGGCAATAGGGACAATCGGGATCGGTGAATTCGATCACCGAAGGCGCGTCCTTTGGGCCAATCTCCAGCGCCTGTTTGGGATCGATCGCGGCAAGCTGCCGCTGCGCTCGCGCATCCTGGGCCAGCGCCGTCACATTGACGCCGTTGCGGTCATAGACCGTCGCGAAAAGGATATGCTCGCTCTCCGGAGCATAATAGAGCATGCGGCTGCCCGCGCTTGCCTGGTAGATCGGCCCCTTGACCGGCGCTGGCTCGAACCCCTCGAACTGAAGGTTGGTGAAGCTCTGGCGGAGCTTCTGCTCGGCGTCCTGCGCCGCTTTTTGCAGCAGCTGCACATCGTCGGGCTTTGCCTGGGCTTGGGCGCCGCCGATGCTGACGCCTAGGAGCAGGGCCGCGCCGGCCGCCTGTGAGAAACTCATCCGGCGGCTCATTGCGTGCCTCCGCTGTTCTGCGTGATCGCGCGAGCAATATCGGCATCGATGCGGATGCTGCTGCCGACGGCCATTGCGCTGCCGGGCGGCGTGAATGCCGGTTCGGCAGCTGGGAGGGCAACGATCTGGAATGCGTCGCTCGCCTGAATGATGCGCAGTCGGTCGGGCAGATCCGTCGAAGCCAAGCGGAGTGGTTTTGCGCTCGCCGGGTTTGCGGCGAGCGCCAGGCTCAGGCAGGCGCCAAGGACAGGCGGAGATTGGACCATGACGGTACTCCAGGCAAGCGGCAAATCCTCTCGGACGCCTTTTTTTGAGGGCGGGATCGGTGGGCGGAAGCTCTGTACAAATTGCCGGAACATGCTTCCCAGTCATCGACCGTGAGACGAGTTGTTCACAGCTTGAAAAGGCGCGCAAGGGGCAGGGCACTGTTGTGCCGATTGCGGCATTCATCTTCCGGAAGCGGCATATAAATGCCGCTTTCCTTGTCAAAAATCGGCTTTATTCTCCGTTCGGGTCGTCATCATCATGAGTACCAACCTCGAATCGGATGAGGGAGACATCATGACAGAACGCCAATCGAGAACGTACAAACTATGCCTTTCGCCTGAGGGCACCGATCTCTTCCTGGTTTGCCATGCACGTCTGGCAAAACTCGCGAACAGCCTGATTTCCTATGGCTCGACACTGTATGTAGCCATATTGATCGCGGAAGCGTCGGATGCATCGGAGATTGCTGCCGAACTCGAACTCCCCCATTTGCGACGGCTGATCGGGAAAAGGGAGCATTTTGTCGGGGCGTCCGATCGATTGCAGCGAATCGCGGGCAAGATCAGCGATCGCCTGGAAAGATCGGATCATCTTGGCGATCGGCCAACAAAGAACGCCCTTTATGCAGCCTGTATCGCGCTCATGGCCGCCAGCGAGGACAAGACCCTGCGAGCGGCGTATAGCCGAATGAGCGATCTTCTGGCAGATAAGTGAGCAGGATCAGGCTTTGGTCATCGAAGAGCCTGACGGTAATTGCTCCCAAAATGAGAACGATAATATTTGACGCACCGAGGGTTTCACACAACAAGTTGAAACAGTCGGAATGTGCATGGAAGCTTTGAGGAACATTCAGGGAGAACCTGATGATGTCGACTCAGAGCAGGCGGCCGGGTAGCCGCGCCGCTATTCTAGCCGAGGTCAAACAGATCTCGGGCCGCCGCATCGAGGAAAGGCGGCGGGACAAGCGCATGACGCAGAAGCAGCTGGCAGCCCAGGTTGGGATGGGTGAACGCTGGCTCCGGGAAGTCGAATCGGGAAGTCCCAAGTCCCGGCTCGACGACCATTTGCGGTGCGCGCACGGTCTTGGATTGTCGGCATCGCATCTCCTCTTGCCAATGTTGTTTCTGGAGCATCAGATGCACTTTCCACGACAGATTTTCGATGAGGACATGCATGAACTGGAGGCTGGATGCATCGAGTTTATTGCGAGCTATCGTCTGAAACCATTCCTCCGTTCAATCCCGATTCCACTTACGGATGAGGGCATCGACAGGGAGGCCTGAGCGCCATGTCGCCCGATGCTGTTACGGCCGATCGCGTCTATCGCGAATTGAAGCGGCAAATCATGGTAGGAGAATTGCGCCCAGGAGCAGTTCTTATACTGAGCCAGATTGCTGATAGCGCTGGAACCAGTGTCTCTCCGGTACGCGACGCAATATTGCGCATGGTCGGCGAACGTCTTCTCGAGATGCAAGGCGGAGGGGGATTTGCCGTTCCTCCTCTCACGCATGACCGCATAAGCTGTTTTTATGCCTGGCACGGCGATCTTCTTCGTATCATTGTTCGCGCTATCAATGACCCCATCGAGATCGGCGAGTTTCCGGTCTATGATCAAGGTAAGACAAGCGATGAACATCATCATCTGGCGAACCTGGCTGATGAGCTCTTCGCGTCATTGGCGGCATGTTCGCATAATCCGGAACATCTCCACGCTGTCCTTGCCCTGGAAGCGCGGCTGCACTTGATTCGGATCCATGAAAATGTGCTGCCGCGGTGTCTTTCCGAGTTGGAATCCCTATGGAATCTCGTGCGTTCGAGGAACAAACATTCCATCAGAACGGCCCTTTGGCATTATCATCGCCGACGTTTGTTGAACGTAGAGACGATTTTTTCGGCCATGATGAAGAATGGATTCATAGAATGAGAACGGAAATCCGTATCATTCAGCTATTATCGTGGCGAGAATCACAATCACTCTGCAATGTCCAGCATATATGTTGTCAAATTGGGAACGTATATGGTCGGCCGTTTCTTCATCCTGCCCTAAAATCATCAGGCCGCAATCAAGCGGTATCTGAAGGAAGCAATCATGGAACGTGACTTCGAACGGAATGAAGCGCTGATCGACCTCGGATCGGCTGTCGAGCAGACCAAGGGGATCGAGGGCAAGGCGCGCGATGTGGACCAGTCGCCCCTGACCGGCATGGGTATATTGGACGAGTGATCCGACCCGGGAGGGCACACATAGGCTATGCGTGCCCTCCCATCACGATCCGAGGTGGCGATGACTTACGCTTTGCGAGAGAATTTGCATTTTTCTGATCTTGGTCAGCATATCATCTTTCTGGATGTGTCGTCTGGCCGGTATTTCACGATTCCTTCGACCTGGAATCGGGCATTTCGTACTATCGTTCGGGGAGAGAACGGCTCCATCAACCTGCGCGAGGTGCAGCGGCTGCGAGATGCCCGGCTAATCGAGCCATCGGAGAAAGCCGCGGAGGAATCCCTTCGCGCAGTACCCATAATGCCGATCAGATCCCTTCTCGACGAGCGACCCCAACGAGCAAGCAGCTATTTGACCGCGCGCGTGGCCTGGTCGCAGTGGCAGGCTTGCCGGGACTTGCGGCATCATGGCATGCATTGCCTCGCAAAGGAGGTCGCCGCATCGCCGGTGAAGGCCTGTGAACCTCTGAGGGCTGGTGAAATCGCGAACCGCCTGGGATGGGCTTTCGCGCAATCGGCTTTTATCATGACCGGGGCGGACCAATGCCTCGTTCGGTCTCTTGCCCTTGCAAGACTGCTGCGCCGTCGCAATATTGCTGCCTCGCTCGTGCTTGGCGTTACGGCCAGCCCATTTTCCGCTCATGCCTGGGTCCAGCGAGGGGATCTCCTTCTGAACGATCGGGTTGAGCGGATTCGGACGTTCAGTCCGATAGTGAGCCTGTGATGGCGGCGCGCTATCTCATCGCCAGCATCGATTGTTCGGACCGGCGGCGTACCATTGCCGCGTCTGTCGGTCGCCGGGGACTGAAGCTTGCCTGGCAATCCGACCAACTCATGCTCTTCCTGTCGAACGACACGCCTGTGCAGATTGTCGAAGGGGTGAACCTCATCGGCATCGGGCGCATTTTTTCGCAAACTGACTTCCGGCCGATGGACCTCGCGAAATGGACCGATGGCAATGAGCGAACGGCCCCTCTGTCCGATCTGCTCGAGCAGGGATGGGGGCAATATGTCGCGGTGAAGCATGGAAACGAAGGCGCACAGATCCTGCGCGATCCTTCAGGCGGCTTGCCCTGCTACCATGTGAGCCGGGACGGCTGCCACGCGGCGGCATCGGATGTCGGATTGCTCGTTGCCGCAGGCTTGTTGCGCGCCGCGGTCAATTATGACTATATTCTCCATCAGTTCCGATATCCCAATCAGCGATCCCCCTCGACGGCATTGGTCGGTGCAAGGGAATTGCTGCCGGGATTCGTGCTGGATTGGCAGGGAGCGATGGCGACGGAAACATCGCTATGGTCACCATGGAAGCATGCCGCCCGCAGATTTGAAGGGGGCCTGGATCAGGCGGCGCTTCGCTTGCGGGACATCACCGAAAAATGCATCAAAGCTTTGGGCCGATCCACGGCAAGCCCTATCTTGATCGGTGTCTCTGGGGGACTCGATTCATCGATCATCGCCGCGGCACTGCGCGAGGTCGAATTTGGCGCCCATGGTATCAGCATTGCGACCAGTCACCCCGATGGCGATGAACGTAGCTATGCGCGCGGGGTATGCCTGAGGCTTGGCTTGCCCTTCGACAGCGCACTCTATGCTGCCCGGCATGTCGATCCGGCGCGTCCCAGCGCCGCGCATCAGGCGCGGCCCACGGGCGAACCCTTTCTCCAGAGCTATGACCATATCCTCCTTGAGCTTGCGCGCGCTGTGGGAAGCAAGACCCTGTTTCGTGGGAATGGCGGTGATGCGGTATTCTGCTTCATGCAGAATGTGACGCCAATTCTGGACCGTTGGGAAACGCGGGGCGCTCGCGGCGGCCTGCTACAAACCCTCGCCGATGTTTGCCGCATGACCGACAGCAGCATTCCGCAGGTGCTGTCCGCCCTCCGCCGCAAGAGGGGTAGTTCGCCGGCGGCCATCGCCATGAAGATAGAAGACCGATTCCTGGTCGCGCGCGATGCGAGCCGGGAAATGTTCGACGCGCATCCCTGGTTTGATGCGCCGGCGGGTCTTGCTCGTGGCCGCATCATCCATGGTATATGGGCGACGCGGGTGCAGCGGTTCACCGAGGGCTATGCGCGGGACGATGAACTGGAACTGGTCTGTCCGCTATTGTCTCAGCCCATTGTCGAATTCTGCCTTTCCATTCCCAGCTGGCTCTGGATTTCGGGCGGGATCAACCGAGCGGTTGCCCGCCAGGCCTATCGCCAGATTCTTGGCGATGATAATATGCGCCGGGTCCGGAAGGGCGGTCCGTCCGCTTTTTGTATTGAACTGCTCGATACCTACCGAAGCCAATATCGGGACATGCTGCTGGATGGTCTGCTGGCGGAGCATCATGTGATCGATCGCGAAGCGGTGTCGGCCTATCTGGCCTATGAGGGGCCGCAGCGCGATGATGACTATCTGCGCCTGCTGGCGCTCGCGGATGCGGAGGCCTGGGCCCGGCATTGGACCGGTGCGGCGACGTCTCCCCTCGCGCGAGAAAGCACAGTCGATGGCGCGATGTCGGCTGGTAGCCATTTGGCGGCAAGCGAAGAGGGATGATCCGGCATCAACCAATGTTCGAACCAGGCGATATTCCTGTAATAGACGGCGAGACGATGGCGCGGTTGCCATTTGACATGATGCTCGCCAGGAAAGACGTAGAGCGCGCTGGGAATGCCCTTGTCTTGCAAGGCGGCGAGAGGTTCCAGTGCCCCCAGATATTCATCATCGGAAAGCTGCATGAGGACCGGCGTGCGAAGACGCGCGGCATTCCTTACCAGCGAATAGCAATTCCAGAAATCCGGTGCCATCTCCTCCATCCGGGGATAGCCGGACGCGACATAGCTGTTCGCACCGGCCGGGCCGGCGAGAGGCAGGAAGGTGCCCGGCTCCTCGAAGGAACTGCTGACGGAAGCTGCCGCGAACCTGTCGCTGTTGACCAACGCATATTGGATGTTCCTTGTGCCGTCGCTGAGGCCAGCAATGCCCACTCTCGCGGGATCGGCAATCCCTTGCGTGACAAGCTGATCGGTGATGGTTTCGAGCGATGAGAGGACACTGCGCAAATCCGACCATCCCTCCAGATTATGCCGGAACAATTCATCACCATCCTTCGCGGGGCGAGCGAACCCGGTGAAGCGCGGTCGTTCGAAACTCAATACCGCAAAACCGCGCGCTGCGAGCGGCTGGATCGGATATTCGTCGCCCGTGCCGCCGCGCAGGAATCCGCGACTGTCATATTGGACGATGATGAGGGGGAGCCGTCGCTTCCCGTCATAGTCGGGCGGCAAGACGAGATCGCCGAAGGTTTGGACGCCAAAGGCATTGCGCCATTTCAGGCGGCGGGTGGGTCCGAACGTCAACGCCCTGAACTCCGGATTGAGGTCGACCACCGGCTCCAGATGCCCGTCAAGACCGGCGAACACAAGCCGGCTCGGCTGGTTGGAGGCTTCATGAAGGCATAGCAGCTGCTCACCCACCAGTTCGCAGCTTGCCAACATATCGTCTGTCACGAACAGCCTAACCGGTCTCCTGGCAGGGCCTGGTTTCCATCGGTACAGACCGAGCTGGCTGTTACCCCAGCCTTCCCGGCGCAGGAAAAGGAGGCTCGAGCCGCCCACTGGCCACCATAGGCCTACGATGCCCTCGCAAGTGTCAAAGCGGCAATTGAACTGCTCTCCCGATGCAAGCACGACATGGAGATCAAATTGGGGCATGTAGCCGCTCGATGGCCGAATGGCGGTCCAGGCGCGTGCGCCGCCTGGGCCGTGCGCGAAGAGATTGGCGCCGACCGGTTTTGCTCTGTCGTTCTGCAGTTGCAGCAGATTGATTTCCTCGTGCGTGGCGGGACGGGCCGCCCTGGATACGACATCGATTGCAAGATAGGCGCGATCGATGGGGGCATAAGGAAAGGGCCGGGGGCTTGCCTTGGGAACGAACCGGGCATCATAATGAAAGCCGGCCTCGCCCTCTTCGTCGATCTGCTGCTGGATCTTGCGATAATCCGGCCGGCTCGCGAAAATGATCGTCGTTCCATCGGGCGACCACCCCAGATCCTCTATGTCGTCCAGCGAAGAGGAAAGCTGCTCGGCGCCTTGGCCGTCTGCCCGGGCGCGCCATATCTGTGTCACGCCATTGATGCGTTTGAGATAGGCAATCCAGCGACTATCGGGCGACCAATGTGGCGTGATGAGCTGGGGTACCCCAGTGGGGAAACGGGTAATGCCGGTCCGCTCGATCGTCATCCGGATGAGTTCGCCGCCTCTGTCCATCGCGATCAGTCTATGCGCGCCGTTGAGGGCTGTGACGAACATGCCGAGGCAATAGGCACTCGCCGTCCGATCGACGCGACGGATTTGAAAGGCGACCAATTTCCCGTTTGGCGAAACGGTTATCGCCCCGTGCCTGGAGACGGCCGCGGCGGCGGGCAGTCCTACATCCCGCAGTCGAAGCAGCTTCTCTGGCGTGATCGCCTGCTGGGTGTCTGTTTCGTGGGAGACGGCATCCGGTTTCAGATCGCTGCAATCCGCCGGCACGTCGGCAAGGGCGGGCGTGCCGGCGGCAAAGGCCAGCGCTGCTGTCGAAAGCGTCAGACCCTTGATCGCGCGGATCATTGAAACCTCTTCGTCACCGTTAGGCTGATGAAGCGCCCCATTGCGGAATAGTTGGTGGAGTCGAAGGTCGGATAGTAGCGAGCTGTCGTCTGGATCCGATCCGGCTTGTCGTTGAAGATATTGAGTGCTGCAGCGCTGATTTCGATTCCGTTGAGGATACCGCTGTCATCGGAGGTGCGGTATCGCGCGGACATGTCGACGGTGGTCATGCCGTCGATCGATGAGGCGGCCATCAGCCGTTGATCCTTGATTCCGCCGATATAATTGCCGAATATCCCCAGGCTGAAACCGCCATGAGACCAGTCCGCGCCCCCTCGCGCGCGCCAATGCGGCGGGAAAAACAAGGTGCCGGCCGTATCGACCGCGGCGGATACGGGAGTGACTTTCCGGCGGCTCTCGAGATAGGTCAGATTTCCCGTCAGATGGATCATATCCCCAGCGGCCAATCTGACAGAATAGCTTATGTCGAGATCGATCCCTTTCGCTGTCTGCTGGGCGATATTGACGTATCGGCTGTCGACGATAGCCGCCACATTGTCGATATTGAAAGGCGCGTCGGTGAGGTTCGTAAGACCTGTGGGAGATCCCGATATGAAAGCTTCGATGAGTGCCTCGGTGGGACTAAGGTTGACCAGGGACTGATAGGCGGGGTTGGACAATAGACCGGTCGTCGAGGCGATCGGCGTGGCGATCCTGTTCTTGTAACGGATGTGGAAGAGGCTTGTGCTCATCTTAAGCCCAGGCAGCGCGGCCGGATGTATCTCAAACGTCGCGGCCATTGTGGTGGCCCGCTCGGGCCTGAGATCAGCATTGCCACCAGAGATGTAGAGCGCCGTAGCTGAAGCGGGGTAGGCACTGCCGCCAAAATCACTGATCGGCACCAACTGCGCCGTATAATCGAGAAACTGTTGGTAGAGCGTCGGTGTCTTGAACGAGCGGCCCCATGAAAATTTGAGATTGATATCTTTCGACGGGGCGTAGACGAGTCCCAATTTGGGCGTCGTGACATGCCCCATTCCGCCCGAATAGCTTTCATAGCGCGCTGCGGCGCTGAGAGACAGCGCATGAATGAAATCAATGTCCTGCTCTGGCGCCACGATCGGAATGGCGGCTTCGCCAAAGAGGTAATAGCTGCTGCGATTTTTTGAAAATTGTACCGTAGGCGTTGTCCCGGTCGCTCTTTCCGTCTGGAGATCGGCGATCAGCCTGTTCGATCGGTAGCCGCCACCGAGGGCGAGTCGCAAGTCGCCAGCCGGCAGATCGACGAGTGCGCCCTCCAGGTTCATCTCCAATATGCGGGACTTGTTGGTATAGCTGCCGACCGAGGCGAAATTCAGCAGACCTGCTGTGTAGAGGCGCGAGTTGATTTCAAGCTTGTCCTGTGCTGCGGTACCCATGAATGTGGCGAGCCAGTCGGCGGGCAGCTTCCATTCTATTTTTGGGGATATTGACCAGGATTGGTTCCGCGGTGTCCGGCGATATCCTCGATCCCGATAATCGTTGCTGATAAGCGGCTGAATGGTGATGGAATGACGATTGCTGAAAAGCGCGTCGGTGCTGATGGTGAGGTGGTCGGTGGGTTCCCAATATCCGGTCGCCACTATGCTATGCTGTCTCATGGCCGGGAGAATGGTCGTGTTGGGAAAGGCGTTGTTGGTGAATGAACGGTCGCCGGCCTTTATGGCCGTGCTGCGGTCATAGCTATAGGTGAACATGAAGCCGAGATTGCGTCCGGTCTTTCCCGCCACCACGCTATATTGCTGCTGCTCGTCGCCGCCATCGGTTGCCGCGCCCAATCGGGCGGATGCCTCCATTCCATCATAGCTGCGCTTGAGGATGATATTGGCGACGCCAGCGACCGCGTCCGAACCGTAAACGGCAGAAGCACCATCGGTGATGATTTCCACGCGATCGACCGCGCCCAGGGGAATGGAGGAAATATCGATGGCCTGCGCCACGCCATTATAGGCGATGCGTCGGCCATTCAGTAGTGTCAGCGTGGCATCGGGACCAAGTCCGCGAAGATTGAGGCTGGAAGCGGAGCTTACATTCTCGTTACTGATACCTCCCACGCCGACCGTGACCCCGGGATTTTGCCCGCCGGCAAAGCTTTGAGGCAGGCTGCGGGCGAAATCGCCGAGATTGGAAAGTCCGGCTGTGCGAATATCATCCTGTGTCCTGGTCATCACGGGCGACGCGCTTGCGCCACCGCGAATGCGCGACCCGGTGACGATGATATTATTTTCCGCCGTGCCGTTTATCGCCTCCCGCGATGGTTCGCCTCGCCCCCGAACGAAGATCGAACCGTTGCGGACTTCCGCTATGAGGTCGCTGCCCTCGACAAGGAGGCTGACAGCCTCGCTGACTGTATAGGCGCCCTTGAGGGCTTTTGCCTGCTTGCCCCGAAGTGCTCTTGAATCCGCTATCAGTTGATAGCCGTCCTTGCGGGCAACGGCACGAAGCGCATATTTCAGATCCTGCGCCGGAAGATCATAGGATCGCTTTTCGCTGTCCTGAGCCAGGACATGCGGACTTATCGCGACCAGGGCGGTCGCTGCGCCAATCAGAAATCCCGTCTTGCCGAAACCCATGATGCTTCCCCCATCATTTTCGCTGCGCCCTTCTTGGACAGGGCAAACGGGAAAAGACGGGGGAAGGAAAAGTTGAAGCTGGCTTGGCTAAAATTTATTTGGTGATGATCAATTTTCCTGGATGGGAACGATCGATCCTCGCCTCCAGGAATGCGGCAATTGCCTCCGCCACGGCGTCAATGTCGCGGATGTGAACCGAGCCGAATATCTCCCGGCTGCCAAGCCCTGGATCAGCGAGCACGATCTGCGTCGTGCTGTAACTGTTGGCTTCGGCGATTACCTCGCTGATCGGAACATCATCTAGATCTTTCACGCCGCTGACCCATTGCTCGTCGGTAGGTTTTGCGGACATGACAGAAGGCGACATGGCTTGTCCATCAAGGAAGGCTAATTGCTCCCCGGGATGGAGACGAAAGAGTCGCTCGGAGCGAGCACTGGAACGCCATCCATGCACCTTCACGTCGGCGCTTCCTTCAAGGAGATGAATGGCGATACGATGGCCATAGGTCACATCGAATATCGTGCCGGGGGACAGGATTTCATTCTGGCCGAAGCGCACGATGAACGGTCGCGCGGCATCATGCGCGATCCTGAACCTTGCCCGCCCGCGTTCCAGGCTTACAACACGTTGCTCCGCCGAGAGATCGACATTGATGCTCGTTCCGGTGTCGAGGATGAGCGTCGATCCATCCTCCAGCCGGACTTCGCGTACTTCGCCGATCCTCGTTGCGAGCTTGCCGCCGCCCAGAGCATCCGTGCGCGCGAATGGGGCGTAGAAGAACATCATGACCAGGGCGGCGGTGATCAGGGTCATGACGGTTGCCGCGGCAAGCGCAGGCCGCCATCCTGGCATTTGCGCGACGCCCTTCTCGACATGCATGGGCGCAACGGCCGCGGCGCCGGCTGCGACGCCGACGCTGGCCGACAATTTTTCATAGAAATGTTGACGGCCATCCTTGGCTGCCATCCACCGGCGGAGACCCGCGCGATGCCTGTCAGGGTCGCATTGCATTTTCATAAGCCATCGCGAAGCGGCACGGCGATCCCACCATGAGAGTTTATTCATGATCGCCTCCCATATTGGCGGCGATATGCCGGATGGCCTTCAACATATGCTTTTGCACCCTCCACAAGGGGAGCCTCAGATCAGTCGCTATCTCCCGATAGCTATAGCCTTCGACACGATTGAGAAGGAAAATTTCCAGGGTGCGCGGCGGCAGTTGCCGCAAGATCGCTCGCCAGCGCTGGATCTCCTGCCGCGCCTCGACTTCACGATGCGGGTCGATGTCGTTGGATTTGTGCAATCCTTCGTCGAGGGATACCGACAGCTGCGACAGGCGCGTCGATCCCCGTTCGGCGCGATCCCGCAGCATGTTCGTGGCGATGCGGGTGATATAGGCCCGCGGGGTTACCACCGCGACCGGAGGCGTGGCGCCCAGGAACCTAGTCATTACTTCCTGCGCCATATCGTCAGCATCCGAGCGATTTCCCAGCTTTTGCAGGAAATAGCGAAGGAGACGGGGCTTTTCCCGCCGGTACACGTCTGCAAAATCATGGGTGGGAGGGGCTGCGCTATTTGCGTCGTCATCGTCGAGGGACGCGCGTCGTTGGGGAGAGACGCTCATGACGGCATTCTCATCATATGCGCACCGCATCGCAGGAATGGCTTCCCGCAGCGGTCGTCGTGAAAGGGAAATATTCCCGGATTAGACCGGTCCCGCGCCGGTCGTGATTGGCCCTGGCTCATTCGTCGCACCTATGTCCACTCGGGGCGACGGCCTAAGCCGGATGTTGGAAACCTGTCTGGAACAGGCGCATGCGCCTTTACCGTTGCCGGTTGGACATGCGCGCATGCCACCCGGCCCCAGAAATCTGTGACCGAGCAATCCAGAAGGGTTTCCACGCCCCACTTCCGTTCTTTTCCCGGAAGCGGGCCTAGTTTGCGCGATTAACGCCTTGAAGCAAGCTCGAATTTGTCGGGTGGTGTATAATACACCATTTCTGCTCACGGTGGCTAGCGCAGCGCCGCTAAGCCTGTTTTTCGCCAGTACCGTGAGTATGAGTGATGTCATTCCAAACGGGATCAGTCCGGCCGCTCGGCAACGCGCCGTTCATCGCCGTTAAATGCCGAAATTTACCATTCCCGATCCGGAAATTCGTCTGCGATCCCGCATTCCAAAATAATAGATACACACCGTGTATCTTTCATGGTAGGGAGAGGTTTAAAGGATCAAGGGCATGCCACGTACCACCGCCTCCTCGGAAACGCCACTTCAGGCCGTCAATCTGCGTGTTCGAAAGGACACGCAGTCCCTGATCGATCGGGCGGCAAACATGCTTGGCCGCACGCGCTCCGACTTCATGATTGCTGCGTCCAGGAAGGCTGCCGAGGATGCCATCCTCGACCAACGTGTCATTTCTGTATCGTCCGAAGCCTATGGCGAGTTTTTGGCCATGCTCGACCGCCCCGCGCAAGCGAATGAGCAGCTTCGCAAAACCATGCAGACGCCCGCGCCCTGGGAGTCCCAGTGACGCTCATCGCTCCGGTGCCGCTCGATGACGGTCATCTGCTTGACGAATTCACCTCCGGCACGGCTTCGCTTGACGATTGGCTAAGGCGCCGCGCGCGTGCCAATCATGAAAGCGGAGCCAGCAGAACTTTCGTCCTGTGCGATGACGCGCGCGTCATCGCCTATTATTCGCTGGCCTCCAGTTCGATCGCCTGTGCGGAGGCCGTAGGCCGCTTCCGCCGAAATATGCCAGATCCCATTCCGGTTATAACTCTGGCTCGTTTGGCGATCGACCAGTCCATACACGGCAAAGGTTTTGGAAGGGCTCTCATCCGCGACGCCGGCCGCCGGGTGATTGCCGCCGCTGACCTTGTCGGCGTCCGTGGCATGATCGTCCATGCAATCAGTGATGACGCGAAGCAATTTTACTTGGCGTGCGGTTTCCTGCAATCACCCACCAACGAGATGACGCTCATGATCCCGCTTTCCGATTTGAAAGCGGCTGCCTGATCGTTCCCAACCATGCACGATATTTGCGGTTCATGGAATTGGATCATTGAAGACCGATACTCTCAGACTTCCTCGCTGGGGTCCTGGATTTCGAGATGGATTCGCCATCCCTCAAAGGTCATGAGCATGCGACCAAATTGCTCCCAACTCACCTCCCGCCCATCGATGATCAGCACCGGCATATAATCGGCGGATTCTGGGTCGCAAGTGAGTTGGCCTCGGACGGTCGTTCCCGAAATGGACAAACCCAGATCGCCTTCGACCAGGTAGGTCGTGGCAAGATCATGCCGCATCCGTTCGAGCAGGCGCGTCATGAGATCAAGCGGATCGGCGTCTGCGGCGCCATGCACCTGGAATTCGTAGCCTTCCCGTCTTCCGCCTTTGACTTCGACAGCCTCAAGCGACAGCATCATGCCAAGGAGCCGCAGCACAAAATGGAACCGATGCCCGGCCCCGTTCGCATCGAGCAATTCCATTGGCAGGAAGGCGATATGGGTGAAGGTCAGCCCGTTCCGGCGGGCGACCTCCTCGTGCAGCGGCTGCAAAGATCCCGGTAACCGGCCTCGAGGCTCCCGAAATGCGTTATTTCGAAGTCTGGAACGCCGCTATGGCATTCGTCGCATGATATGCGCGGCATCATTCTCCGCTCAACTCCTGCCTGTCTCATCTGGATGGGTATCGCGGGTCCAGGTCAAGCCAACATCGTCGCACCATCGGCACATGGCCGCTTCGACCGCGCGTTCTTCATAGGCATACCATCTTTCAAGCACGGCCTTCGCCTCGAGCAGATTTTTGAAACGCCTGTAGGCGCCTTTCCGGCTGAAAATGTCCCGTACGTCCATCTGTGCTTCTGGCAGTTCCTCGGCGGCGAATGCGAGCGCCAGCTTTTTCCCAAGGTCGAGGTCGCGTCGATGGGGCACCAGGATATAGCCTGCGGCCTCCGGATCGTCAGGCAACTCCGCCGCATCGTCCATGTCGACGCTGTCGGCCAGAAAAAGGATGCGGCCCGATTGCCTGCAAATATAGGCGTGATGTTCGTCATATTGGGAAGTGCTGACAAATTCGAGCGCGTCGATGAGATCGCTCAGCAGAATAGGCACTGTCTGACGATTTTCCGGTGTCATGTGCACGACTCGCCAATCAAAGACC
Organism: Sphingobium sp. TKS; assembly: GCF_001563265.1. Taxonomy (NCBI): domain Bacteria; kingdom Pseudomonadati; phylum Pseudomonadota; class Alphaproteobacteria; order Sphingomonadales; family Sphingobiaceae; genus Sphingobium; species Sphingobium sp. TKS. The sequence continues at coordinate 793,441 of NZ_CP005084.1, read as the reverse complement.
GAGAACATTTTATCTTCGGGAAATGTTGGCACATCGTGGCGAACGAAACGAGCTCAAACAAGATTGAAGGGCGCGCTGTATGGAACTGCGTCCGGCGCCAATTCCTCCGTTCTTCGACATGCCGTGGACGGCATTCACTCGGGAAACAGCACGCTTCGTAGCCTCTCTACGAGGGCGTGGCGCCGTTCGGGGGAGAGTTTGCCGAGATTGTGCATTTTCCACTTCACTGCGGGCAGAGTCGATGCGTTGGGCACGTCCAGTAACGACCAATCCGGTTCCCCCTGTTTGAAGCCGATCAGGAAATGCCGGTGCGCATCTGGCATGGCCGCGATCATCGTGCCGATCATCGCCTCGCGCGCCTCGATGAGGGCGTCGAGGGCTATCGGTTCGCGCGTCATACCATCGAAGCCGCGCGCGAATTCCTCTTCGAGCGGTTTCCGTGTAGGGGCGAGGATCTCCGACAGGGGGCGATCATGGCTGATGGTGTAGACGATGAATGCGCGGCGTAGCGCATCGTCGACGCCGCTGCCCGCGAGTAGTTCGCGGACATCGAACAGGTCGCGGGGGTGTTGGCGGTCCAGCGCCGCGACGAGTTTTCCTGCATAGAGATCGGCGAGGGAGACGACTTGCATGCGCGCAAAGCCGAAGGCATCCTCGACGGGAGAGGTGACGGAGGTTTCGGTGGGGTCATAGACCGTACCGCGCAGGACGGGTGTCACCTCGATCTTGATCTGTGCGTTGTCCAGCCGGACGACCAGTTTGGTGATCACATTTTCTGCGCGCAGTCGGCTCGGTGTCACGTGAGCGCCCCGGATGCCCTTTTCGATGCGATCGGCGATACGTGCCATGGCCGTGTCGATCTCCGCGAGCGACGTGGCCCGGTCGGCTATCGGCAGATATGCAAGGTCGATATCCACTGAGAGGCGAGGCAAGTCTTTTACGAACAGGTTGATCGCCGTGCCGCCCTTGAGCGCAAAATCATTTTCAGTCGCAACGAACGGGATCGCGCGCACGAGCAGGGCGACCTGATCGCGATATTGGTCAAGATAGGCCATCAAGGTCTCCCGGAACGGTGATGAGATAGGTCGGATCAAGCTTGCCGCCCTTGACCAGCAAGCGTTTGCCGGAACCCAAATCGACGGCCTTCTTGTCGAGGCCATCCAGCCATGCATGGCGGTGACGGTCGGCAAAGAAAAAGAACAGGCGCTTTACCTTGACGCTCCGGCAGCTTTCGAGAAGCGGCTGCAGGTGGCGAGGGCTAAGGTTGGTGAGCCCCTCCATCAGCATATCGACCTGATGGAAGCTTTCGTGGGTGGGTAACTCGTCGAGCAATTCGAGTATGGCGCGCTCCCGCGAGGACAGGCGCAGCGGCCATTGCATTGTGCCAGCGGTTGCCATGAAGCCGCCGGGCAGCAGCGAATCCGTGTTTTCAGGGGGCGCCGAAGCCGGCGCCAGTTCGGGACTATCCGGGAAAAGGCGGCGGCTGTTATGCCAGCGAAACAGGATGTCGAGCGGCAGTGCCTCAAGCCAGCCCGGAGCCTTTCGCGGACCATAGAGATGCACTTCGCGCCGTTCACCCAGATAGTGGGCATAGCCCTGCTCCTCGAGCGCGGTGCGGCCGCCCACAGTCAGAGGGTAATCCATGAACGATTGGAGGGATGTGACGACCTGTTGCCAGGTGGGCTGGCCGGAAGCTCGGCGATAAACGCGCGGCGCGGGTTGATGCAGCCAGCCCCGTTTGACGTATTGGCTACGCAGCGATGACGAATAGCCATGGCGTTCAAGCCACGCGGCATCAACCAGCACGCTTTCGGGAAGCTGCTGTAGACGGTTTAGCTTTCTTTCGGAAGAATAAGCCATACTTGGTATTTTGGAATATTTTTAAACCGAAGTCTAGTTTGAAAATCATTCATTTTAGAAAGTTTAACTTAGCAAAATATGGATATATCAAACTGCGATTACACACCCGCTCCCATGTGCCTGTCATCCCGGGGCGGCCGCAACGAGCGTCGATGATACCCGACCATGTGAAGCGGTTGGAGAATTGCTACTCCATGGTGAGCAACTCGGTGGATTACGAGGCTAAGTCGTGCTCCCGGACCGCGGCTTCCACCATCGCTGCCAAAACCTCTTCGGCTCGCGCGCGCAGGCTGTTGTCCTTTGCGCCAAGATCGTGCCGAATCCATTCGGGCGCCCGCTGCAGCACTGTCAGCACAATTTTTGCCAGCTCTTCGTTCATCGCCACCGCTATGCTTCGGGAAACCGGGAGGGGCAAGAGCCGATCCTGATGTAATCCCGAGTTGACTGTCTCTGGCCGTTCGTTGAATTCGTCCCCTTTCCATGCAATATCATCTCCATTAAACGAGGTGATCCTATGGTATGGCCGACAACCGGCAATTCTATCGACCTGAATGAAGCGCTTCGCGCGCGCATCATGGCGAGCGCCGAACGTTTGCTGAAGGTTATGCCGGTCGCCGCCAAGAAGATCGCCATCGAAAGCGTCGATCTGCCCGAATTCATCCTCAACCTGGCGCGAGGCATTCCCGCCACCCAGGTCGATAACCCGGACATTGTCGAGGAACTCGGCCGGACAATCACTTTCAAGCGGCAGATGATGGAGGCGGCTGGACAGGCCCTCAGCGCGGAGTCGGTCCGCAAGCTGCTCGGCCACAAGACCGTCCAGGCGGTTTACAAGGCTGCGCGCGAGCGCCGCCTGCTCATGCTGGACGACGGGGGTGTGAAGCTGTTCTCGAGCTTTCAATTCGACGGCAACAGCGTTCGGCCCGCCATCCCACAGCTTCTTGCTGCAGCGCCCCGATCAAGTGGATGGGCGATCCTCCAGTTTCTGGTTGGGGGAGAACCGGCATTCGACGGCAGGCGCCGGATCGACCTGATCAGAGGCAAGCCCGAGGAAATCGACCGCGTGGTTCGTTTCGCCCGCACGCTCGACGACTGAGCCATGGCGAAAACGTGCATGCCGCAACTCACTATTGCGGCCAACAAAAATCCTTCACCGCGTTCATGGCGCTTTTGGTCGGACGGGCTGACCGGACCGGGCCGCTCCGCCATGTCATAAGGGCGAGGTGTGACAGATGCCGATCAGCCGGTCGAGCAGGCTGTTCATCTTATCAACGCCACCTTCCGTCATCTCGACGCCGATGCAGCGGCGATCGCGGTCGGACAACTCCCGCATGAGCAGGCCCTGCCGCTCCATTTCCACAACCCTGCGCTGCGCCGTCGACGGCGAAACATGCGCGACCATATACAGGGACCAAAGATAGACGCCTCGATTTTCGTGCCGCGCGAGATACAGATCGAGGAGCATGTCCCAGATCGGGCTGGGACAAAATTCATAGCCGAGCGCGTCGCCAACGGCATTCCGCATATCGATAAGCCTGCGGCACATCGCCGTTCTGCGGTTTATTGGCATCATCTGCGTCATTTGCGCACTCCCTTCCCGTGGAAGCTGAATTCCCATTTCATGACGAATTGTTGGTGCGTGCTGATGGTGCCGCGTGGGGCTGGGGCGATACCCAGCCAGGGCGCCGGAACCTACATCAGACCAGCTTTACGAAAGCTCACATATCCATCTCGGCAGATCACCAGATGGTCATGAACCGTGACGGCGAGCGGTTGCGCCGCGGCCATCATCTGTTGCGTTAAATTCCGGTCGGCCCGTGACGGCTCAGCGGTTCCGGCTGGGTGATTGTGCACCAGGATGATGGCCGTGGCGCCAATTTCGAGGCAGCGCTTCATCACCTCTCGCGGATAGAGATGGACTCGGGACACGGTTCCAATTCCCAGTATCTCATCCGCCAGCAACTCATTGGCTGCGTTCAGAAATATGACCCGAAACTGTTCGATCGGTTCGAACGCCATGGCCATGCGGAGATAATCGAGCAGCGCCCTCTCATTCGACATGACGCGCCTTTGTTGGATTCGACCGTGCAGGATTTGGTTCATGGCCTTTCGCAGGCATTGAATGGTCCGTTCCACCTCGGGCACGCCATCCAGGATTGCGGTTCTGTCTGCCGTGCGCGCTGCTACTGCGTCGCCCAGCGAACCGAAGCGATCCACCAGCCGATTGGACAGTTCATTCGCGCGACCCGGGCAGGTAAGCCTGATCAGCTCTTCCAGGGTTTGTCGACATTCCGCTGTCTCATGCGTTTTCCGTGCCGCCATGTCCCCACCACCAAAAATAATTGCGCGAACCAGCTCCAGAAGCCGACCGCATCGATATAGGCCTTGGGAACGATGTTCGGCATCGCTCCCCGCACGGCATGAACAATCACTTCCGCCAGCAGCAATCCCGCGATTCCGAGCGGCCAGAATCTCGTGCTTCGGACTGAAAGCCATAGAAAAATGCCCAGCATTGCAAAGTCCGTCAAAAGCAGACCCGGCTCAATGTGACGAAACCGCCCGCCAAACGGATCAACGACGATCACGGATAGGCAGGCGCCGCCGAAGAGGGTGGCCGCCCCGATCCTTTCGGGTCGGCCGCCCCTTATCATTGCATAGAGGCAGCTCAGGATCAGCAGCAGTAGAAATCCAGATTGTCGTGTCATAACAGTATGAAAAGCACATAACTGCTTCCACCCGTCAACCGCTGCCGCCCGCTGGGATCATGCCGCCCGCAGATGGCGACCCTCTGGGGGCTGCTGCTTGTGCTCGGCCTTGAACAGGTCGCCATAGCCCACCTCTGCTAGCCCGACATCGTCGTTGGTCTGTTTGAGATTGGCGTGGGTCGTGATGATCTCCTGCCGCGTCTGGGCGATCAGCATGACAGCCGATGCCGAACTGACGAGCGCATTCTGGCCGATGGCTGCTGCAAAGCGGGCATCCAGCCTGGCAATCGGCAGGGCGGCGTTGAGCTCTGCAATCCTGGCTGCCGCGATGTCGATGGCCTCTTCGGCGGCAAAGAGTTTTCCGGCCACGGATTTGGCGATGGTTTGACGTTGTGAGCGCATGATTTCTCCTTCCCGCGTCCGGACGGAGCGGGTCGTTGCATTTGACGATGTGGAAAAGGCTGCCTTAAGTATATGCGCTATTGAGCGCTGTAAGCAGCGAAGCGGCCGACCCTGCCATGACAAGAGCGAGGACGGCAACGGCCGCAATGACGGCCAGGGTCAATAATAGCTTCAGGTCATTATCTTGCCTCCCGCTTGTGCGGAGCATCAAAATGTTCCGACGGGCCAGACGGCGGAGGAAGCTGGACAAAGCATCCTGTTCCAACGCCGGTGGCTCTGCATGTGGAATCTGTGCATCCGCTTGGACATCAGCGGGTTCATCTGGTCCGAAATCATCGCGCTGCGGAAGGTATAATTTTTGGGGGTATAAAGAATGTACCCCTTCTTCGGCCGCTTTCTTGGCCGCCTCCATGGCAGCTTCCCAGGCAATCACAATGCGTCCCGCTTCAGCTTTTGAATATTGGCCGCCCAGGCGCGTGCGTCCTGTGAAGATCGCCTTGGTGACCATGTTTTGGCTAGTGCCGACCTGCTTGGCGATTTGCTTCGCGCTAAATCCATGCCCGGACCTTTTAAGCACTTCGCGCTCAAGGTTGTTAAAGCGTTCGAGTTGCTCTCGATGAGGCTCCCAGTCGATCGCGTCAGGGTCGAGCGGCATGTTCGTCACTACCTCCACATCCTGACCGTCTCGAATTCGCCCCGGACATCCATGCGCGGTCGGTGTCGCATGGCTGCAGTGTCATGAAACTGAAACACAAAAGCAACGGAGAATGGGCGCAGAACGGGCCTGCCAAATTCTTCCGCCATGGTGTGGGATACGCGAGGCCGATGGCCGACATGATCTAGGAATCTGGATACCGCCCAGCCATGGGAAGGAAAGGGGGAGGGGGAGTGATGCGGCCATTGGGTTGCACTCGTTCCTTCAACTCGGAGATTCCCATGAGATGGTGGCTGGGTTTTCAGGCATTGCGTGGTCTGATGTCGGTCCGTCCCTGGCGTCGCGGCTCTGGTAGCGACGCTGCGGTAGCGCGGGCGATCAGGGTCTATCTTGCAACCGCCGCAAGTCACAATCGGCATGATCAAAATGGGCCGCGATCGGTGCTGACGGATCCCTGTGACCGAGTCTGCGCCCACGATCCCGAAGACCTTCCATTCGTTAGGAGCGACCCAATGTGTCGGAGGGTGAAGGAAGAAACCGGATTAGAACGGCCTTTGGACCCAGTGCTGAAGTCGGCGGTTGATGCCATGCCTCCGCTGACTGCGGCGATACTCGCTCTTCGGGTGCATCATGGCATGGGAGTCGATGCAATCACCGAGCGATTTGCGATCCCTCGCTGGAAAATACGCATGCACCTGCGGCGTGCGATCCGCACCGTTGCGCAGTCGTCTGCGCATGAGGGCATGGATTTTCCCGGCTGACCTGTGATGGTTTCGCTGCTGGACGCGCAAGGGCGCAGGATCGTCGAGAAGCTGGGTGGAATATGGACACCACAAGGTGGAATGTGCCGCTGCCCCGCACATGATGACCATACGCCCAGCCTATCCGTGCGGGTCGGCGAGAGAGCGCTTCTGTTCAAATGTTTCGCTGGCTGCGACACGAGAGACGTGCTGCGGATCGTCCGGGCTATTGATCGCGGCACCCTACAATCGATAGCCATCCCTTCGCCGACCCGGTCGCGGCCCTCATCCTGGAATCTGCAGCGCGCGCATGATCTCTGGCAGTCCAGCATGCCCCTCGCTGGAACGATCGGGGAAAATTATCTCCGCAGCCGCGCAATCCAGGCGGCTCCCTGCTCCCTGCGGTTCCATCCCCGAACACCCCTCGGCAGGGAACAATCATGCACATTCAGGCCGGCTATCATCACAGCCCTGCACGACCGCAGCCGCTTCGTTGCCGTCCACCGGACTTTCCTCGACCCGCATTCTGGCTGTCTCGCACCTGATCTGATCAATCCGCGGCAGATGCTAGGAGGACCGCGACAGGGGGCGGTCATGTTGGCTCCAGCGACGGATACGCTCGGCTTGGCAGAGGGCATCGAGACTGCAATCTCGGCCATGGCCCTGCTCGACATCCCCGTCTGGGCAACGCTGGGCAGCGAACGTCTCCATAATATCGCGCTGCCCTCTCGGGTGACGCGCCTCATCCTGCTTCCCGACAATGATCGGGCCGGGCAATTGAGCGCGGCCAAAGCCCTTATCGCCTATCAAGACCCTGGCCGAATGGTACAGACGATCTGGCCGCCCATGGGCATGAACGACTGGAACGATGTCCACAAGATGGAAGGGAAGTGGGGGAGGTACTGGTGGCGAGAGGGGGCCTGATGGTCAGGTTCCCTCGCCAGGAGAACTATTCCATGAACCAGCTTCCTATACTCGTTCCCGCAGCGAACCTTACCAAATCGCCGTCTAACGTCCGCAAGGCCAGCGACCCCGTCGCCGATGCTCAGCTCGAAGCCAATATCGCTGCCAAGGGCATAAGGCAGAATCTCATCGGCCTGCCCGTCTCCCGCAAGAAGGGCCATTACCGCATCGCTGCGGGCGGCCGACGCCTCGACGCAGTCCATCGCCTGATCGAAAAGGGCATCTTCGCGGCGGATTATCAGGTTCCCGTCCTCGTCCTTCGCGAAGCCAAGGATGCGATCGCGACCAGCCTTGAAGAGAATTTCTTCAAGTTAAGCATGTCGCCTGCGGACACCTGCCAGGCCTTTCAGGATATCGTCCAGACCGAGGGCAAGACGCCGGCCGAGATCGCCAAACGGTTCGGGTTGACCGAGCGTTTCGTGCTTGGCCGGCTTCGCCTCGCTGATCTGGCGCCCTGCGTGTTTGACGCACTGCGCGATGGTGAAATCAGCATCGAGGTGGCCATGGCTTATGGCAGTAGCCCCGATCCCGCGCGCCAAGCGAACGTCTTCGAAGAGCTGGGCCAGGGCTATTACCGCGCCAATGTGAGCGAGATTCGGCGTCAGCTGGCACAGGGCAGCTATCGGGGCAGCGATCCCAAAGCCCTACTCGTCGGACGCGAGGCCTATCTCGCCGCTGGTGGCCGGATCGACAGCGATCTCTTCACCGACAACGCCACCGAGATGTGGATCGATGGCGATCTGCTCAGCCAAATTGCGAGTGACAAGTTGGCGCAGGCCGCCGAGGCGATCCAGGAACGGGAAGGCTTTGGAGAAATCCGCGTCGTGCCGACCACCCATATCGCTTATAGCGCCACCTGGGGTCTGAAGCCTGTCGATGGTGAGCAACCGCCGCTGACGCAGGAGCAGGAACAGCGTCTGGCCGACATCGAAACGGAACTTGAAGGCTTCGAAAATCCCGCCGACACCGACGAAAGCGAGGAAGAGGCCGAGGCACGTTATGATCGGCTGAATGCGGAATATGAGGCGATCCAGCAACGCGCGCCGATTCTGACCGAAGAACAGAAGGCCTCCGCTCTGGCCTATGTTGTGATCGGGCAGGACGGGCAGCCGCGCATCCATGAGCAGCTCTACATCGCCCCGTCGGCCGAGCCTGTCGATGAGGAGGAAGAGCCATCCGGCGAGGATGCGGAGGAAGAGGCCGCATCGGATGAAGAGGTTTCGGCCAAGCCTCGCATCAGCCAGCGTCTGGCCGAGGAACTGGCTGAGATGAAGGCCGAGCTGCTCCGTATCCATGTCGCCAGCGATCCCCGCTTCGCGCTCGATCTCGCCACCTTCTATATGGCTGACGCTGCGACCCGGAAATATCGGACCAGTGATCTTGCCACCGAGTTGCGTGCCAATGCGCCTTTTTCCCGGCTCACCGACTATAAGAGTGGGACATCGGCAGCCGAGGAGTGGATGAAGTGCGACGCCAGCCTTGATCGCAGCTGGACCGAACCTACCGATGAGCGGGAACGCTATGACGCCTTTTGCGCGCTTGCTGAGGAAGCCCGAGCCGCCTGGTTCGGCTGGTTGATTGCCCGTACGATGCAGGCCGTTCCTGCTGGTCAATCCGGGAGTCACTTTATCGATCACCTGGGTCAGAAACTGGAAATCGACGTCGCTTCATGGTGGCGGCCCACCGCGAACAACTATTTCGACCGGATCAGCAAGGCGTCGATCCTGTCGGAGTTCGAGGGGATTGGCGGGATTGAACTCAGCAGCCGTTACAGCGCCTCGAAAAAGCATGATCTCGCCTTGTCGGCCGAAAAGCTTTTCTCCGGCGCGCTGATCATCGAGGCTGACCTCAAGGAAAAGGCGTTGGCCTGGCTGCCCGACGCAATGCGCTTCAGCCCGCCGGTTGAGCCGGATGAAGACGACATCGAACCGGGCGCAAGCGGTGAAGATATTGCCGCGGATGCGCAAGTGCTGCCCCCGGCTGAGAACGACGACATCGCCCAGGCAGCCTGACAGCCTGCATTGATCATCCTTGGGGCTGTCGCCTTGCGCTGCGGCCCCTTTTTGCATCCGCCCTGTCCGGTCGCATGTCCGGCGCAGGTGGATGCCGACCGACCGAACCGGTCCCCAGCCAGGAAAATTTCATGACCCTTCCACTCTTCGCGCCCGTCGAGGCGCCCGATGCAGATGTGCCTCAAAAGGTCCGGCAGCTATTCGACGTTGCCCAAGCCGTGTCCGCATTGCTGGCGGCCTCCCGGCCGCCCAGCCGTCAGACGCTCAAGCGGCTGATGACGCAAAGCTTTGGAACCAGCGATGCATGGGGCGACTGGTCGATGCGTGACGCCTATGACGCACTCGAAGCCGCTCAGGTCCTTTTCCTTCGCGAGAGCGGGGCCAGCGAAGCGGAAAGCCGGACGGCTGAAGCGCGATTTGACGATCTGCTGTTCCTCCAGGACCGGCTTCCGACCCACAGCTATCGGTCCGAACATCAGGTGGCGATGCAGCAGTTCAGCACGCCGCTTGCCCTCTCCTGGCTCGTCAACCAGGCGGCCCGGATCGGCACCGATGATCGCCTCCTGGAGCCTTCGGCCGGCACAGGCATGCTGCTGGCCCATTGCGGGGCGGCACCAGCGCAAATCACGCTCAACGAACGCGATCCGGCCCGCGCCGCGCTGCTCGCGCTTGTCATGGGGCAGGCAGTCACCACCCATGACGCTGAATTCATCCATGACCATTTGCCGGTGGACATCAGTCCCTCCGTCATCCTCATCAATCCGCCTTTCAGCCGCAGCGAGGGCAGGGGCCGGGACCGACATGGCGGCGCCCGCCATCTGCGTTCGGCACTATTGCGCCTGGCGCCAGGTGGACGCTGCGTTGCGATCATGCCTTCAACCTTTGCCGCCGATGGCAGCGGCGCGGCGGCTTATGCTTCGGTGGCAGAGGTAGTGCCGCCCCGCGCCGAGATCACGATATTGGGATCGCCCTATGCCAAACACGGGACGAGCATCGCCGTCCGCCTGCTCCTGTTCGACAAGGGTTGGACGGGGTCTGCAACCTGTCATTGCGCGCCCGATATCCGCGCGGCGCTGGCCCCTGTCCTGGCACTGCCGCCAAGGCTGGACGGCTCTTCACTACCTGAACCATCCGCGCCCGTGGCAAGATTCCGGACTCGGCCGCCACGCGGCGCTGCCCCGTCGCCGCTTTTCAGTGCGCTTGCATCGCCGCGCCTTGCTCCACCGGCGCGATGGCCTGACGAGAAGGATGATCCGGAACCCTTAGATTATCAGATCCTGGACGAGCCCGTGCCGCCCGGTGAGCCGGTTGGGCTCTATACGCCCTGGCGGCTTGCCCGGATGACAATTGAGGGGGCAACGCGGCATCCCGACCAGCTTGTCGAATCCATGGCCATGGCGTCGGTCCTGCCGCCCGCGCCGAACTGGCGGCCGATGCTTCAGCGCAGCGCCCGGACGCAGCTGTCCGAGGCGCAGCTCGAAACAATCATCCACGCCGGTGAAGCTTTTGCGAGGGACCTGCCTGGCACATTCACCCCAAATAGCGCCGGCGACCAGCTTCATGAGGATGCGCAGGGGCGGTTCTACCGCTCCGGCTATTTCATCGGCGACGGTACGGGCGTCGGCAAGGGCCGGGAGGGTGCCGGCTGCATCCTCGACCAGTGGAACAGGGGCAATCGCCGCGCCATCTGGATATCGCGGAGCGCAGCCCTGCTCGAGGATGCGCGCCGGGACTGGAGCGCCCTTGGCGGCCTTCCCATCGATATCCAGCCCCTGGACGCTTTCCCCATCGGGCAGCCGATCAGCATGGCTTCGGGCATTCTCTTCCTCACCTATGCAACGTTGCGCTCCGCGCGCCATGAGACCGCCACCCGCCTGCAACAGATCCTTCAATGGACCGGATCGGATTTCGAGGGGGTCATCCTGTTCGATGAGTCCCACGCCATGGGCAATGCCGCCGGGACCGAAAATGATTTCGGGACCGCAAAGGGCTCGGACCAGGGCCTGGCTGGCGTCCGGCTCCAAAATGCGCTCCCCCGCGCACGCATCGCCTATGTCTCGGCGACCGGCGCCACCAAGCCTGAAAATCTGAGCTATGCCTCGCGGCTTGGTCTGTGGGGACCGGGCACCGCCTTTACCGATCGCAATGCCTTCATGGCTGCCATGGACGACGGCGGCATTGCCGCCATGGAAATCGTGGCCCGCGACTTGAAAGCCATGGGGCATTATACCGCCCGGGCATTGAGTTTCGCCGGCGTCGAATATGAGCCGCTCGAACATAAGCTGACCGCAGATCAGATTGCGATCTACGACGCTTACGCGGATAGCTGGGCGATCGTCCATCGCGGACTCCAGAAAGTCCTGGAAGCCTCCAACATCGTCGACCGCATGTCGGGTGCGACCCTCAACGCCCAGGCCAAGGGGGCGGCGCTCAGCCGGTTTGAGAGCGCCAAGCAACGCTTCTTTTCGCAGCTGCTGATCTCCATGAAGATGCCCACGGCGATCAAGGCGTTCGAGGCCGAGATCGCCGCAGGGCACGCGGTCGTCGTCCAACTCGTCACCACTGCGGAAGCTATATTGGATCGTCGTCTTGCGGGCCTGTCGGCGGAAGAACGCGCTACGCTGGATCTGGATTTGTCACCGCTTCAGATCCTTATCGACTATCTCACATCCGCCTTCCCCACGCGCCAGATGCGGGTCTTCCGCGCGAGCGACGACAGCATGCGATCGGAGCCTATGGCCGATTCCGAGGGGCGGCCGGTTCACTGCCAGGAGGCGATCGCGGCGCGTGAAGCCCTGATCGAGGAACTATGCTCCCTGCCGGCTGTGCCCGCCGCGCTCGATGCCATGATCGCGCATTTCGGGACCAATATGGTCGCCGAGGTAACAGGCCGCTCACGACGCATAGTCATCGACAGCCATGGCCGCCAGAAGGTCGAGCGCCGCAGTGCCCGCGCCAATATTGCGGAAACGCGGGCTTTCATGGATGGGATCAAGTCGATCCTGGTCTTCAGCGACGCCGGGTCGACCGGCCGATCCTATCATGCCGATCTTGCCTGCAAGAGCGCGCACAAGCGCCGCATTCATTTCCTGCTCGAACCGGGCTGGCGCGCGGACGTTGCGATCCAGGGCCTGGGGCGCACGCACCGTACCAACCAGGCGTTTCCACCGGTGTTCCGGCCGGTGACGACCGACTGCAAAGGCGAGCGGCGTTTTATCAGCACGATTGCCCGGCGCCTCGACAGCCTGGGCGCTTTGACGCGCGGCCAGCGTCAGACCGGTGGACAAAATCTCTTCGATCCGGCCGACAATCTCGAAAGCGATTATGCGCGCGAAGCGCTGACGCAATGGTATCATCTGCTGGGCGCGGGAAAGCTCGCCAGTGTCACCCTCAACGACTTCATGGACATGACCGGTCTCAAGCTTGTCGACGATGGCGGCGCATTGCTCGAACGGCTCCCGCCGATCCAGCGCTGGCTTAATCGCATCCTGGCTCTGCGGATCGCGACCCAGAACGCCATCTTCGAAGAATATATGGGCCTCATCCAGGCCCGCGTGGACGCTGCGCGTGAGGCGGGCACCTTGGATCTTGGCGTCGAAACGATCCGTGCGGAGAAGATCGTCACCTTGTCGGATCAGGTCCTTCGGACCGATCCGGTGACGGGCGCGGAAACAAAGCTCATGCGCCTGGAACTCCATTTGCGTCCGCACGCGACCAGTTGGAACCGCCTCATGCATCTCTGGGAAGAGACCCGCGACATCGCCTTTCTGCGCAACGGTCGGTCCGGTCGCGTCGCCTTGCGCGTGCCATCCTGGTCGATCACGGACGAGGACGGGCGGCCCATTGCCATGTGCCAGCTGGTCCGGCCGACCGGTACATCACGCATGGAAATCGCAGCGCTTGGGCATAGCCACTGGACCGTGATCAGCCGCCCGACGTTCAAGGACCTCTGGGATGCTGAAGTCGCTGAGACCGAGGCACGGCTCGACGTGGAAACCATCAGCGTCGCTACCGGTCTGCTGTTACCTGTATGGCACAAATTGCCGCAAGACGACGTTCGTGTCTGGCGGATCGACGATGGCACGGGATTATCGGTGCTGGGCCGTATCATCAGGCCATCGGCCCTCGACAAGTTGCAATCGGCGTTTGGGCTTGAACGGGCCATGAAGCTGAGCGCTGAAGAATTGATTGCCGCGGCGCAAAATGGAGAGGGGGCTTTTGTCCCCGGCCTTGGCGGGGCGAGACTGATATCGTCGATCGTCAACGGCAGTCGCAGAATAGAGATACGGGACTTCCAGCCTCATGACAGGGAATGGCTGAAGGCGCGCGGCGCGTTCAGTGAAATCATCCAGTATAAGACGAGATTATTTCTGCCACCCGAGAAGGCGGAAACAATCCTCAACGCTATTATCGTTGAACGATCCTGACAGCCGCCGCTCGGATTTCATCCCGATCATGCCGCCTTCGACCCGTTGAAACAGCCGAAGGCGGCATTCAGCCTCATGCGGTTTCGGTTACTGCTGCCGCCGGTTCGCCGCTCGCCGATGATGTCGGCTCGTCCGAGGGAATCTTGATGCCAAGCTTTTTGCGCGCAGCTTTGGGTGCCGACTTGGTTGTGTCCGCCGCAGGCGTCGTCGCCTTGGCATCAGGGACTGCTTTGGCGGCAACCAGCTTCTTGCCAGTCTTCGCGGCGGCCGGGCTCGCCTTCGCCTTCACCTCTGGTTTTGCCGCCTTTTCAGGAGCCGCCTTTGCGGGCTTCGCTTGCGCCTTGGGCTTCGATGTCTTGGCGGGAGCCTTGCTGGAAGTCGAAGGCGCTACCACCTTCGGCGCTGCCTTGGCCGGAACCTTATCGCTGACTGTCACAACTGCCGGTGTCTTGGCGGGTTCGGCAGTGGCATTATTCTTCGCGGGCGCGGCGGCGGCCTTGGTGTCTGCCTTCTTGCTGGTGGCGGGCTTGGAAGCTGGCGCCGCTGCCTTTGCAGCCGGTGCGGCCTCCGCCACCTTGGCAGTGGCGGGGAGCCGGCCCAGGCCCAGCTTGTTCGCGACTTCACGGCGCTGATCGGAATAGCTCGGTGCAACGAGCGGATAGCTTTGGGGCAGACCATAGCGGGCACGATATTCGTCCGGCGTCAGACCATGGCTCGCGAGATGCCGCTTGAGGGTCTTGTATGGACGTCCGTCGATCAGGCTGATGATATGCTCGCGGGATGCAAGGCTTTTGCGAATGCTGACAGCCGGAACATATTGGGGCGCGTCCTCGACGACAGGCGCTGTATCAGTCATCAAGGCCGTCCGGGTCGCATGGATGAGACCAGCAAGTTCATCGCTGGAGACGCTGTTCTTCGAAACAAAAGCGCTCAGCAGTTGAACCGTCAAAGTCGTGTAGTCGGGCTGTTGGGTGTCGGCCATGAGGACATTTCCTGGAATATTGAGAATGGATTGACCCTGGAGTCGGATCAGTTGCGAAACGGTAAAACCATGCCGCGTTAAGTTCAATGAGTCAAAGGAAAGGCGATAGGGTGAGGTAATATCCGTCGCAATTGATCATCCCAAGTCGAACGGTGCAACAGCCCAGAAGGAAGAGCATCCTATCTGGATGCTACTAAGGAAAATCTGATCATGATCATTCCCCATATGCAGCAGCGGGCGATGGTTCGCTCCCGTGGAAATGGTGAACCCTTCTGTCTCATTGAGAATGCCGAGGGCGAAATCATCCTTCTTTCTGAAGTCGAAGTCATCGAGTGTGGGATGGCTTTTGTCGATGCCATAATCTGGACGACCGACTTCGCGGAGGATGAAGCTATCGATCCTGCGCTCCTCGCCTGAATATTGGCACCGACCCGACGTGCCTCCTCTGGCAATCTCACGAGTCAGCATCGGGGAACCTCGCCTGAGGAGGGAAGTGGGTGTGGCGACATTGTGCGGCGCGCGTGTCGCAAGGGTTTGCGCATCCGCCTGTCCGTCCCCTCAATCCGCAAAAGGAAGCGTCCATGTCCGTAGCGCCAAACATCCTCCCTGCGCCGATCCTTTCCTACAGTCAGACAGAACCCGACAGCCGGGGCAATTTCCATTATGAGGGCGATCTCTACCGGCAGGGTGAAGCGCTGCCGGCGCTGTGTCATCGTATCGAGCAGCATCTGTTGGGGCTGATTGCAGGCGCCCGCTTCTCGGTGAGCAGCCAGGTCTTCACCGGCGGTCGCAAGATCATCGTTGAGTTGCTCGATGCGCCGGCGGACCTCACCGACCCACCAGCGCGTCATGCTTTCATCGTGATGATCCGTGATCAGGTCGAGCGCTTCGGCTTCACCCGTTCCAACCTCCTTCAGGACTTTATGAGTTGCGCCTTCTATACCGATATCAGGATCGGCAGGGCCTATTGGGCGGCCCTGTCTGCCCGGCGTGGTGCTGCCAATCCCGTTGTCAGCCGCATCTCGCTTGCCGCCTTTCGCAAGCAACTCAAGGTCGGTGATCGCATGACGCTTCTGTACGGCCCAAAGGGGCATCGGGCGCTCGGCACGACGCGGACCGTCACAGCCATCAGATCGCGAGATTTCGTGTTCGAAGGCCGCACTTTCATGGACTTCCCTCGCGCCGGCGCCTTTGCCTGCGATGGCAGGCTTATCCGCATCGCAATTGGCTCTGAACATGAACCTGATGCCCATCTCCTGTATGAATGGCTCCCGACCGATCAGTGTCAAGCCGATGCGATCAGCATGCCCGAGCAACCGGGCGGACTGTAAGGCCGGGCAGGCCGGGCAGCGAGACAGGAACGGGAGGGAAGAGGGTGGGATGGATGCGGACCGGGTGTGGATGCGCCCGAGGTCCAACTCGAATGAGGAGATCATCCCATGTCCAATCTCGTCCAGCACAGTGATGCATCGCCAGTTGGCGGTGCCTATCGCGTCGATATCTCACGGGGCCGCAATATCGGCCGGGTTTCCTCCGAATGGTATTCGCGACCCGATGACGAGAAGTTCCTCTCGTTGACCGACCTTTATGACAGCGTCCGCGCCCGCGCCGATCGCGCCACGACCCGGATCGTCGAAAGCAGGGCGGTTCGGGTCGAGGCGCGGTCCGAAGATGCCGAGCGCCTCAGCCTTTTCGTTCCCGGTGACGATCGCCCTGTTGCGCCCACCAACTGGTCT
Source organism: Sphingobium sp. TKS (assembly GCF_001563265.1). Classification (NCBI taxonomy): domain Bacteria; kingdom Pseudomonadati; phylum Pseudomonadota; class Alphaproteobacteria; order Sphingomonadales; family Sphingobiaceae; genus Sphingobium; species Sphingobium sp. TKS. The sequence goes on along the minus strand of NZ_CP005084.1, from coordinate 776,959 downwards.
TTTGGCCAGCTTTCGAGCCTGGTCGGCGCGCCGGCTTCCTATCTCCGCTCACTGCCGGCGGCCCTAGCGGGCATCAATCTCCAGCACGGCCTGCTCGCTCATCGCGGTGAACAGGTGAAGCTGCTCCAGACCGAAGAGGGGCGCACGGAACTTCGGGCCGTTACCGGGCCGGATTACGGCCGTATCTGGGATTATGAATTGGTCTCCGCGGTGATGAAGATCGCGGGTAATGGTGTCGGTGATACGCGTTGGAAAGTTCCAGGCGTACTTGATTGGGGCAGCATGCACTATAACCCCTATGTCGATGTGACCCGCGACACGACGACCCTCTATGCGTCCGATCGCGATGTCTTCCTGTTCCTGGTTGACGACACCCATCCGATTGAGGCGGGCCGTCTTGCCAATGGCGATCCAGATCTCTTTTTCCGGGGATTTTATTGCTGGAATTCGGAGGTCGGCTCCAAAACCCTTGGCATGGCGACGTTTTACCTCCGCGCGGTATGCATGAACAGGAACATTTGGGGCGCGGAGAATTTCGAGGAAATCTCGATCCGGCACTCCAAATTCGCGGCCAATCGCTTCGCCCATGAAACTGCGCCGGCGCTTGAAAATTTCGCGGATTCCTCCCCTCGAAGCTTTATCGATGGCATTCGCACCGCGCGCGAGCGGATCGTGGCGCGCACCGACGAGGATCGCGAAACGTTCCTGCGTAAGCAGGGTTTTTCGAAGGCCGAAACCGGCAAGATCATTTCCACGGTGCTGGCCGAGGAAGGCCATCCGCCCGCCAGTCTCTTCGATTTCGTCCAGGGCATCACCGCCCACGCGCGGACGAAATCCAATCAGGACAATCGCCTCGACCTCGAGGCCAAGGGGCGCAAGCTCCTCGAAAAGGCGCACTGAGCGCCCGACGTAAATCCGCTTTTTCGATCCGCTTCGGCTCCGGCGCCCGCCGGGGCCGCAATTTCTCTTGCGAAAGGATACCGCCATGGGCGCTTCCCCTCAAATCCAGACCTTCATTGTCGAAGTCCAGTTCCTGAGCGGCGACGAGCAATATGGGATGGAGCTCTACACGATCGACGCGCCGAACTGGTATCGTGCCGAACAGCATGCGCTCGAACGCTCGGGCGAGAGCGTCTATGATAACGCGCTGATCCCTGATTTGCGGCGACGCGCTGTTGCCAGGCAGGTCTGAGAAGTATGGATCGATCTCCCGCGATCGGTCCCGCCGTCTACCTCTGTGTCGGACCCTTCAAATCCGGAGCAATTCCCATGTCCCGTTCCTCACGCGGGCTGGCATCCTTATTGTCAGCTTCTCCATCCTCAACCGGAACCCATCCAGAGCTGCGAAGTTCGAACGGCGAATTCCCAGCGCTGCCAGGGGCGGAAATCGGGCGTTACTGCGTCCTTGCCACCACTCATCTCTCTATGGCCACAGCGGCGATGCTCGATAGCTGGACCAATGGCCATGCGCATGAGGCGCCGATCACCGTTGCGCGCAACGCGCGTGGCTGGTTCGTCGCGACGCGGCAGTTCGATCCTGCGCGGGAATTTTCGCTTCCCGAGGATCTTATGGCTGCCATCCGCCTGGCACGCAGCCGGGGCATTGGTCTGCTGCATTTCGACTGCGACGGTCCGGTCCTCCCGGAACTGCCCGTTCATGACTGGTAGGGGAGTGGTCCTGCCGTCAGTGCCTTCAGGCGTGCCTGGAGATAGATCAGGCGGTCGGCGGCAAGTTCGGCCACATTGGCCTGGATCACATAGCCTTGCTGCCGCAGCACATCGCCAAGATCACGGACAATCGTGATCAGGTCCGGGGTGGAAATTCCGCTGTCCAACATGCGGAGTATCTCACGTTCTTCTTCGTCGAGTTCGCGCATAAATCCTCCCCGATCCGTGTCGATCCAGAGGGTGGTTGAAATCCTGGAGCATGGCCGGGTCGGGCACGATCGCCATCGACGCCGAGTCCGGCATGCGCCGAGAATAATATCTGATGCGCCTGACGGCAACGGCGACCTTTGCCGGCGATCGACGATAATCTGATCGATCCGTTCTTTTCAGTCATTCGTGGCGTGCCCCCCTTTCATCGGAGGTCTAGAGCGGTTTCCACACGAACTGAATCAGCAGGGGTTCCCTTTGCTGCGCTGATGTGATTCACGCTGTCTGCTGGTGGCAGGAGGCCAGCATGGATGGCACGAACGCTTTCACAGGACCTGCGGGACAGGGTCATTGCTGCGATTGATGGGGGTTTGAGTTGTCGGGCTGCGGCTGACCGGTTTGGTGTCAGCGCATCGAGCGCGATCCGCTGGCGGCAACGCGCGCTGGAACATGGTGAGGCTGTTGCCAAGCCACGTGGCGGAGACCGGCATTCGGGCAGGATCGAGGCGCATGGCGGCTTCATCCGTGAACTGCTTGCCGAACAGGGCGACATGACCCTTGTCGAAGTTCAGGCTCGGTTGATCGATCGTGGCGCCCCGGTCGGGATCGGCACGCTGCATCGCTTTTTCGTGCGCCACGGCATCACGCGGAAAAAAAGACCGGGCACGCGATCGAGCAAGACCGTCCCGACGTTCTGAAGCAGCGTCGCCACTGGTTCGACGGTCAGCTCGATCTGGAACCAGAACGCCTGGTCTTCATCGACGAGACCTGGACGGCGACCAACATGACCCGCAGCCATGGCCGCTGCGCCAAAGGCAAGCGTCTGCGGATGGGCTTCCCGCACGGCCATCGCAAGACGACCACGCTGGTGGCCGGCCTGCGCATGACCGGCATGATTGCGCCGATGGTGCTCGACGGCCCGATCAACGGCGACTGGTTTGAAGCCTACGTAGCTCAAGTGCTCGTGCCGGAACTGCGACCGGGCGACATCGTCATCTTGGACAACCTGTCGAGCCACAAGCGTGCGTCGGTCCAAGTGCTCATCGAGGCCGCAGGTGCAACCCTGCGCTTCCTTCCACCCTACAGCCCGGACTTCAACCCAATCGAGAAGGCGTTCTCCCGGCTGAAGGCAATGCTGCGCAAAGCGGGCGAGCGAACCGTCAGCGGGCTTTGGGGCCTGATCGGAAAGCTCGTCGATATCTTCCTGCCCGACGAATGCGCCAATTACTTCAAATCGTGCGGATATGAACCGGAATGAGTGGAAACCGCTCTAACATGGACATTATCGTTACGCGCGTCCGGCTTCCGGGCGCGGCGCTGCTGTTCGAATATCGCGCGTTGGTACCCTGGACGGCACTTGCAGCGGGCCGACAGGCCATGCTTCCCTCGATCCTTGGTCCCCATATTGGGGGCCGGCTTCAATGTGTACGCCTAGCACCGCTGATCGCGCCCGATCGCTATTTTCCCATGCGGGAACCTGAACGGTCCTATCTGGCTCGTCGCGTCGGTCTCGTGGCCCGCCGGGTCGAAACGCTGGTTGTTCGAGCGGTTTTTCCCGAAATGACTGCCGATATGCTGCCGATCCATTATCGCGGCGATCATGGGACAGGCGATGCCTGCCATTGCGTTCCGATTATTGACCTCGCCAATGCATTCGATCGGCTCGAGCCGGCTGTCGATGCGCTGATGGCATGCGATCTCGGACTTTACCAGGGCTGCGCCCAAAACGCGGCCTGAGCTTCACATGAAAGGATCAGCATATGAACCAGAGTGAAGAGTTCAGTCTCGAAACTGCGGCGTGCCTCTGGGAAGCCGTGCTCGCTTTGCGGGACCAGACCAGTGGCGATCAGGCCGCAAAGCTTTTGGCTGCGGCTATTGCGCGCAGTTTCGAGACCGTCGGGACCGCTGCATTGCGCCTGATTGTCGTGGGTTGGACGAGCGCTGTCGAGAAAGCCTGGCAGGAAGTCAGCGCGACCTATCCGCTCTGCTTTGATTGGGATTTTGTGCCGGGCTGGGTGATCGACAATATCGACTGGTCGGATGCTGAAAATCCACATCGAATATCGAAAGAGTCGGACCCAATAGAGCTGCTCACGCCATGCGTGCCACCGGAACCCGCAGGCCCGCAATAGGGAGGAAGGAGGGGGACTGAAGGATGGATCGGAGGAATGGACCTCCATCCCACGGAGCATAACGATATGTCGCTTCCAGCCAGCATTCAGCCGTCCGTCGGTCAGTCGCTGATCACCCGCGTCTCGCGCCTGTTCAACGGCACAATTCATGACGTCCTTCATGAACTGTTACAGAATTCCCGCCGCGCAGGCGCGAGCCGGATCGACATCGATGTGACCGACATCGATGGGGTCCAGAAACTGATCTTCTCCGATGACGGTTCCGGCATCGATGATCCGTCGGCCCTTGTGACATTGGGCTATTCCGGCTGGGACAAGGACATCGCGCGACGCGAGGATCCCGCTGGCATGGGTGTTTTCAGTCTTGCCGGTCACCACGTCATCATCAGATCCTGGTCGCGCGCTGCGGGGCAGGGCTGGGAGGTCGAAATTCCCGAAAACGCCTGGGAGGGCGACATGGCTCTTGCCGTGGAGTGTTCTTCCCGAACTGCCGGCACTCAGCTTGAGATCACGCTCCCTGAACAGTGGATCGAGCGCTTACCGGATTCCGTTCGCGAAGCATCGCGCTATTTCCCGCTCCCTGTCATCTTTAACGGAACTGAGTTGCCCAGAGAAGATTTTCTGGCCGGCGCTATTCGGATCGAAGAATGCCGGGGATGCAGGATCGGGATATTTTCGGCCGCCGGTTATGATCCCAATGACGCACCCCGGTTCAATTTTCATGGTGTCACCGCGCCATGCCTAATGCCGTCCGTGTTGGAGATCGGAACCTTCGACCGTTGGCACGTCAAGATCGACATCGTCGATGCGCCGGACCTGCAACTCGTTTTGCCGGCCCGAAAGGAGATGGTAGAGAATGACGCCCTTGCCACGCTTCGGCTCGAGGCGGAAACCGGCATCTATCGTGTCATTGCGCAGCAGTCCAACCATCGTCTTTCCTTCAAGCGCTGGAAACGTGCTGAGCAATTGGGCGTGACCCTGGCTGAGGCGGCTCCATGGCTCGAAGCGTGGATGCCCATCACTGCTGACAGCCAGGGTCGAGAATGCGGTGGCCCTGTGCGTTCAGCAACGATGATCATCGTGCCCCGGTTCGATGTGGATATAGAGCAAGGCGCAGCCCCGATACTGCAAGATGCCGCGCGAATGGGCGGTGAAGTGGTATGCGCCGAGGAACAATTTGCTGGCTATAGCTGGTATGACCGGCTCCCCCGACTGGACAAGATTACATTCTCGATCGAACGGAATGGCGAGAAGGCGGTCTATGGAGACGATCCCCTCGATGCTGCGTTCGCTTCCGGACCCGTCGATTCAATCCACCTCGACCTTGTTATTGCCGAATCTACTTTGCCGGAAGCACGAAGAAACCATCTCAGCTATCCACTGGAGATGCTCGTCTGCGGCAATGGTGGAACTGAACTGGATGAAGCCATCATCTTATTCGATGCCAAGGCAAAGATAGCGCCGTCCCTGCTTGCCTGGTGGATGAAGAGCTGCATTTTCTGCGCGTCCGACGATGCCAACAGCGATAGTTGGAAAACCCAGAGCCAATTTTTTGAGCGCGACGCACGCGATCTCGCCAATGCGCTTCTGCTTGGCGAGGAAGCCGCACTGATAGAGCAAATTCGCGATGCGGTTGAACGCAAGGTCCAGTGGTTGCATCCGAAGGGGCGAACTCTCGCGCTGACTGCGACGCGCGACAGCCTCTCCGTCACGCTCGACAAGCCCGCCTGAAATCTGTTTCGAAGGGGTACTTATGCGTCTGTCGGCACTTTATGTCGTTTCTACCGCCCACCTGCCCAAGGCCGAGCGGAACGCCATCGATCAACTCATCTTGAATGCCCCCCGCAATGAAGGCGGCCGGGTCGTGGTCGACCACGGCGCGCTGGTGATCGAGCCTCATCTCTACGGCTTTTTCGTTCACACTTGCGTGGTTTTGGGTGAAGTCGAACCGCCGCTTGGTGTGTCACGCGAACTCTGGACGATCCTTGAGGCCGCCTTTCAGGGCGACGCGTCCTGGGTTCTATTTGACCGCGACGAACCGCCATCATCGGCTTGGCCAACCTATGACCACAGCTGACGGGATGTCCGAGTGCTTGGCAGCGAATATCGATGCTCTCATGCCGCGATGGAGATCGAAACCCGGATGATTTCGAAATCGACTTTATGCGCCGATCGCGAAGAAATGGCCCCTCATTCTCCTTTGCGCATGGCCGGCGGCTTATGTCCGCGTTGCGTGGAGCCGTGCAGGAGTTGGTCTTGTAGCTTGTAAGGGGGATGGGCGGCCGCCCGCGTTCCGCGGACGCCGGGCTGACGGGCTTCGCCCCGAGCCCCGCTGCGCGGGTCTCGGCCCTGGCGGGCGGTCATCCCTGCCGCGCTGGGCCAGAGGGTATCGCGGTCGCGAGATTGTCGGGCGTTCAGCACATGCGCGAAAAGGGGGAAGCGGTTGCTTGGTGGCGTACGCCAGAGCCGAGAGGGATGCGTCAGGCCCTACGGTCGGGGACCAGAGAAGAGAGGGATCTGAGATTTTTGTCGCCGGGAATGGGTTTCGAGCGATAGAATGAAAGGTCAAGTCAATGAATATCGGTGAAGTTCATCTCGTCAATGGTCGTCTCGAAGGCCGTCTCGCCACCCGCACGATCGATCTCCCCCGGATCGGCCTGCGCAAGGTCGATAGCATGAACCCCAGGGCGCCCGTCTATGAAGTCATCGCCCTCAACGTCGCGCGGCGGTGGGTGCAGGTGGGCGCGCTGTGGGAGGCAACCGCGAAAAGGTCCGGAGAAGTCTTCCTCGCCGGCAATATCGATGATCCGAGCCTCCCCGAACCGCTGGCGATTGCGCTGTTCCCGATCGAGAATGGAGGCTACTCCATCGCCTGGCGGCGCGACACGCTCCGGTCCGACTTCGGCGGTTCGGGCTTTGGCACCGCCAATTACGACAGCATGGGCGGCGGCGGTTCCGACTATCAACCGGGCGGCGAAGGTGGCTTCGGCGCAAGCACTGCGGAACTGGGCGGCCAGCTAGCCGGCGCCGGTGCCGATTTCGATGACGATTTCCGCAACTGAGGGTTCGATCATCGCAGCAATCGGGCTGGGGAAGCGCTGCTTCTCCAGCCCTTTTTCTTTGCCCATCCCATGAGGAGATATCCCATGACGGACATTCATCCCCGCAGCGTGGACAGCCTCGCTGACCTGAAGAGCCTCTATGCCGCGATCACCGCCAGCTCCGATTTCCAGCGCGCCTTCGGTGATCCCATACCCCTCACCATCGTTGAGCCGGGCGAAGAACCGGGTGATCATGATATGCCCGAGCCGCTCGCGGCGCAGGCTGAGTGCGGGGCGGTGATCGCCACCATCTTCGACCTCCTCGCCGATACGCGGCTTGAACCGCTCGCCGCGGAGATCGCTTGGGGCTTCGTCAACTCCTTCCACTTCGTGGCTAACAAGCTGGAACGGCGTGAGGATGCGCTTGCCGATGAACTGCGCGACATGGCGAACAGGCCCGACCTTTCCGAGGTCTATAATCAGCAACTGGAGGATAAGCAGCTCCTCTGCCAGTCCACCACCGAACAGCGCGAGGCGGTCGAGTGTATGCGCGACTATGCGGCCGAAATGTATCGCGCCCAGTCCGGCTGGCCCTGGTCCCCTTCAAAGGGTAGCAAGACCCGTTCGGCTCGCGCGCTGCAAGCATCGAGCGCAACCCAGGTCGCCGTGCAGGACTATCTGCGCGCTCGCGATCTCGCCGCCCGCGAGCGCTATCTGCCAACGGGACCGATCGTGATCGCCTCGGGCCATGCCGTCTGGCATGACTGGCAACCAATCTGGGAGCGTCTCGACCTCATTCTCGAACGCATACCGCATATGATGCTGGTGACGACCGCCCAACGGAAGGGGTTCGATGCCATCGTCGCGGCATGGGCGGGGGACCGCCAGGTTCCGCTTGTCGCCTACACCTTGCCGGGAGCGGGGCGTAAAGCGCCCTTCGCCCGGAACCGCAAGATGGTCGAATTGCAGCCGGTCGAAGCCGTGCTGGGCGAAGGGTCCGGCATCCAGGCCAATCTCTACCAGGCGCTGCGCAAGGCCAGCGTTCCGATCCATGCCTTCCGCAAGGCGGACCAGGCCCCCGCCGCAGACGTCGGTCGTCCGAAGGCCAGTTGGCGTAGGCGGCGCAGCTGATTGTAGCCCTTATAAGACATCATCGGGGACGGCGCGGGTGCGACCGTCCCCTTTTCCATGGGAGTTGTTCATGGCTATTCCAGATTCTTATCGCCGCAATTTCCAAACGCTGCTGCGCGCAGCTGCCGATGGAAATCTTGCCCTGCTCGAATGCACTGATGCCGCCACGGGTGAACCGCGCTACGTGATCTGCGCAGTCGGGAGGGACCGCGGCGATTATATCATGACCCCCTTCGGTCATCTGAATGATGGCGATCCTTTCGCCGCTTACATCCCGCCCGATGGCGAGGTCGGTGCCCGCCGCAAGGCTTGACGAAGACCCGAGGCAGGCATCGAGCCTGCCCCGCGCCTTTTGAGGTTTCGTCCAGAGGCACCCATTCGAGAATCGGGGGCATCGAGCCCCCGATTCTCGAGCCTCCTCTCTTCTCTCAACATCGGGGTTAAGTTTACACGGGGAACACCGGCGGCCTCAAGGACGACGGGGCCCCACCATTTTTCCTGGCGGGCGGGCGGCGGCACTCCCTGTCAGGCCTGGCGCGCGCCAGAAAAAATCGTGACCCCCATCGCCGCTTCGCGGTCGTGGCTGCGCCACGATCCTTGACCCCGCCGGCGCAAGCCCGTGTCGAGGGAAAGCCTCTTTTGGTTCAGTACAAGGAGGTTCCCATGACCAAGACCAACCGTTCCATCCGCTCCTTCTCCGAGATCGTGGCGCACATCGCCGCCGACGACAACTCGACAAGCGAGAGCTTCCTCGCCGCCTTCGCATCAGATCTGGATGGGGTGCGGATCGGGAAGGGCGAGGATGAAATGCCCTGCGAGATGCCCGACCCGGCACAGGTCCAACTCGCCATCGAACTGATCGTCACGACCCTTTTCGACGTGCTGCGGGACAGCCGGCTGCAAAGCGCAGCGGGGACCATCGCATGGGGGATGGTCTACAGCTTCCACCGCGCAGCCGATCAGTGGGCAGCCCAGGCGGACAAGGCGACGCGCGACATGCAGGACCTGCTCCGCCGCGCCGATGGCAGCGAGATCCACAGCGTCGAACTGGAACGGGTGCACGAACTGCTCGCCTTTCTCGACGAAGCATCCGACGCAATGGCCTGCATGCGCGATCATGCGGCAGACATCTTCCACAATGAGACCGGGAAGCCCTGGTCAGCACCAAAGGCCACGCTGATATCCTCCAAGCGCACCGCGAGCGTCATCAACGGCACCGATTATCTCGCCGCGCGCCGTCAACGCCGGATTGGGCAGCATCACCCCGACGGCCCGTTGGTGGCCTTTTCCGGTGGCAGCCAATGGTCCGATTATACGCCGATCTGGAAAGCCCTCGATCGGATCAAGGCGGTGCGCCCGACGATGGTGTTGTTGACCACGGCGCAGAAATGCGGAGGGGACGCCATCGCCGAAGCCTGGGCCGCCCGGACCGGGACACCGGTGGTGAGGCTGGGCATCGACAAGGGGCGCTGGGGCAATCGGGCGGGGTTCGTGCGCAACGACCAGATCGCCCGGCTGCGACCGGTCGAGGCCGTCATTGCGGAGGGTAGCGGGGTCCAGGCGCAACTTGTACGAGTGATGCGCTCGATAGGCGTCGATCCCATCCTGCTCACCCTTTATGGAGGGCCTGCGCATTGGGTCGACTGAACCCGCCAAGGACAGCGGGACCGGTTCGGGTTTCTCCCGGATCGGTCCCGCTCTTTTCCTTTCCACCACCCTTTCGTCGCCCTCAAGGACCGCCGCGATAGCGCCGGTCCCGTCGGTCGACGAGGCCGCGCCATGCGGCGCGGGCCTCCTGCGCGCGGCTCCGCCGTGCTCGTCGCAGGGACGCCCTACGGGCGCTTGTCGGGTTCGGCGCGATGTGTCGCAGAGAGGCTTTTAAGAGCAGCGATCGAGGCCGTGCCACCCGCCCGGATCGCATGGACAAGGATTTCGCGGCACTCCCGTTCCGACAGTCGCTCGATCTCCATATCGGCAAGCATGGCGGCATATTTGCCGCGCAGGGTGCGGCGGGTGTCCAGGATATCCTGCGCGATCTTCTTCTGTTGCGCCTCAAGGCCCGCAAGGCGTTCCCGGTCAGTCAATTTGGGCATGATCATCTTCCTCATCGGATGGTCTGCCCGCCAACCCTCATTATCGATGGAGAACATCATGATTGCAATCCAGGTCTCGCGCACAGGCGAGGAAAGAGTTGCTGCCCGGCGTGCCGCCGGGAAGAACAAGACCCCCTGCGGGGGAGCCCCGCGCCTTCCGGCACGAGGCAACGCAGCGGGCAAGCGCGCTGCGAAGAAAGGACGCACGACCGCTGGCCGTTTGTAATGCACCCCACGCACGGGTGCTGCGTGGCGTTTGCCCAGCATTTCTGCGGCTTTGCGGGCGTCATACGGGTATTACCGATGCACCGCAGATCGTCATACCGGTATGACCGGGCCATCGCATTTTCTTGATAAGATACTGAAATGATGCGGTATGATCCGTATTATTTTTCCGTATCCTGACATTTTGAACGCGCCGTCCTCGGGGTGTTGAAAAATCCCTTCATTTCAACTATAAAAGCTGTGCTTCACCTCCCCGGTAGGGGCTCCGTATCATCGGAGCTTCTGCATGGTCACAGTTACTTTTCGTCTCGACGACGCCCTCCATCGGCGCCTCCTTCGGCGCGCCAATGGGGCCGATCTCAGTCTTTCCGCATTCATCCGGTCAGTCCTGACCAGGGCCGCCGATCCTGATCGCGCCTATATTTACTCGTCGAAAGACGAGATCCTCGCGGTGGTAATCCAGACGTTCGCGATCCTCGTGACCGCGGTCGGCGAACGAGCGCCGCAGGCCTTGGAAAAGGGGCAAGGCTATGCCCGCCAATTGCTCGATGAGCGGGGCCTTCTGTCTGAGGAGGGACGTTCATGAGCATCTTCCGCAACGACACGCTGGGCAGTTGGACGAGGGGTGGACAGGCCATCGTTCACAATGTCCGCATGACCACCCAGGTCTTCTACCAGACTTGCCTTGCCGGTCTCGTGATCTGGATCGGCGGTATCGTCTGGTATGCGCTCGAAAAATCCTCCGACTATGAGCGTTTCGTGCTGGTGAAGATCGGCCAGGCGACCTTCATGAGAGACGCGGTTCCCGGCAATGTCACGCCGATCCTGTTCAGGACACCAACGGGCCAGCAATATTGGACCACGCCCAAGGCGCTGCTCGACTCCCGGCTGGCCCACAAGACCCTCGCGGCCTTCGAAAGCTACCTCCTGCACGGGGCTGCTCTGTCGGGTGTCTTCGCCCTCGCCATGCTGCTTTGGGCCTGGTTCTATTTCACCCGCACGGGACGCGGCCTTGGCTCCAATCAATTCCTGCGCGGCGCCCGCTTCGGCACCGTCAGACAGTTGAAGCGGGCGCTTCTCTGGCAGAAGAAGGGGCCGCTCACGATCGGGGGAGTCCCGGTGCCGGAGGCTTTCGAGCCCGAGCATATCCTCCTCTGCGGAGCGCCCGGCACCGGCAAGACCAATCTCATCGTCAAGATGCTGGAGGGCATTCGCACATCGGGTCGACGGGCGATCGTCTATGATACCGCAGGCACCTTCGTCGAGAAATTCTACCGCCCCAAATATGATACGCTGCTCAATCCCCTCGACCAGCGGACCGCGCGATGGTCCCCTTGGGTCGATGTCCCGCGCGACTATCATTATGACCAGATCGCTGAGTCCACGATCCCGGATAAGGGGGGTGATCCCTTCTGGGCGAAGGCGGCGAGAGGGACTCTGGTGGCAGTCCTGCGAAAGCTCGCCCGGCAGAAGCATACCTATGTCTCTCTGCTCCTTGACCGGTTGCTCCGGTCCAAGCTCAAGGATCTCGTGGCGTTCGCCGCCGGCACCGATGCTGCCGCTTTTCTCAGCATGGAAGGGGACCGGACCTCGGCCGGCATCCAGGCGGAACTGGCCTCGGTCATGCGCAGCTTTTCCTATCTCGATGACACGGAGGATGGTTTCTCGATCCGCGACTGGGTGGAAAAAGGGGAACCGGGAAGCTGGCTGTTCATCACCGTGAAGGCGGACCAGCTTCCCTCGCTGCGTCCCCTGATCACGGTCTGGCTCGACATCGCCATCAGCGCCATCATGAGTCTCATGCCGGATCGGGACCGGCGCCTCTATTGCGTCATCGATGAACTTCCAACGCTCCAGAAGCTGCCCTCCCTGAGCGACTTCCTCGCGCGGGCGCGCAAATATGGTGGCTGCGGCATATTGGGTTATCAGAGTTACCCGCAGCTTGAGGCCACCTATGGCATTCAGGATGCTGCCGCCATCACCGGCTATTGCTCGACCTGGGTGGCGCTGCGCGCCAATGACACCCCGACCGCCAAGCATGTTTCCGAAAATCTGGGTCAGGTCGAACAGGTCGAAGCCAATGAAGGCATGAGCTATGGCGTCAACGACATGCGGGACGGCGTCAATCTCTCCCGGATACAGGTGACCCGGCCGCTTGTCATGCACACCGAGGTCACGAACCTTCCCAATCTTTCCGGTTTCCTCCGGTTCGGGCGTAACCTTCCGGTCGTCAAGTTCGCGGACCGGTACAATGTCGTCTCCTCGGACGAACCTGCATTTGTCGAACGTGTGGGTCCGCCGGAGCGGCTCAGTAAGGCGGACGAATTGGTCAAACTGGCCAAGGCCGAGGCACGGGTGCGAGAGGCGCTCGAGCGTGAAAGGGGGCAGGGTGATGATCTGCGTCCTCCCGCTAAGGAGGGGCAGGGCTCCAGTGCTTCTGCCACCGGTGCGCCGAGCGTGGATGGGTCGCCTGCGGTCGAGAGTGAGGCGGCGCAGGTCGATGCCATTCTCGGCGCGGAGCAGGGTAAATTGCCGATCCCGCCGCGCGATGCCTGGACCTTGCTGGCTGCGCGCCAGGGCAGCATTCAGTCGAACCTCGTCCAGCATGGCCGCGCCGATGGCCCCCGCGAACAGGCAAGGCCGGCATGATCAATCCCGTCCGCCTATATGGCAAACCCGGCAATGTCGTCCGCTATTATGCGCTCGGCGATTATTACAAGAAGGGTCCCGATGAGCATTCCGAATGGGGAGGGGAAATTGCGCGTGACCTTGGCCTCGAAGGAAAGGTCGATCCCGAGATATTCGAGCAACTGCTCTCCGGCTGGGTTAGGGAGCAGCAGCTTGGAAGGCACCACAAGGATGGGGAGATCGAGCATCATCCCGGTTGGGATTTCGCGGTCAACGCGCCCAAGTCGGTTTCCATCATGGCGCTGGTCGCGGGAGACGAGCGGATACTGGCTGCACATGAAAAGGCGGTCGGGACAGCGTTGGACTATCTGGAAGAACATGCCGCCCTGCGGCGCCGCGTCGCCGGCGAGATTGTCTATGAGACGACCGGCCGGCTGATTTTTGCTCGCTTCACCGAACATGCCAGCCGGGAACTCGACCCCCATCTCCACACCCATGTGGTTGTCATGAACATCACTGGCAGGGAGGGCGAGGCGCACATGGCAAGTCTGGAAACTCGCGCCATGTTTGCGGAGCAAATGACCGCGGGACAGGTGTATCGCAACGACCTAGCCCATGGCCTTCGGGAGCTGGGTTATGAGATCGACCATGATCCTCGCAACGGCCTCTTCGAAATCAGGGGTGTTCCGCAGGATCTGGTGAAGGCATTTTCCAGGCGTGCCGAACAGATCGATGCCCATGCGCGGGAAGAGGGGCTGACCGGGCAGGCCGGACGCCAGGCCTCCTTCTATGCGACCCGCCCTCCCAAGCAGAAGGTCGGTATCGAGGCGCTGCGGGAGCAATGGCAGCACCGATCGGAACGATACCGCGAAGATCTCGATCTATTGAGCGGCAAGGACAGCAGGGAGATCGTTCCGCGCGCGGCCGACGTTGGCCGGGCCGCTCTGTTCGGCATGCGACAGGCGGAAACGCGCGAAGCGGTGAACAATCTGGGACGCATATTCCGTCTTGGCCTCGCTTCCCATGTTGGGGAAGTGCGCTTGTCTGACGTCCGCCCGATGATCGAAGCCCATGAGGCACGGCGCAAGCTTCTGGCAACGCGCGAACAAACGGGCCATCAGATATTGACCCGGGGCCGCACGACGAGAAAAACCGCGCGTCTTGAGTTGGAATTGACGCAGCATCTTGCGCTTGCGTTGAGCGATGCTCGGCCCCTCGCGTCTGCGGACCGGCTGCTGGTCGCGCTCGAAAAGGCTGGTTTGACGCCGGCCCAGGAACAGGCGCTGGTGAATGTCGCGATCTCGCGCGATCGGGTGAATGGCATCCATGGGGTGGCCGGCTCGGGGAAATCAACGCTGGTCAAGACGCTCAAAGAGGCTGCGGAGCCAGGCACCATCCTCATTGCGACCGCCCCGACTTCGTCTGCGACATTGAAGCTTGGGCAGGATGCCGGCATCGAGTCCCGGACCGTTGCCAGTCTGCTTGCCGGGGGCGGTCATGGGATCAGCGATCGCCATGTGCTGGTGCTGGATGAAGCTGGGCAGCTCGGCAATCGGCAAGCTGCCCGTGTGCTGGAGATCAGTCGCAAAACGGGTGCCCGCCTTCTCCTCTTGGGTGACGATCACCAGACCGGCGCCATCGAGCAGGGCAAAGCCTTCTGGTTGCTGCAACGACTGGGTTTGCCGACCGCGGAACTCAAGGAGTCGGTACGGCAGGAAACCAAGTCGATGAGAGCTGCGGTTACGTATGCGCGCGAGGGTGACTATCCCGCTTCGATCGCCGCGCTCGATAAGGTCGTAAGCGGGGAGAGCGTGGACATACTTGCCAAGGACATGGTGAGGGAGTGGACCCGGCTCAAAACGGAGCATCGCGTTGGCACGAACATTCTCGTGCTTGAAAATGCCACTCGTCTGGCTGTGAACGCCCAGATACGGGAAGCGCTCCAGAAGGAGGGGGGCATCGCCATCGAGGAGAGTCGTCTCCAGATTGTGTCGCCGGCGGGGATGACCGACGAAGAGAAGCGGTTCGCGCGCTTTTATTCGCGTGGGCAGGTCGTGAAATTTGGGCGCGACATTGCCGAGGTCGGTATCGCCCGGGACGTGGAATATCGCGTGGTAGGACTTGGCCGCAATGAGAACGGCCGGCAAATCGTTCGGTTAGCCGATGAACAGGGACGGATTATCCGGTGGGACCCCCGATCGACGCGCCCCCGTCAGGTCAATGTCTTCGACCAAGGTGAGCGGGACTTGGCGTCCGGGGATCGCGTTCAATGGCGATTGGCCAACAAGGAGCTCGATCTGAAGAATGCTGAGCGAGGCACGGTCGAACAGCTCGATGGATTGCTGGCAACAATCAGATGGGATCGGGATGATAGAGTCCAGACCGTAGATTTGTCGATACACAAGACTTGGGACCATGGCTACGCCGAAACCGTGTATTCGTCTCAGTCTAAGACCTATGCACGGGCTTATGTTTTGGCTCCCATCGGATCAAGTCTCGTCAATGGTCAGAATTTCTACACGGCGATCACCCGCGCGCGCCTTGGCGTGAAGCTATGGACGGAAGACAGGGATAAGCTGGCCAAGAAATTGGAGCAAAACTCAGGTCAAAAGACATCATCTCTTGAAGGTCTTGGTCGTCTTGATCGAGACAGTCGACGCAGTTTCACGGCGCGTCATGGGGAGAAATTGCGTCGTCAGCGCATGGATCAGGAAATCCAGCGGCAGGAGAGAAGAGAACGTTTGGGTTCGGCAAGCTCCCGATCGCAAGCGGAGGAATTGACGCTGCCCGAAAAGCTTGCAGGCCGGGCACGGTCCGTTGCCGAACAGCTTGATTCCTTTCTGCGCTCGTTGATTGGACGCGACCGGTCCAGGCCGGAACCGACTCAAGATCAGGAACATGGGCATGATCGGTCAAAAGGGTTGGATCGATGAGTGGGCCGAAAGGCCTGGTATTGGCAGGGCTGATCGTCATGAGCCTGACAATCCTGTATGCAGCCCCAGCTAACGCAAAGCAGTTTGCCGGGGATGTCGAGGTGGCGCGGTGCATTCGGCTCGCATCAAATGGAAAGGGCTGGCTGGAAAAGACGCTTTGGGGCCTACGAGATCAGGAAGCGGGATGGGTTGGCGCCAAGATCAGGAACACAGACGGCAGCTACGATTTGGGCCCATTGCAAATCAACAGTTGGTGGGTACCGAAAATCTCGGCCTTGGTTCATCAATCGGAATCTGAGATATGGCATCGGCTTCAACATGACACCTGCTTCAATGTGTACGCTGCCCGCTGGATATTTCTGACCGACTTGCAGGACGCCCGAGATTACTGGGCAGCGATCGGCCACTATCATAGTCGGGTTACATGGAGGAAAACTAGCTATATTCAGAATGTATGGAGGCGGCTTGTTGCACGTTTTGGACTTGATGCTTTCGGAAAAGGAGCAAATATGCCCTGATGCCTATTCCTGCTCAAGCGGATGCAGGCGTAGGTGAGGCACCGTCGTCTTCCCCAATATGTATAACGCCAGTGGACTTGTTCCCACACCCGCAAAGCGGCTGAATTCCGCCATTCCGGCAACATATGGTGCAGCAAATCAGTTGACCGCCGGCTGTTCGGGCGCCGCCGCCACCCAGGTCAGTCTTGGAGCCGTAGAGCGTTGACGTAATGCGATTCCCGTTGCCTTCGACGCCGTAACTGCGACCATTGAGATTTTGATTGTACGGGGGAAACCGGTCGGTTGCTCCCGTTAGCCAATTTTTGACAAAATCGCTCGACGTTCAAAAATCAGGGTGAAAACGGCGATCATCGGCGTGGATCGGCTTGGAAGCGGGGCCCAGCAGATTTCGGTCAGGCATCTGATGTTGAAGGAAGCCATATAGAGGACATAGCGTGGAAAGCACGTCAGACAACGCTAAGGGCGAACAATCGGTGAACGCTTACCGGGCATATGACCCGCTCTGGCGGGATCGGCCGTTTCAGTCGGCGACCTGCGTGACCTCCGCGATCAGTTCGAGAATCTGCCCCGCATGCTCCTTGCGGCAGATGAGAAGGTCGGGGAGGTAGACGTCTTGTCTATTGTAGACGAGCGGCGAGCCGTCGATCCGCGAGCAGTGGAGGCCATGGGCGACCGCGACCGCGACCGGGGCCATGCTGTCCCATTCATATTGCCCGCCCGAGTGCAGATAGATATCGGCCTGGCCCAGGATGACCGCCATCGCCTTGGCGCCGGCGCTGCCCATGGGGACCAGCTCCGCCCCCAGCCGTTCCGCGACCGCGACCGCCTCGGCGGCGGGGCGGGTGCGGCTGATCACCATGCGCAGCCTGTCCGGGGCAGGCGGCACGGTGACCGGCTGGTCGGAGCGCAATAGCGTGCCGCCATCCAGACCCGGCAGTGCGACTGCGCCTATGGCAGGCTGCCCGTCGAGGGCCAGACCCACATGCACCGCCCAATCGCTCCGCTCCTCGCCATATTCGCGGGTGCCGTCCACCGGATCGACGATCCACACCCGGCTCATGGCGAGCCGGTCGGCATTGTCCTTCTCCTCCTCGGAGAGCAGGCCGTCCTGCGGCCTGACCTCGCGCAGGGCGTGGCACAGGAACTGGTTCGCCGTCTGGTCCCCCGCCTTGCCCAGCGCCTTGGGGCTGAACAGGCCGCTTTCCCGCACATCGATCAGGATGCGCCCGGCAATCTCCGCCAGATGGGCGGCGAGATCGGCGTCGGTCATGTTTTCCACCGCCGCGCTCATGGGATCAGCCTCGCAACGATGGCATCGGCCGCTTCTTCCGCCGTCATGGCGGTGGTGTCGACGCGGATCTCCGGATCTTCCGGCGCTTCATAGGGGCTGTCGATGCCGGTGAAGTTCTTGAGCTGACCCGTGCGCGCCTTCTTGTAAAGGCCCTTGACGTCACGTGCTTCGGCCTCGGCCAGCGGCGTGTCGATATGCACTTCGACAAACTCGCCCGGCTGCATCATCTGCCGCACCATCTCGCGCTCGGCGCGGAAGGGCGAGATGAAGGCGGTGATGACGATCAGCCCCGCATCGGTCATCAGCTTGGCGACTTCGCCCACGCGGCGGATATTCTCCACCCGGTCGGCATCGGTAAAGCCCAGATCCTTGTTCAGCCCATGACGCACATTGTCGCCGTCGAGCAGGAAGGTATGGCGGTTCATCCGCGCCAGCTTCTTCTCGACAAGGTTGGCGATGGTCGACTTGCCCGCGCCCGAAAGCCCGGTGAACCACAGCACGGCCGGCTTCTGGTTCTTGAGGCCCGCATGGAAATCGCGGCTGACATCGGTCGCCTGCCAATGGACATTCTGCGCCCGCCGCAGCGAGAAGTGCAGCATCCCCGCCGCCACCGTGGCGTTGGTGATCTTGTCGATCAGAATGAAGCCGCCCAGCGTGCGGTTCGTCTCATAGGGTTCGAACACGATCTGCTTGTCGGTCGACAGGTTGGCGACGCCGATGGCGTTCAGCTCCAGCGTTTTCGCCGCCAGATGCTCCATCGTGTTGACGTTGACCTGATATTTGGGGTGCTGGACCGTGGCGGTGACGGTCTGGGTGCCGATCTTCAGCCAATAGGGGCGGCCGGGCAGCATTTCTTCGTCCGCCATCCAGACGATGGTCGCTTCGAACTGGTCGGCGGCCTGGGGCGGATTGTCCGACGCCGCGATCACGTCGCCGCGCGAACAGTCGATCTCATCGGCGAAGCACAATGTCACCGACTGACCGGCGATCGCTTCGTCCAGATCGCCACCCAGCGTGACGATGCGGCTGATCGTGCTGGTCTTGCCGGAGGGCAGGACGCGGATCGCATCGCCCTTGCGCACCGTGCCGGTCGCGATCTGGCCGGAAAAGCCGCGGAAGTCGAGGTTCGGGCGATTGACCCACTGCACCGCCATGCGGAAGGGCTTTGCCTGATCGGAGACCTGATCGACCTCGACGGTCTCCAGATGCTCGATCAGCGCGGGCCCCTTGTACCAGGGGGTGTTGGCCGACGGGCCGGTGATATTGTCGCCCTTGAAGCCGGAAATGGGCATGGCCGTGAAGGCCATGATGCCGATCGAGTGGGCGAACTCGGTATAATCCTTGACGATGCCGTCATAGACCGCCTGGTCATAGTCGACCAGGTCCATCTTGTTGATGGCGAGGACGATATTCCTGATGCCGATCAGATGCGCCAGATAGCTGTGGCGGCGGGTTTGCGTCAGCACGCCCTTGCGCGCGTCGATCAGGATGACGGCAAGGTCGGCGGTGGACGCGCCGGTCACCATGTTGCGCGTATATTGTTCATGCCCCGGCGTGTCGGCGACGATGAACTTGCGCTTTTCGGTGGCGAAGAAGCGATAGGCGACGTCGATGGTGATGCCCTGTTCGCGCTCGGCGGCAAGGCCGTCGACCAGCAGAGCGAAGTCGATTTCCTGCCCCTGGGTGCCGACGCGCTTGGAGTCCGCCTCCAGCGCGGCGAGCTGATCCTCGAAGATCATCTTGCTGTCGTAGAGCAGGCGGCCGATCAGCGTCGACTTGCCGTCGTCCACCGATCCGCAGGTGATGAAGCGCAGCATCGTCTTGTGCTCATGCACCTGCAGATACTGGTCGATGTCCTCGGCAATGAGGGCATCGGTCTTGTAGATAGGTTCGTCGAGCGTGTCGGTCATGTCATCTGTCCCGTCATCCCGGCAAAGGCCGGGGTCGCATTGGTCTGGTTCGTATCAGGAGGCGAAAGACCCCAGCCTGCGCTGGGGTTGACGCTTGGGAACGCTTCGCATTCCGTAGTGCGTCAGAAATACCCTTCCTGCTTCTTCTTCTCCATGCCGGCGCCGCCGGCATCCTTGTCGATGGCGCGGCCCTGCCGTTCCGATGTGGTGGTGAGCAGCGTTTCCTGGATGACTTCCGGCAACGTCTTCGCCTTGCTCTCGACCGCGCCGGTCAGCGGATAGCAGCCCAATGTCCGGAACCGGATGGAGCGCATCACCGGCTCCTCTCCAGCCTTCAGCGGGAAGCGTTCGTCATCGACCATCAGCAGCATGCCGTCGCGCTCCACGGTCGGGCGCTCCTGCGCGAAATAGAGCGGCACGATGGGCACGTCGTTCAGATGGATATATTGCCAGATGTCCAGCTCGGTCCAGTTGCTGATCGGGAAGATGCGGATGCTCTCGCCCTTGTTCTTCTTGGCGTTGTAGAGGTTCCACAGCTCCGGCCGCTGGTTCTTGGGGTCCCAGCCGTGGCTGGCGGTGCGGAAGGAGAAGATGCGCTCCTTCGCCCGGCTCTTCTCCTCGTCGCGCCGCGCGCCGCCGAACGCCGCGTCGAAGCCATAGAGGTCGAGCGCCTGCTTCAGGCCTTCCGTCTTCCACATGTCCGTGTGCAGCGCGCCATGATCGAACGGGTTGATCCCGCGCTCCTGCGCTTCGGGGTTGTGATAGACCAGCAGTTCCATCCCCGATTCCCGCGCCATCCGGTCGCGCAGATCGTACATCGCCTGGAACTTCCACGTCGTGTCGACATGCAGCAGCGGAAAGGGCGGCGGCGAGGGGTAGAAGGCCTTGCGCGCCAGATGCAGCATCACCGCCGAATCCTTGCCCACGGAATACAGCATGACGGGCTTTTCGGCCTCCGCAACGACCTCCCGCAATATATGGATGCTCTCCGCCTCCAGGCGCTGGAGATGCGTCAGCCCTATCCGTGGCTCTTTGATCATGAAATTCCTGCCGATAGCAAATGGACACTATCTGCTCGGTAGCAATATAAGGTGTCGATTCCGAGCTATCGATCAGCATTCAAAGTGCCAAATGAATAGCGATTCCGTCAAGGATAGGCTAGTACGATCGTAGCCGATCCGAATGATGATAACAGTAACATCTTGGGTATCTATCGTCAAAAATATGAATATTTCCCGTAACCGCGTATCAGGGAAATCATCCGATTATATTTTTGGAACCAGAAGAGATCGTCCGATAAATCAGCTTCTCCTGATAAGGTCGATCGCCTATCATCACGATAATCCGGAGAGAAGAGAGCGCAGGTAAGGGCCGATATGTCGATAAGACCTTATGACGCTGCCCGTCATGCTGAGGGCACAAGACTGGACTTCATATTCCCGCAGGAATTCGAAACGTCTCTCGAAGCGGCCAAGGCTACAGTTGGTGCCCGCTTTGAAGTCCGGCGGTTTTTCTGGCGGGAACGGAACGAGATCGTCTTCACGCCGCCGTGCAGCTATTTCGAATTGACCCACTTCCCGTCCGTGGGTCGTTATCTCGCTTCTGCCTGCGACTTTTGCGAGCAGGGCGAAGTGCGCTTTTATCCGGCCGCGCGTCCGTTCCAAATGCATTGGCAGGAACGCGAGCAAAGATCGCTATTTTGCAGAATAGATATTCCCGCGATTACCGGATTGCCGATGGAACTTTCCGATCAACAACTGCGCGACACCATAGACATGCGCAATCCCCACGTCAGGGCGCTGCTTCTAAGGGCGCAGCAGGAACTGGTGGCGCCGGGGCTGTGTTCGCAACTCGTTCTGGATTCGATCAGCGTCGGGCTTGCAGCCGAAATGGTGCAGCAATTCGGCCCGGAAACGCAAGCCGAATTCACCAGTCGCCGGACGTTCGACCAGCGCTATCTGGCCGGCCTTGTCGCACATATCCGGGAGCAGCCCGGCAGGGTCGAGATCGGGCAGTTGGCGGCGGAACGCGGCATCAGCGTCCGTCATTATGAACGCCTGTTCCGCGCCGCGACGGGCGAAAGTCCCGCAGCCTTTTGTCGCCGTCATATGCTGGCTCTGGCAAAGGACTTGCTGATGGACCGATCGCTTCTGGTCAAGGAGATCGCCTATCGCTGCGGTTTTGCCAATACGGCAAGTTTCAGTGTGGCCTTCCGCCAGATGGAGGGCTGTTCGCCGCAGCAGTTCCGCGACCGGCTTTTGATCCACTGACGCCCATTGGTGTAGCCGCAATTTTCGACATCTGTTTCCGATAGGCGACATCGAGGCCGCCTGCGCTTTTCATCGGTGCCCGGACCGGTCATCCTGCCCAAAATGGTCGTCAGACCGGTTTGAGAGAGGATGGCAATGACATTTGGATTTCCGGACGCGGACGCGCTGCTGGCGCAATATCCGCTGCCTGATTATTTACGGGACAATGTGCGGCCGGGGCTCGAACAACTGCTCGCCTCGATGGAGGAAGACCGGGCACTCAACGCCAATGGCCATGCCCGGGCGCTGCATATCATCGCCGATGACTTGTCCCGGCTGAAGGCGATCGCCGACGATCGGGCGCGCTATCCCAACATTGCCAATGTCGAAATCAGGCAGCCGCTTTTCATCCTCGGCCTGCCCCGGTGCGGCACCAGTTTCCTGCACGCCCTGATGGAAGGCGACCCGCAGATCCGCACGCCGCTGATGTGGGAAGTGGCCGAGCCATCGCCCCCGCCCGAAGCCGCAACCGCCGATACGGACCCGCGCATCGCCCGTTTCGACGAACATCTGCGCGCGCAACTGGGCGGTGATGCCGACGAATTGCTCAAAGCCCATCCGCTCGGCGCCAAGATCCCGCAAGAATGCGGATCGTTCATGACGACGTCGTTTCAGAGCAGCAATCCGTGCATGTTCCAGCATCTTCCCCGCTTCTACGACTGGTTCAAGGGCATCGACGCGACCTTTCGTTACGAGGTCCATAAGATGTGGCTTCAGCATCTGGGCTGGCGGCATCCCGGCAGGCATTGGGTGCTCAAGATTCAGGAGCATATGTATAAGCTCCCGGCGCTGCGCCACGTCTATCCCGATGCGATCTTCATCCAGCCGCATCGCGACCCGACCACCGTCATCGCCTCCATCTCCCAACTGATCAGCGTCATCCGTGGGCCCTCCTACGACCGGCTCGACCTGCATGCGCTGGGCGCCGAATTTCTGCAACTCTGGTGGGACGGGGTGAAGTGCTGCATGGATTACCGCAAGGCGCATCCGGACCTGCCGATTTACGACATGCGCTACAAGGATCTCGTTGCCGACCCGGTTTCGACCATCCGGGCCGCCTATCACCATTTCGGCTGGGATTTCACGCCGGACTCGGAAAAAGGCATTCTGGGCTGGCTGCGGGAGAATCCGGCGGGCAAGCATGGGCCGCGCAGCTATACGCTGGCCGATTATGGCCTGACCGCCGAACAGGTGAGCGACAGGTTCGCCGAATATATTGAGACCTACCATGCCTATCTCTAATACGTCCCAGTGGCGCGCCTGGCTGGAGCAGATGGCGGGGGCGGAAAGCGTGCTGGACAGGCTGGCCGATCCCGATGATCCACAGGCCCGGGCCGAGGCGCACCGCCTGTTCTTCGCTATCCTCGCCACCGGCTATCAGACGGCCTTCGCCGATCCCGATCATCCCGATTTCGTGCCGTCGGTCAGCAGCGTGCTGAACACGGTCGGGGTCAATCCCGACTTCATCTATGGCGCGGCGCGGATCGACGGCAGCGGCGTTTACAGGTTGTCCGGCACGCGCGGGGATGGGGTTTTCGTGTTTCTCGATCTGGTCGCGGGCGGTCTGGGACCGATGGAGGATATGGGGGCTTCGGTGGGCATGATCGATCTGGATGCCTGCACATTGGGACCGGACGGCGCATTCGACATCCTGTTGGGCGGCGAGCGGCCGGAGGGTCATGCGGGCGACTGGTTCCCGCTCGACCCGCGCGCGGTCACCATTGGTCTGCGCCATGCCTATTATGACTGGGGCGCGGGGCGCGATCTGCGCATCGCGATCGAACGGGTCGACCGGCGCGTGGGCGGCGGTCCCGTGCCCGCGGCCGAGATCGCCCATCGGCTCGATCGCCTGTCGGCCTTCGTCGAACGCTATGCCGCATTCGCCTTGGGCTATGGTCAGCGACAGCGGGCGCAGGGCTTCGTCAACAGGCTGGAATATGACGACTGGGCCGGTCGCGGCGGCGTTGCCGGGCAGCATTATTATCAAGGCATCTTCCGGCTGGAACCGGGGGAAGCGATGATCATCGATACGGCGGTGCCCGATCAGGTGCGCTATTGGAACGTGCAGCTCAACGATCCACTGTGGAACACGATCGACTGGATCAACCATCAGAGCAGCCTCAACGCAGCGCAGGCGCGGCTCGACGGCGACGGCCGCTTCCGCGCCGTCATCGCACTGGACGATCCGGGCGTGCCCAACTGGCTCGATCCGGCAGGCCGCAACGAAGGGTCGCTGATGCTGCGCTGGACCGGCGCGAGTTCCGGGCCGGAGCCGACGCTCAGACTCGTGCCCGCGGCAGAGCTTCGGTCGCATCTTCCCGGCGACACGCCGCTGGTCACGCCGGAGCAGAGGGACGAGATGATCCGTAACCGTCGGCGTGGCGCGCAATGGCGACGGCGCTGGTGACGGGATCGACCCCATCCGGCGAAAGGTTGGCCGCGTCGTAATCACCGATATGACAGGCGTTCAGCGCGGCATCTTTTGATCCCGCCGCCGCCCCGTTTGGGAAAGACTATGCGGATGGACTTTGCAGGCAAGGTCGTACTGGTCACCGGCGCCGGGTCGGGCCTGGGCCGGGCGGCGAGTCTCGCCTTTGCTCGGGAAGGCGCGGCACTGTGCCTTGTCGGGCGCAGCCGGGCCAAGCTGGAAGAGACCGGGCGGTTGATCCGCGACGCGGGTGGCCGATGTGTCGAACTGGCTTGCGATCTTGGCGAGCCGCGTGGCTGTAGGGAGGCGATCGAAGCGGCGATGACGGCGTTCGGCCGGCTGGACGTGCTGTGCAATATCGCCGCCGATGTCATGTTTCACCGCTTGTTGGACATCAAGGAAGAGGAATGGCACCGGACCATCGCCTCGAACCTGTCCGGTCCCTTCTTTCTCATGCAGGCGGCCATGCCGCACCTGATCGAGAGCAAGGGCAATATCGTCTGTGTGGCCTCGACCGCCGGTTTCATGGGGCAGGCCTATCTGGCGCCTTATACCGCCTCCAAATTCGGACTGGTCGGTCTGACGCTGTCGCTCGCGATGGAGATGATGGACAGTCCCGTGCGGATCAACGTCCTCTCGCCCGGCCCGATGCGGACGGAAATGACGCAGGGCATGTCCTTCCCCGATTTCGCCGATCCCCGGCTGCTCGCGCGCTACACGGGCATGCGCCCGCCCTGTCCGCCCGAGGATGTGGCCGAACCGCTTCTGTTCCTTGCGTCCGATCGCGCGCGTCATGTGCATGGCGCCTGCTGGGCGGTCGACGGCGGCATTACCGCCGGCTAGAGCGTTTTCGAAGCGGGTGGAAACGCCAGTTCGGCCAAGCCAATCACCTGCTGGCTCGGAAAACGCGTCAAATCAAAAGACTAGAGCAATCGAGCCGATGCAATCGGATCGGAATCTGCTCTAGGCAGCTTCTCTATCCTCCGATGGGATAGAAGACCGACTTCTGATTTTGATATTCGTGCAGCCAGTCCGGACCATATTCCCGTCCGATGCCGGAGCGCTTGTAGCCGCCGATTGGCGCATAGGTCATCCGCCCGGTCCCGCCATTGAGCATGACGCTGCCCGCGCGGATCTGCATCGCCATCTCATAGCCCTTGGCGGCGTCGGCGGTTTCGATGCCGCCATTCAGGCCATAGCGGGAATCGTTGGCGATGCGGATCGCCTCTTCGTCGCTATCGAAACCGATGATGCAGCCGACCGGACCGAACACCTCTTCCTGGGCAATCGTCATGCTGTTGTCGACATCGTCGAAGATCGTGATGTCCGTGAAGAAACCCTTGTCGAGGCCCGCCGGACGCCCGCCGCCATGCACGATCCGCGCCCCTTCGTCGCGGCCGATGGCGATCAGCCTTTCGACCTTTTCCCGCTGGGATTCGCGGATCAGCGGCCCCATCGCCACGCCGGGATCGGCAGGATCGCCGATCCTGAACTGGCTGGCGATGGCGCAGGCGGTTTCGACGAACGCCTTCCTGATGCTGTTATGGACGACGAGGCGCGTGAGCAGGGCGCAACCCTGGCCCGCATTGACCGAGAGTACCGCGACCGCCATGCCCGCGGCGCGGGCGACGTCGGCATCCTGACGGACGATCAGCGCGGACTTGCCGCCCAGTTCGAGGTGCACGCGCTTCAATGTCGGTGCGGCTTGCGCCATGATCGCGGCGCCCACCCCTTCGGAACCCGTGAAGGTAACAAGGTCGACGCACGGATCGCTGGTCAGGGTCGTGCCGACCTCCGGTCCACCGGTCACGATGTTCAGCACGCCTTTGGGCAGGCCGATCTCTTCGGCAATCTCCCCGAACAGCAGCGCGGAAAAGGGTGTGAAGGGCGACGGCTTCAGCACCATCGTATTGCCGGCGAGCAACGCGGGCACGATCTTCGCCAGATTGATGAGGAAAGGGAAATTATAGCCGGTGATGGCTGCGACGACGCCCACCGGCTCGCGCACCACGGTGGTCCCGCCTATTTTCTTCGGCCCGTCGGGGTTGAAGGGATCGGGGGTGATGTCGATGGGCAGGCGGACGCTGTCGTCGCGCGTCGAATGTTCGACGGCGGCCAGCAAATGGTCGAGCGGATTGGCGACCTGCATGCCCTGGGTGATGCCCTGCGAACAGCCGACTTCCGCGACGATCAGCGCCGCGATCTGCTGCCTGCGGGCATCCAGGGCGGCATGCATCCGGCGCAGGTACGTGGCGCGCTCGGACATGGCCATGCGCGGCCAGATGCCCGTGTCGAACGCATCGCGCGCGGCCGCGATCGCGGCCTGCACGGCGGCGGCATTGCCCACCGGCGCGCGACCGATGACCGCTTCGGTGGCGGGGTTGATGATAGCGTCGCGTTCGCTCCCGCTATCGACCCAGGCGCCATCGATATACAGCTTGTCGAATGCGGTGAAAGACACGGTCATAGGGCAGGGTCCTGACTGGGCCGCAGGATCATGTCCGCGGCGTTGAGCGCGATGGCCATGGCCGGCGCATTGGTATTGCCCGACACGATGGTCGGCATGATGGAGGTATCGACCACGCGCAGGCCGGTGACGCCGCGCACGCGAAGTTGCGGGTCGACGACGGAGGCTTCATCCGCGCCCATGCGGCACGTCCCGCAAATGTGGAAGGATGTGCCGCCAAGCGCCATGGCGTTGGCAAGAATGTTCTCGTCCGCCTCTATACCGACGGTCTTTCCTGTTTCCTCGACGATCCAGTCTTTCAGCGCGGGTTGTTGCGCAAGGCAGCGGAGCCAGCGAAACAGGGCGACGAAATGGCTCCGGTCGGCATCGGTGGCCAGATGATTGGCGTCGATGACCGGCGGGACATCCGGATCGGCCGAGCTTATCCTGACATGGCCCTGGCTGTCGGGCCGCATATAATAGGCGATGACGGTCATGCCGGGATAGGGGTCGAGCGCCACCGCCCCCTTGTCGTCCGTGTGAAAGGAATAGAGGCCCAGGCCGACCTGCGCGTCGGGCCGGTCGAGCGTGGCATCGGTCTTGACGAAGCCGCCCACCTCATGCGCCGCATGGGTCAGCGGACCTTTCGATCCGAAAGCATAGCGCAAAGCCGACATGATGAGGCCCAGGCCGGACAGTTTCTGGTTCAGGCTGTTCCTCCGAACCCTGTAGGTAAAGCCCAGATAGCGATGTTCGCGAAGGTTGGCGCCGACGCCGGGCGCATCGACGACGATCGGGATGCCGAGCGATTCAAGCAGGGCGCGGGGACCGATGCCCGACAATTGCAGCAGCTTGGGGCTCTGCACCGCGCCTGCGGAGAGGATGATCTCCTGCCGTGCCGCGACCTCATGCACGCCATCCTTGTTGCGCAGCAGGATGCCGCTCGCCCGCTGCCCGTCGAACAGGATGCGCAGGACGTCGGTACGCGGCACGACGTCCAGATTCGGCCGGCCTCGCACGGGCTTGAGAAAGGCGCGGGAAGCGAAGAAGCGCTTGCCGCGATAGGTAGATGTCGGCTGATAGGCCATGCCGCCCTCGGACACGGCCGGCATGTCGTTCATGTCATCCACCCGTTGCGTCCCGGCCTGCTCGGCGGCGGTCAGGAACGCTTCGCAAAGCGGGTCGCCGGAAGGGTGGACGCTGATCTTGAGCGGGCCGCCGGCGCCGCGCCACGCCTTGGCGCCCAGCACATGGTCCTCCAGCGTCACGAAATGCTGGCCCATCCTCTGCCAGCCCCAGCCGGTGCAGCCTGCCGCTTCCCAGCCGTCGTAATCGGCCGGAGCGCCCCGCACATAGACCATGCCGTTAATCGAACTGGACCCGCCCACCGCGCGGCCCTTCAGCCATATTTCCTGGGGTGCGTTCCCGCCGGGCGAAACGGCGTAATCCCAGACATGGGGATTGCCCGGCGCCAGCAGCTTGCCGATGCCGCGGGGCATGGCGATCAACGGGCTGCTGTCGTCCGGTCCCGCCTCCACCAGCAGAACCCTGACGGTCGGGTCGGCCGACAGACGATTGGCCAGCACGCAGCCGGAAGAACCCGCTCCCACGATGATATAGTCATAGCAATCAGCCGGCATGTTCGCTCTTTTCTCAGGCATGTCGCGATGAAACAGCAATGCGGGCCCTGGCTGACCTGCCAGACGGCAGGGCGGCGCTGTTCGACCTGAGCAGGTCAGCCGAATGCCAGGGGCAGGCCGGGCACGTCCCAGTCGAAACATATGACCTTGCCGGAACTGCCCAGCGTGACGAAGGCCACGCGCCCGTCCGCGCCGCCAAAGCAGATATTGGTCGTCAGAAAGTCGCCCGTTTCGATCTGCTCGGGCGTTCCGCCTTCCGGCGGGAAGATCAGTATCGCGCCCTCGCCGGGCGAGGCGCAGCAGATGCGTCCGGCGCTGTCCACGGCCAGACTGTCGAGATATTGACCGGGGCCGGCCCGGCCGACGATGCTGTGCCCGTCCGGGGAGGGCGACGCCGATTTATCGATCACGCCGGGCGCCGACAACCGATAGCGCAGCAGATGCGCCTCATAGGTGAGGGCGACGTAGAGAGTGCGTCCATCGGGCGAGAGGCCGACGCCATTCGCCCCGTCCAATGGTCCGGCGGCCAGCCGAATCTCCGACCCGTCCGCCCTGGCATAATAAAGCCCGCCCCGCATTCGCGCCGCGCCGCGATCCCTACCGAAATCGGTGAACCAGAAGCCCCCCTCTGCATCGAAGACAAGATCATTCGGTCCCCAGAAGGGCGTTGCTTCGGTGGATGCGTATAAGGTTTCGAAGGCGCCGCTGGCCGGATCGACGACCTGGATCATGCCGGGCGGCGTATCGAGAGGCGCCTCGATCGGCAGAAGCCCGCCATCTGGCAGGGTCATTTTGCCGAAGCCACCATTGTTGCAGACATAGATGCGCCCGTCAGGACCGATCGCCGCGCCATTGGGACCGCCGCCCAGATCGGCCATAGTGGTGCGCGCGCCGTCCGGGCCAAGGCGGGACAGGCGGCCGCCGAGCACCTCCACCAATATGAGGCTACCATCGGGCTGCGCGATCGGTCCCTCTGGCATCAGCAGTCCGCTTGCAAAACAGGTCATCTCGTCCTTTCCCATTAGGGGCCGACGGCATCTGCGGACCGTGCGCCGCCCTCAAATCTGGTGGATATCGGCATGATCGGACATCGGACCCACCTTTCGACAGGTAATTGAAGGCGCGAATTGGCGTCATATCCGCCGCACACCCGATCCATGGGGAAAATGCCGAGAGGATAGCGACGTGGCTCGCAGGCAGATTTGCATAGGCGACAATCCGGAAAGTGCGGTCGGCGACGGGAACTGACCGGCGGCAGGCGGCAACGACCATGCTGCCAACCTACAGAGGCGGAAGGCCGGCAACAGACCGGCTCTCAATCAGAACGGTCATCCTTTGACCATCAGGGAGAAGAAGAATGAAGGGAATACGGGGTTTCATACTGCCATTGGGCCTGTTGCTGACGACGTCGCAGACGGCATTGGCGCAGTCGTCCACCGCTGCGCCGCAGGAGGGCGCTACCAGCGACATCGTGGTGACCGCGCGCCGCACCGCCGAGAATATTCAGGAGACGCCGGTTTCCGTCGTGGCTTTCGGGGCGGATTCGCTGCGGCAGGCCAATATCCGCGATACGCAGGATCTGCTGATCAAGACGCCGGGCGTTTTCCTGGCCGGGTCGGGCGGGCGCGAAAACACCAATTTCTCCATCCGGGGTCAGTCCAAGGCGCTGGCCGGCAACAGCGCGCCGGGCGTCATCAGCTATTTCGCCGAAGTGCCTTCCCCCACCACAGGTTCCAGCATCCCGACCTACGACCTGTCCTCGGTTCAGGTGCTCAAGGGGCCGCAGGGGACATTGTTTGGCCGCAACACGACCGGCGGCGCGATCCTCTATTATCCGACCGCGCCGGACTATAAGCTGGGGGGATATGCCAAGGCGTCCTACGGCAATTACGACGCCCGGCTGCTGGAAGCCGCACTCAATATACCCCTGACATCGGATACGCTGGCCATCCGCATCGCCGGTCAGATCCAGAAACGCGACGGCTGGACCAGGAATATCGGTATCGGCGGCGACCCCGACGATCTCAACTCGCGTGCGATCCGCGGATCGATCCTGTTCGAGCCGAGCGCCGCGTTCCGCAACACGGTCATTGTCGACTATTATCACAATGAAGCGGTCGGCGGCGCGTCCGTGCTGACCGATGTGCTGCCCGGTCCCAACGGGCTGACGGCGACGGGCACGGCCAATGCAGCGCTGGTCCAGTTGGCGTTGCAGCGCGCACGCGGTCCGCGCGTGATCAATTCGGACGTCGATGCGTTCGAAAGGGTCAAGCGTTTTGGTATTACCAATCGGACTGAATTCGATCTGTCCGACGACATCACTTTCCTCAATATCTTCGGCTATCGGCGCACCAAGATCGACTATTATTCCAGTGTCGACGGATTGCCGACATTGATCGCCGACGGCAGCGGCGCGATCCCCGCCGGGCTTCCGGTGACAATCGTCGGCGGCCGTCAGACATCCGATGTTCGGCAGCTCAGCGACGAAGTGCAGGTGAAGGGATCGGCACTCGGCAATCGCCTCGACTGGCTGGTCGGCGCCTTCTACCTTGACAGCAAGCCGCTCGGGCCGTCGGGCACCTATATTCCCGTCTTCATCCTGCCCGGTATTACCGATGCGCGCTTCAACTACAGTTTCTACAGCGAAAAGAGCCGGGCGCTGTTCGGCAATGTCAATTATGAGATCGCGGACGGGCTGCACGTCAATCTGGGCGTGCGCCACACCTGGGACAAGATCGAGGCCTGCGTCGGCGGCGGCCTTAATAACCAGCCCGTCGTTTCGCCCGAAGAATGCGCGGACGGGGCGGCAACTATCCGCAATTCGAGCGTCAACAAAACCTCGTCCAAGGCGCTGACCTGGCAGCTGGGCGTCGACTGGAAGGCGTCGGATGCGATCTTCCTCTATGCGGTCACCCGCCGGGGCTATCGCGCGGGCGGAATCAACAGTCCCACGCTGGCCGGCAGGCTGGCGCCGTTCCAGTCCTTCGCACCGGAAAAGGTGACGGATGTGGAGGTCGGTATCCGCTCCGACTTCACCATGGGCGACGTCAAGCTCCAGTTCAACGCGTCGCCTTTTGTCGGCTGGTATAATAATGTGCAGGTGCCGA
Organism: Sphingobium sp. TKS; assembly: GCF_001563265.1. NCBI lineage: Bacteria > Pseudomonadati > Pseudomonadota > Alphaproteobacteria > Sphingomonadales > Sphingobiaceae > Sphingobium > Sphingobium sp. TKS. Next base: position 745,252 of record NZ_CP005084.1, on the reverse strand, counting down.
TTTCCGGCCTCAATACGCAGGCAAGTTGCAGCACGACGGCCGCCGGTGGCACGAACCCGCCAAAATCACCGGACGGCGATTGCGACGCCAGCAACGATCCGAGCGGCGGGACGCTGCTCGTCAATGCCGGCAAAACCCGTGTCGCGGGCATTGACCTTTCGACCCGGATTCAGCCGACGTCGACATTGTCATTCGACGCGGGGGCGACCTTCCTCGACCTCAAGTCGCGGTCGCTGACGGTGCCTGCCGCACTGCAATCCTATCTCGCAGCGCTCAAGGTGCCGTTCAATCTGGTCGCGAAGACGACGGTGACCGCCGGGCTGCGCTGGACGCTGCCCGTACCGCGCTCGCTTGCGGAAACGGTGGTCAGCATGGACTATTACCATTCGAGTAAAGTCCGCTCCTCCGATCAGGTTCTGCCCGCCTATGATCTGGTCAACGGACGGCTGGACCTGAACGGCGTGGGCGGCAGCAATGCCGACATCAGCTTTTTCGTGCGCAACCTGTTCGACAAGAAATATCTGGCTTCGAGCAATGTCGGATCAGCGGCGCTTGGCATATTCAGCGGGTTTTATGGAGCCCCGCGCACCTATGGCGTGGAGGTTCGCTATCGGTTCGGCGACTGACCGCAAGAGTTGAGGACGGTGCGTCAGTCTCGTCCTGTCCGCAAAGGCCAGCGCGGCCCAACGAAGGCGGATGACGCACCGGCCATAATGGACAGGGCAGGATTATGGGGAGGACCGTCGATGGCGCAGACCGAAGCCGATCAGGATCAGGCCGAAAGCCGCGAACAGCTCAGCCGATGGCTTGAGGATGTGCTGGGCTGTTCTGAGGTCATGCTGGAAAAGCAACGGCGCTGGCGTCCGGTCTGGCGCGCCAGCGTGCAGCAGAATGGTGTGAAGCGCGACTTTCTGCTCAAGGGCGACCGTACCTGGCCGACCCATCCCTATCCGCTCGATTATGAAATGCGCATGCAGCGGGCGCTGCATGAAAATGGCGTCCCCATTCCCGCCATATTGGGCATGTGCGACCAGCCCAACACCATCGTGATGGAATGGATAGAAGGTGGGCGGGACCCCGGCCTGGTTCAGCAGGCGATCGAAAGCGCATCGGTCATGACCGACGATCGGTGGGCCGCATCCCTGCGCTATATGGAGATATTGGCGGACATACATCGTCTTCCAAGTCGCCCCTTCGTCGAAGGGGGAGCCCATTTGCCGCAGGGGCCGCGCGAGATTGCCCTGCACAATTTCGAGCGCTTTCATGCCATGACGGCAGAGCAGGGCATCACCGATCCGCTGCTGGAATTTTGCGCAGGCTGGCTGCGCCGTAATTATCCCCGGCATCGGGAATCCATTTCCTTCGTCACGGGCGATTGCGGCCAGTTCCTTTCGGACGGCGCCCAGGTCACCGGCATATTGGATGTGGAAATCGGTCATCTGGGCGATCCCATGCGCGATCTCGCCTGCTTCCGGGGACGCCATCCGATCGAGAATATGGGCGACGTCGCCGCATTGTTCCATCACTATGAACGCGCGATCGGCGTGCCGCTCGATTATGACGCAATCGCTTATCACACCGTCTCTTTCCTGGCCGAAGCCATTTATGGTCCCCTGTTCGGGCTTCATGAAACGGGACGCGGCGGCGACTGGGTCGAGGCGGCGGTGCAGGTTCCGATGATCGGACGGCGCTGCATGGAGGCTTTGGCCGAGATATTGGGCATGACGCTCGATGACATCGCGCTCCCGCCGCCCGCCGCCATCGACCAGAACGATCTGGCGCTCCAGAAATTGCAGGCGGAAATCGAGCGCCTGCCGGAAAGCGGATCGTTACAGGGTTGGCAACGTAACATTCTCGCATCCATACCGCACTATCTCCGGGATCAGCTGCGCTATCGGGACTGGCTGCGGGACGAGGATGGCAAGGATATCGAGGCGCTGCTCGGTACAGCCTATGCCGATCCGGTCGAGGGTGAGGCCGCATTGATGCGCTTCATCGAAAAGAGCAAGCCAGCCGATGATATCGCCCTGACGCGTTTCTTCCACCGAAGGACGCTGCGGCATTGTCTGGTCATCGCGGGGCCTGGCGCGCCCGCCGATCATCTGGTTCTGGTGCCCATGGAGCCGCTGCGGCGGGATTAGGCGTGTGGGTATTGAATATGCCCGCATGGGCGTCTGGCCAGCCCGAGGGATGGTACCTATCCGACGATATGTGCTTCGTCCCGCAGATTGAGCGATCAGGGAGTAGCTGGTCTGGGCAATCAGTATATGCTTGCCCAATCAGTATCTACGGATCGTGCCAAGATAAAATATTATCTGAAAATATAATAAGATAAAAATATATCATTTCGGTCAATAAATAGAAACAGGTCGTCATAAATTAAATATAGTCACCACAGGAGGGGATGAAATGGGTAAGATATTCCGGGTAATCCTTATGACCGGCGCCGCGTGGAGCGCGTGCGGTGTTGCTATAAGCCAGGCGGCAGAAGCGGTCGAGCAAAGCTCCAGTGGCGGCGACAATAACGCGGTGCGCGATATCATCGTGACGGCGCGCCGGACTTCGGAGAATCTTCAAACAGTTCCCGTGGCCGTCACGGCGCTTGATCCGACCGCCCTGCTTGAACGCCAGATTGTCGAAGTGGCGGATGTAGGCCGGGCCGCGCCGGGTTTGTCTGTTCAGTCGGGCGGCACCGGGAACGCGTCCCTCATATATCTCGCCATCCGGGGTAACGCTCAGAACAGTCCCAATTCATTTTCCGATCCTGCGGTCGGCATCTATGTCGACGGCGTTTATTATGGACGACCCATTGCCGGCAATCTGGGTCTTCTCGACCTGGCGTCCGTCGAAGTCCTGCGCGGTACCCAGGGAACATTGTTCGGACGCAATACGACAGGCGGCGCCCTGAACATGACGACCGTTCAGCCGGACGGCCATTTCGGCGGCTATATTACCGGTCGTGTCGGCAATTATGAAAGCTGGTCGATCGAATCCGCGCTGACTTTGCCGATCGCCGGCGACGAATTGTCGTTACGTCTGGCGGGGCGCTATGGTGAGCGGGGCAGAGGCTTTGGCCCGAACCCCATCAGGGGGGTCGATGCGGCGCGTATCGATCATGACATCGCGGCCCGCGCCACGCTGAACTGGGAACCTTCGGCGGTCCCGCTGACGGTCTCCCTGTCGGCCGACTGGGCTGACATCAAGGATACTTACAATAATGTCGCTCTGCGTGGTATCAATCCGACAGGTCCGGGCCTCGCTCTTTATTCCCATCAATTTGACCTCGCCAGCTTCCTGCAAACCCAAAGTCGTTTCTACACAACCTATAATGACCCCAACACGGGTAATCCCAACATCGATACGCCCTTCAATTACAACAAGACATGGGGCCTTCGTGCGACGATAGAATATGATCTGGGGGATTTTAAGGTAAAATCGATAACGGCCTATCGAGAGGCGGAAACCGGGGACGGCACCGATCTGGACGGTACGCCCGCCAAGATCGCGTCCTATGCCAGCGACTATTCCCAGAAACAGCGCAGTGAGGAACTTCAATTCTCGGGTACGTTGGGGAAATTGGAATTCATTCTTGGTGCATTCTATTTCAAGGAAACGGGCGACGAACAATCGCAGTCCCTCGTCTTCCAGGACACCGATTTCGGTTTCAACCTTGCGCCCGCCAACACCAATCTTGCTACTTATAAATCAGAGTCCAAGGCATTGTTCGCTCAGGCCAATTACAATCTGACCGAACGGTTGCGGGTGACGGGCGGATTTCGCTATACGTGGGACAAACGCTCTATCAACCGCATGGGCTATATTGGCGGGATACCAGGCTTTTCCGGTTCGTTCGTGTCGAACGGCAGGTTGATCACGCTTCCGCCGACGGGTCTGTGCGCCGTGGGCACCAACGCCAATCTCGTCCCGCCCGGCCCCAATTGTACGGACCCCGTGACCGCCAAATTTGATTATCCCGCATGGCTGGTCAGCATCGACTATGAACTGGGGAATGGCAAATTCGTCTATGCGAAGACGGGCGGTGCCGCATTGGCTGGCGGGCTTAATTCACGGCCGACTCCGCCCGACGCCAGTTCCTTTGCGCCGGAAAAGGTCAAGGATGCCGAAATCGGGTTCAAGGGCGACTTTCTCGACAGGCATTTGCGGACCAACCTGGCAGGCTTCTATATCTGGCGGAACGGTGCGCAGAATATCGTCAATGCTCTGGTCGGCGGCAATCTGACGCAGTTTGTTCAGAATGCGGGCGATGTGAGAGCTTATGGCGTCGAGTTCGAAGGCACGCTCATTCCGTGGCAGGGTATGGAAGTCAGTGGCGCCATATCCTGGCTGAAGGCGAAATATGCTGCGGGATCATTCACCGCGGCGGGGCTGGGGGGCACGGTTGATCGAAGCGGTGAAATTGTTCCGCGCGCGCCCAGATGGACCTGGAACGTCGGCGCCACACAGCGCATTCCAGTCAGAGGCGGCGAAATCGCCTTGCATGCCGACTATGCCTATACCTCAGCCGTCTATCAGGATTATGCCACCGCTGATCTGACGGCTCCGGCGCTTAACGACGGTGTCAACGACGCCGCAGAGCGCGCGGCGGCTGTCAGCTTTATCAACACGCAGAACAGCTTCAGCCGGCTCAAGGCCTATGGCGTGCTGAACGGCAGTATCAGCTTCAAGCTCGACGGCGGCATGGAGTTCACCTTGTGGGGACGGAATTTGACTCAGGAGAAATATTACAACGCCATCTTCAACGGTTATGGCACGTTCGGCACCGCGATCGGGTTTACTGCGGCGCCGCGCACTTGGGGGGCAACGGTCTCTTACCGCTTTTGACATAAGTGCGTCGATCAGGTGCGGCGGCGATGTCCGCTTCACCTGATCGCTATGATCCGGTCATCCCGATTTACACGCGAGGGCGAACCCTATCTTTCGTCGGGGGCCTAACGGCTCCTCTTCTGCGTAACTGCTGAATCAATTCATGAAAGCATAATTGTTCCGTCATTTTAACAATCCAGGATCGTGGAATGGATGTCAATCAATCGGTCGATAATGGAGACAAGGCTTTGATTATATTGCAAAGTCTTATCTTCTATTTGCGGGAAAAAAACATTCTTTCGCGGTGTGATATTGAGGAATTGTGCGAGCGAGTGGAATCTCGTTCCTTTATCGAAAAGGAATTCCCCTGTGATCGAGGACAGGCGGTGGCGGCCGCGAAGGAAATGCGCGATCTGAATGAATATTGCGGAAAACGATATGGCGGGAAGCGGCGTCGCTGCCTATGAGGGCTAGCTCGACAAACTCTTGATCCGGCCGTGTCGCACAGAGCGTGGATGAAAGGTCGAAGTTGTTGGCAAGTGTTGGCGATACTCGGAGAATTTCGATATTTCGCCGATGGCTTTTCTGCAACCTTGCGGAAGATCCGGGCAGTAGGCATTTTCCGGACGAATATGTCCATTACGCGATATTTGTCTTGCCGGCGATAGCCGTGACGAGGGAATGCGACGCGGCATTGACATAGTCCTCAGGAAGGTCGTTATAACGGATTTGGACGAGTGATGCACAATCCTTCATCCATGGATGCTACGCAGCGGGCGACGCCCTATGAAATGTCGTTTCCGGCGAGCAGGCGATCGGTATTGTCGTGGACAATTGTCGCGCTGTTTCTCCTGAATTGTCTCAATTATATTGATCGCCTGCTGTTTTCGGTCGCGCAGGAAATGATCAAGGTCGACCTTCACCTCAGCGATTTTCAACTGGGCCTGATCGGCGGACCGGCTTTCGCCATACTCTATACGCTTTTCAGCTTCCCGATCGCGCGGGCGGCCGACCGTGGCCGACGGGTCGGAATCATTGCCTTTTCGCTGATGCTGTGGAGCGTCATGACGGCCTTTTGCGGGATAGCGGCCAATTTCCTCCAGATGCTTGTCGGGAGAGCAGCGGTCAGCATCGGGGAAGCGGGATGCACACCAGCGTCCCATTCTCTGATTTCCGATGCATTTCCCGCACGGCGCCGGACGACTGTCATTGCCATTTTCGGGGTGGCCGGCCCGGTCGGAGCCATTGTCGCCGCAGTGGCAGGGGGTGCCCTTATCGCTGCCTTTGGCTGGCGCACGGCCTTCCTCCTCTGCGGAATGGCCGGCATAGTCCTCGCTCTGCTGTTCCGTGCCACTGTGCCGGAACCCCAGCGGAGCCAGCCCGGGCCCTCTCACTCGGCGTCTTTCATCGATACGGTCCGCCAGTTGCTCGTCCGGCGCAGCTTTGCCCTCGTGGCGGTCGCGGGCGGCATTGCCGGGATCGGCAGCTATGCCAACCAGCAATATATGGTGTCCTTCCTCATGCGCGGACATGGCCTGTCCCTGGCAACCGCGTCGCTGCTGATGGGGCTGGTGATCGGGGGCGTGGGCATTGTCTTCACGCTTATCGGCGGACCGTTGATGGATTTCGGAGGGCGGCGCTATCCACGGATCAAGGCGTGGCTGCCGTCCGTCGGCTTGCTCTGGTGCGGGTCGCTCTATGCCGTCGCCTTTCAGCTGCCGACGGTCGGTCTTGCCGTCGCGCTGATGGTGTTCGCCTCGATGGGGCAGCATTTCTACATGCCCGCCATGTATGCGCACGGGCAGGACGTCGCGCCCCCGCATATGCGGGCCATGGCGTCGGCCATCATCATCGCCACAAGTTCGCTGTTGGGCTATGGTCTGGGGCCGCCGCTGATCGGCCTTGTCAGCGACATATTGGGGGAAGCCGCACGGGTGTCCGCGGGCCTCAGCCTCGCCGACTGCGTGAAGCGGCCGGTCGAGGCCTGTGAGGCCGCCAGCGCGCAGGGATTGCGCTTGTCGCTCAGCTTCGGATCCTGCTTCTTCATCCTTGCCGCCGGCCTGTTCGCGCTGGCGAGCCGATGGATGATCGCCGATGTGAACGATCATGATCAACCCTGACTTGCCATCCGCGGCCAATTGGCAAATAATAGCCCGGCCCTTCCAGGTCGGGAACAGACTCGACTGATGGCAAGGAGGTTGAGGATGCAGAACGCAATCGGCACTGATCTGCCCCTGTGCGCGCCGCGTACGGCATCGCATTTCCATGTCGAACGACAGGTTCACGCCAACGGAATTTTTGCGGATATCCGGCACTTCGGCTGGACCCAGAGCAGCCGCGCGGTTTACCAGCCCGATTCCTATTATCTGGACTTTTCCATCGGCCCGCGCTGTACCAATTCGCGCTTTTTCAGCGCCGACCGCCGGCTCGCCGACCCGCCGGGCGATATTGTTTTCCTGCCCAAGGGCGGCGCATTTTCGGCGTTGAGCGAACCGGGCGAACACAGCCTGCTGTGCCTGACATTTGAAAATGAACGGGCGATGCAGCTGTTCGAGGATGACAGTCTGGCTGATCTGACGCCCTGCCACGATGTGCAGATCGGTCGGGTGCGTCAGGGGCTTGCGCGCCTGCTGGAAGAGTTGCGCAACCCCAGTTTCGGACAGAATATAGTGCTGGAGAGCATGGCTTTGTTGCTGGTCGTCGAACTGTGCCGGCATTTCCGGCAGGCTCCGGAGGACGACCGTAGCGGCCATGGACAAATGCCGGGCTGGCGGTTGCGCCGGATCAAGGACAGGATCGAAGCCGAACTGTCAGGCGATCTGTCGGTCGCGGATCTGGCGGCGGAAATTCGCACCAGCCCCCGGCACCTGATCCGGACGTTCAAAGCGACCACCGGCACTACCCTGTCCGACTATATCGCTGGCCGCAGGATCGCCCATGCGCAGCAACAGCTTGCGCGGGACGGTGTGCTGATCAAGGTGATTGCCGGCAATTGCGGCTTCCAGAGCGCCGCAGCCTTTTCCGCCGCTTTCCGCAAGGCCACCGGCATGACGCCGCGCGAATTTCGGGAAGAACGCGGCGCCGGTCGATAGGCTGCTTTCGCCGTTCAGCCCGTCAACATGGTTGCGGTCAATCTGGCGATCCTCCAGCGTCCGTCGCCTCTGCCCAGTGCGCCCTGATAATTGGCGAACATGATGACCCGGCCGCCATCGTTCCAGTCCGTCACGAGGCCGGAGGCGCCGACATGGGCGGCGTCATCGGATGGGCCTGCGTCGATCATGATGTCGGTGATCTGGTGACGCCATTTGCCGCCGCTCCTTTCCGCGAGCATCGCCGGCATTCCGCCCAGTTGTCCCGCACCCCGGAGGGTCATCTGGCCGACAATCTCGAAGCAGCCATCCTCCGCGAAGAGGTTCACCCATTCGGCCGCCCTGCCGCTATCCACATATTGGCAATAGCGCGCGAACAGATCGTAAATGTTCAGCCGGTCCTTTACGCTCAGTCCCATCGGTTCATCCTCCTTGTCTGCATAGAGATGGCATTGGCCGCAGGCCCCGCCTTTCGCCGGAGCCGAGCGTCCACGTCCCCTGCACCATGCTGCGGCCGCGATGGCAGTGCAATGCCGCGGCGGCCGTGCCGGCCCGAACCCATGCGCTTCATGTCCGCCTGACGATGTTTGGGCGTTCCGGCTGTAGGCATCGGCATTGCGGGGATCGCGCTGTCGCCGCCACAATCCGTCTCCGACAGAAAGGCGGATTCTCTCCATGACCAGCTATCTCGATCGACTGATCGCCGATCCCACCAGTTTCCACGACGCGCCCTATGCGCAGGCCTTCACGCTCAGCCGCGACGAGATCGACAGGCTGCATCTGGAAGGCGCGCGCAAACGCTTTGCCGAACTTCGTCCTGGCCTGTCGGTGCTGGACAAGCTGGCGCGCGAGCAGGGCATCGAGACGATCGAGACGATCAACGATCTGGCGCCGCTGCTGTTTCCGCACACCGTCTACAAATCCTATCCGATCAGCTATCTGGAGCGCAGCCGCTTCGACAAGCTGACCAAATGGCTCGCGGGCCTGACGACCAGCGACATTTCCCATGTCGATGCCAGCGGGATCGAGACGATCGACGACTGGATCGACCTGCTCGACGCGGAAACCGATCTTACTATCCAGCATACGTCGGGCACGACCGGCAAGCTGAGCTTTGTCCCCCGCACCAAGAAACAGTGGCGCGAAACCATCGTCCATTCGGCGGTCATTATCCGCGACTGGTGGCCGGGTCGCGGCCCGGACATATTGAAGGACGGGATGCCGATCATCATTCCGGGCTATCGCTATGGCGCCGCCGCGATGCAGCGCGGTAACGGCATCCAGGTCGATCTTTATGCCAAGGGCGAGGAAAACACCCTGTTCCTCTACCCCGACGCCCGCTTCAGCGCGGACATCGCCTCGCTGGGCGGCCGCCTGCGTGCGGCGGAGGCACGGGGTGAGGCCGGCATGATCGACATTCCGCCGGTCCTGCTGGAACGGCGGGAGGCCCTGCTGGAACTGGAGCGCCGCCGGCCCGACGACCTCAAGCATTTCTTCAGCGAGGCGCAGCGGCGCTTCGGCGGGCGCGACGTCTATGTGACGGCGATGTGGGCGATCCTCTACGATTGGGCGGAGGAGGGGCTGAAGCGTGGCCTCAAGAACGTCTTCGGCAAGGGCAGCGTGCTGCTGACCGGCGGCGGCAAGAAGGGCAAGGAACTGCCCGACGACTGGCGCGAGCGCGTACTCGAGTTTCTGGGTTTCGATACCATCTATGAAATGTACGCCACGTCCGAACAGATGGGTCTGTCGATGATGTGCGAGCATGGCCATTATCACATCCCGCCGATCCAGATTCCGTTCCTGCTCGATCCGGCGACCGGCAAGCCCTTGCCGCGCAAGGACGGCCTGACCGGCCGCTTCGCCTCGTTCGACCTGATGCCCAACACCTATTGGGCCGGGCTGGTGACGGGGGATGAGATCACGCTGGCGGGCTGGGAAAAGCCCTGCGCCTGTGGCCGCACCGGGCCGCACGTCATTCCGCCGGTACGCCGCTACAGCGAGAAGGAAGGCGGCGATGACCGCATCGTCTGCGCCGGCGCCCCCGAAGCGCATGATCGCGCCCTCGAATTTCTTGCCGAACTGTCGATGTGAGTAGAGCCATGACTGATCAATTCCGCGTTCCCCTCATCATCCGAGGCCAGATCATCGATGATGCTGAAGTCGACTATGGCGGCCGCCGGGGCGGCGTCAGCTTCTCGGCGCCCGACATCGCCAAGCATGTCGCGCGCCTGCCCCTGCGGACGCCCTCGGCCATGGCCGACCTTTATTCGCTGAGCTTCGACGAGATACTGGATTTCCTCGTCGCCCTGGGGGAGCGGCTGGATTTCGGGCAGAACCGGCATTTGCAGGAAGCGTTTCGTCTGTCCTGTCTGACCTCCGGCCTGTCGGAGAGCATATTGCGCGTCCATTTCCAGCATATCGGCGCCGCCTTCGATCGCACCGAAATGCGGCGGATGATGGAGCGCTCCTGCGGCGTCGACTATCTGGAAGGCTGGGTGGATCAGGGGGCTGGCAGATTTCCGGGCCTGACCGCCCGCACGCGCGCTTTCGGCGCGCGGACCGTGCATGTCATTGCCGGCAATGCGCCGATCGTGTCGATCCTGACGGTGATCCGCAATGCGCTGACCCGGTCCGACGCGATCATCAAGCTGCCGTCCAACGATCCGCTGACGGCCGCCGCGCTGGTGCGAACCATGGTCGAGATGGACCCCGACCATCCGCTGTCGAAACATGTCTCCGTCGCCTATTGGAAGGGCGGCGACGATCAGGTGGAATCCGCGATTTACGATCCGCGCGGGGTCGAAAAGATCGTCGCCTGGGGCGGGTTCGATTCGGTCAAGCACATCACCCGCTATCTGCAACCGGGCATCGACCTCATCACCCAGGACCCCAAGCTGTCGGGAACGATCATCGGTCGCGAAGCCTTCGCCGATGAAGCGACGCTGGGTCAGGTGGCACGCCGTCTGGCGCTCGACATCGGCGCCCAGAATCAGGAAGGCTGCGTGTCCGCGCGCGTCATCTATGTCGAATGCGGCACGGACGAAGCCGGGCTGGAGCGCGCCAATCGGCTGGGGCAGATGACCTTCGATGCACTCCAGCGTCTGCCCGATCACCTGAGCACGCCGCACAAGGCGTTCGACGGCGCGCTCAAGGCCGAGATCGACGGCATCCGCCTCAATGACGAGGATTATCGCATCTTCGGCGGTCGGACCAACGAGGGCGCGGTGATCGTCAGCCAGGAGGATTATCCGGTCGACTTTTCCCGCACGCTCGCCTGCCGGGTGGGCAATATCGTGCCCATCGACAGCAGGGAAACGGCCGTCAGCGCGGTCAACGCCTATACCCAGACGATCGGCATCTTTCCCGAAAGCCTCAAGGATGAGCTGCGCGACCGTCTCGCCTTTCAGGGCGCGCAGCGGATCGTGTCGCTGGGCGGGGCCGCGACGATGCAGCATAATATGGAAAGGCAGGATGCGATCGAGCCAGTACGCCGCATGCTGAAATGGGTGACCGAAGAACAGGCATCCGGCGAGATGCTGGCCGCGCTGGCAGGCTGAGGGGAGCCAAGGACATGGTGGACGCTGATCTGGTGATCCGGGGCGGAACGGTGGTCGACGGGCAAGGCGGTGATCCGTTCGAGGCGGACATCGCCATTGCCGACGGCCGTATCGCGGCGATCGGTGCTGATGTCGGTCAAGGCCGCGAGGAGATCGATGCCCGTGGCCTCCTCGTCACGCCCGGCTTCGTCGATGTTCATACCCATTATGACGGGCAGGTCACCTGGTCGGACAGTCTGGTGCCTTCCGCCGAACATGGCGTCACCACCGTCGTCATCGGCAATTGCGGCGTCGGTTTCGCGCCGTGCCGGCCGGAGGACCGCGAGGCGCTGGTCAATGTCATGGAGGGCGTGGAGGACATTCCCGAAGCGGTGATGGCGAAGGGTCTGCCCTGGAACTGGGAGAGCTTCCCGGATTATCTGCGATCGCTCGAAGCGCGTGCCTGGGACGCGGATGTGGGAGCCTATATTCCGCATTCGCCCCTGCGGGTCTATGCGATGGGCCAGCGCGGGTTGGACCGCGAGCCGGCGACCGCGGCGGATGTCGCGCGAATGGCGCAGCTCGTGGCGGAGGGGATGGCGGCCGGCGCGCTTGGTTTCGCGACATCGCGTTCGCTGGTGCATCGGCGCGGCGATGGCGCTTTCATCCCGTCCTTTCAGGCGGAAAGCGATGAACTGGTGGCGATCGCCCGATCGGTGGGTGATGCGGGGCGCGGCGTGCTTCAGATGATCCCGAATCTCGATACCGCCGACTGGGCCAGCGATCTCGACCTGATGAAGCGCATGACCAGCGCCTCGGGGCGTCCGCTGACCTATTCGCTCGCCCAATGGTCGACCGATCCGCAGGGCTGGCGGCGCACCATGGATGCGCTGGCCGAGCATAATCGCACCAGCGCGGCGCCGGTGCTGGCGCAGGTTTTTCCCCGGCCGATGGGCGCGATGTGCGGCCTGTCGACGTCGGCCAACGCGTTCAGCCATTGTGCAAGCTATCGTGCGATTGCGGACCGACCGCTGGCTGAAAAGGTCGCCATCATGCGCGATCCCGCCTTCCGCGCGCGACTGATCGCGGAGGAGCCGGATGAGACGCCGACGCCGCTGCATCGCTTGCTACGCACATGGGACAATATCTATCCGCTCGGAGCCGAGCCGGACTATGAACCTTCACCGGACCGGAGCATCGCCGCGCTGGCCGCAAAGCGCGGCGTCGGTCCTGTCGAACTGGTCTATGATCTGATGCTGGAGCAGGAGGGCCATGCGCTGATCCTGATGCCCTTTTCCAACTATGCGGAAAAGTCGCTGGACCCTGCGCTTGCAATGATGCGCGATCCCTACAGCATCGTGGGACTGGGCGACGGCGGCGCGCATTATGGCATCATCTGCGATGCCAGCTATCCGACGACGATGCTGTCCTACTGGACCCGCGATCGGGTCGGCGAGCAACTGACGATCCCTGCGGCAGTCAAGGCGCTGAGCGCGGACAACGCCGATTTCCTGGGGCTGCGGGACAGGGGGCGGCTGAAACCGGGGATGAAGGCCGACATCAACCTGATCGATCATGGCGCGCTCAGGCTGCATGCCCCTCATGTCGTCCATGACCTGCCCGGCGGTGGGCGCCGTCTGGCGCAGCAGGCGACCGGTTATCGCGCCACGATGGTCAGCGGCGTGATCACCCGGCGGGACGGCGCCGACACTGGCGCGCGTCCCGGAAGGCTGATCCGCGCCGCCTGATCAGGCGCGCGGCTGGATGGTCGTGCCGCCCGTCAGTCCATGGCGGATAAAGGGCGAGGCGAGGAAATCATGCGGAAAGCCGAGCGGCGTGCGGCTCAACGCATCCAGACGTTCCAGTTGGCTTGCCTCCAGCGTGACGCCAAGCGCGGCGACATTATCCGCATATTGCCGCATCGTCCGCGCGCCCACTAGCGGCGAGACGACCGCCGGATTGGTAAGGGTCCAGGCGATCGCCACCTGCGCCGAGGTGACGCCCATCTCGTCGGCGATGCCCTTCACCGCATCGGCGATGGCGACCACGCGCGCGTCGACACGGCCTGCCGCTTCGAGCAGGGCACCGCGACCGCCAGATTCGCCGGCATGGGCGCTGCCGCCGGTCGCATATTTGCCCGACAGCATGCCGCTCGCCAGCGGCGACCAGGGCATGACGCCGATACCCAGCGCCTTGGCGGCGGGGATGAGTTCGCGTTCGGCCGTGCGCTCGACCAGATTATATTCGACCTGCAAGGCCGCCAACTGGGACCATCCCCGCAATTCCGCCACGGTTTGCAGCCGGGCCATCTGCCAGGCAGGTGTATCCGACAGGCCCAGATACAGGATCTTGCCCTGCGTCACGAGGTCGTCGAACGCGCGCATGATCTCATCCGCAGGCGTCGTATCGTCCCAGGCGTGCAGGAAGAGCAGATCGATCCGGTCCGTGCGCAGGCGCTTGAGGCTGGTTTCGACCGTCTGCATCATGTTCCGGCGGCTGTTGCCGGCAGCATTGGGATCGCCGACCGATCGGGTCAGCGAATATTTGGTCGACAGGACCAGCCGTTCGCGCTTGGCTTCCGCGAACTTGCCGGTCAGCGTTTCCGACACGCCGTCGGCATAATAGCCCGCCGTGTCGATGAAATTGCCGCCCTGGTCGACATAGCTGTCGAAAATCCGGCGGGATTCCTGCTCGTCCGCGCCCCATTCCTCGCCAAAGGTCATGGTCCCGAGCGCCAGCGGGGAAACCCGCAGGCCCGAGCGGCCGAGCAGGCGATAGCTGTCGAGCGACAGCGTCTGAATGTTTGTCTGTGTCATGGTCGTTTTCAATCTTTCGCTGCTTCGGTGACGACCCAGTGCATCATCTTGTGCACCGGCCATCCCCCATCGTGCGGCAGGCCGCCGAATTTTCCGGTGTTGATATTGCCGAGACCGACGATGCGCTGGGTGCCCGCCGAGGAAAGCCCATCGCGCACCTCGGCAATGCGGGAGGGGGGATAGACGCCGACCGACTGGGTCGCGACGGTGACATGCTGGATCGCATCGGCAAGCCGGTCGACCGCGACGACATTGACGAGCTTGCCGCCGGGATTGAACGACACAGGTTCGCTGGAGCGGATGACTATGCCCCGGCCGTCGGGACGTCCGAACAGGCGGTAGACCGGTTCCAGATTGCCCAGCATGTCCAGTTCGTCGATCAGCATGGCGGGCGGCAGCGGGCCGTCGGGGCCGGCGCCATAGCGGATATCCTTGCCCATCGCCTCCACCAGCGCTTCGCAATAGCGATCGACCTGTTCGTCCGATCCTTCGATGAACTGGAAGCGGGCGCAGCTGCACGCATCCTGATTGAAGGCGATGATGTCGGCCGCGCTCCGTTCGGCAATGGTCGCGAGGGGGACGTCGTCAAAGGCTTCGCGGCCGATCAGCGAAATCGAGACCTTGGGATCGAAGGACATGATCTCGAAGCCCGGCGCGGCATATTGCATGGCATGGCGTACCGCCGCCTCGCCACCCCAGACGGCGAGCTTGTCGAAATATTGCGAGCGCAGGATGTGGTTTTCGATGCTGGCATCGCCGCCGCGCCAGTAAGCGGCGGAGAAGGAGCGCGTCACCGGATGGTTGGGGCCGACATCCGCCATCGTCCGCAGCAGGGCGGTCGCCGTGAACATGTCGTTGGACGGCATTTTCAGCAGATGGACGCCCTTGCTGATCGCTCCTCGGACAATCGTGACCGGCGGCACGATCGGGGCGTTGCCGGCCAGAACATGCACCATGCGGGGCGGGAAGGCGCGGATGTCGAAGGCCGTGCCCTGAATGTCGCGCCGCGCCCACCCATCCAGCACGTCGAGCGATCCCAGCGACTGTTCGGCTTCCGCCTCGACCGCCTCGCGGGTGAAGAACCAGGCGATATCGCGGTAGCAATTCTCCAGGATGCGCGCGCCAAGAGTGTTGCAGCGCAGATTATAGGCCGCAGCCTCCTGGAGATAGATGTTCCGGTCGAAATCGAGCGCCTTGCCGACTTCGACGAGAAAATCCACGATCTCCGCAAGCGGCGTGTCGAAGGCGGGACCGGGCTGGCTTCGCGGCCAGATCAGCGAGTCCAGATCGATCGAAGGGGTCATGACCGTCGTGCCGCTGGCCCGCGACCGGTGCTCGACGGCGGCGTCGAGCTGGACCACGCCCTTGATCACATGGGGAACGAGCAGCCGGTCATTATCGGCGATGATTTCATGCAGCATGTCTGCCTCCTGTCGTTCAGGCCGCGACCGGCTGGGGTGCGGTAATCGATCCGCGCACATAGGAATCGATCGATCCGGCGCAGCTGAGCTTGTCCTCACCTTCTTCCAGATCGGCGTAACGGGCGATCGCGTGAACGACCGGCGTCTTCACGCCCTCCAGGCCGGAGCCGAACTCCACCTGCACCTTGTCGCCAGAGATGATGCCGCCCCAGCGGCCGTCCGCCAATATATCGAAAAACGCCATTCGGCCTTCGATCCGGCCAACATCCTTCGTCGTGCCCAGCAGCTTTTCGCCCGGCTTGTCGAGGATGAGGGGGATGATCCATGGCGGCACCGCATAGGATTCGGTCGGCTGGATCTTGGCGCAGAAGCCGCTCATTTCGACCATGGCATAGGAACTGGTGATGCGGTCCGGCGTGACGCCGAAAAAGCTCATAATCTGTTCCCTATAGTCGGCCGGGACAGCCGCCCCCTTGGTGCCGCCGCCAAAGCTCATCAGCGTGTCGGGATGGAAATCGCCATCCTTGATCCCGCGCGCGCGCAGGGCCTGCACGATCTGCCAGGCGACACCATACATGACGCCGATATAGAGCGGGCGATCCCGGCGGCTGACAAGCAGGTCCATCCATGCGTCGAACTCGCCTGCCCGCGTCTGCTGGCGGGCCTCGACCTCCGCCTCATAGACGGCGATCTCGCCGGGACCGACTTTGCCGGCAGCCAGCAGGCGGCGCAGCTGCGCGGGGCGCATGGCATCAAAGGCGCGCATCGGATAGTCGCTCAGGCGATGAAATTCGCCGGGCGCGGCCCAGCGCGGGAAATGGACATTGCAGAATTCAATCATCTTGTGGGTGCCGCGCGGCGGCATCATGGTGAAGACCGAGCGGCCGTGATCGGGCACATAGGCCGGTGTCGACAGGTCGGCCGCCGCCAGACAGGCGGCGAGCGACAGGTCGCGGTCCTGCGTCGACTGGTTGAGGAAGGAGGATTTGCCCGAGGTCCCGCTCGACGCGAAGACATGGTGGCCCGCCGCCTTGGCGCGGTCCAGCCATTCGTCAATGTCGCGCACATCCGCAACCTCGATATTGTCCGTCGGATAGCTGCTCAGCGTGCCGAGCCACATGTTCATATGCTTCCACTGGCCATTGTCGACGAACGCCTCCGGATAGCTTTTATAATTGGTGTGGGCGAACAGGAGCGGGACGAGGTCGGCCAGGCTGTCGATGCTGTCGATACCGGCTTCTTTCGCCCGCTTGTCGAGCACCCGGATCTGCTGGCGCCGCTCCGCAAAGCGTTCGCGCGCCGCTTCCAGTTGCAGTTCGGCCAGATTGTCCGGGGCGTTCCGGAACGGATCGGGCGACCGGGCAAGGGCGATCAATTCGTCAACGGCGCTCATCAGTGAAAACTCCTCTCAGCTTTGCCGGGAAGTATAGGCGATGCCCGATATTTAGCCGCTCGATTCACTGTTATGGGGAGGACATACTATTCTCAGCATGACCTTTCCGCCCGATGGCGTGCCGATCCCCTGCCAAAACAAGGCTGCTATCTTTCGGCAGGGCAGAAGGCGGGCACCCCGGGCCATGATGCCGGCGCAACACAGGAGCAGGGGGTGACATGCCCGGTCCACTGGACGAAGTATTGGCGTTTTTTCGGGAAAGCAGCGGCTCGCGCGAAGACATGCTGTCCGCCATGGAGCGCCGGTTTACGGCGGATACACGCTGGGAAAATGTCGGCGTGGCGACGATCGTCGGGGTCGATCAGGCGAGGCAGTTCATCGACGGCTTTCTTGGCCGGATTCCGTTCGAACGCTGCGCGGTCGTGGTCCATCATGCGGCGGCCGCGGGCCATGTCGTCCTGACGGAGCGCAGCGATATTTTCTATGGGCCAGACGGGCAGGAAATGCTGTCGCTGCGGCTGATGGGCGCCCTGGAAATGGACGGCCCCCATATCGTCGCCTGGCGCGACTATTTCGACACAAGCGGCTTTTGAAGGGGGATGCTATGACCGATCGCAAGGCTGTCTGGGCGCAGATCGTCCCGATGCCGGGGGCCAATCTGGCGGCGCTGGCACAGAGTTATGAAGCGGCGGGGGTGGAAGGGGTCTGGGCGCCGCAAATGTTCGGCGCGCCCTTCACGACGCTGGCCGCCGTCGCGCCCGCCACGCAGCGTATCAAGCTGGGGACCGGCATCGCGCTGGCGTTCGTGCGCAGTCCGCTGGAAACCGCGTGCAGCGCCATCGACCTGGACCTCATCAGCAACGGCCGGATGGTGCTGGGACTGGGGTCGAGCGCGCAGAGCCAGATCGAGGGATCATTCGGCAGCGCCTATGGCAAGCCGCTCGCCCATATGCGCGAGATCGTGGGCATGATCCGCGCTGTCGTGGCCCGCGGGCATACAGGCGAGCTGACCGAACTGGCGGGAGACTATCACCGTCTCGACCTTTCGCACTTCCGCTTGCTGCACAAGCCGGTGCGCGGCGACATTCCCATCGTGCTGCCGGCGGTGTTCCAGAAGGCCTGCGCGCAGGCGGCGGAAATTGCCGACGGGCTGCTTGGGCATCCCCTGTGGAACGATGGCTGGATTGAGCGGGAAGTGGCCGCTCATATGAAGGCGGGGCTGGATCGGGCCGGCCGGGCGCGCAAGGACTTCTCGCTCAACATTTCGATATTCACGGCGATTTCTGACGACAGGCGAGAGGCGATCGAGGATTGCCGGGGGACTGTGGCTTATTACAGCCAGTCGCCCCAATATCTGCGCTATTTCGAGGAAATCGGTTTCGGCCGGGAGGCATCGGCGATTCAGGCCGCCTTCGCGCAGGGGGACATGGCGGGCATGGCGGCTGCCTGCACCGACGCCATGGTGGAAAGCATCGCCGTGGTCGGAACGGCCGATGAAGTGCGGGCCCGGGTTGCGCGGCGCGCGGCGCTGGCCGACGCGATTACGCCGTTGATCCCGCATTATGGCCTGTCGCCCGAAAAAAGCGCGATCTACACGCAGCGTATAGCGGAGACATTTTATGGCTGATTCCACCGCTGTCGCGGCCATGGCGGGGGGTGGGCTTTACAACCGGCATTCGGGCCTGCAACAGGCCAATCTGCAATCCGCGCTCCCCCTGCTGGAGGATGCGGCGCGAGCCATTGGCGATGCCTCCGTCGGTCCTGTCACCATAGTCGACTATGGCGCATCGCAAGGGCGCAATTCGATGGCGCCGATGGCGACGGCCATCGATCTGGTTCGTGCGAATGATGCGCGGCGGCCGGTTCAGGTCGTGCATACGGACCTGCCCTCCAACGATTTCACGTCGCTGTTCGGCTTGCTGGATCAGGACCCGGCCAGCTATCTTAACGGCCGGCAGGGCGTCTTTCCTTCCGCCATAGGCCGATCCTATTTCGATGCGATTTTGCCACCCGGCAGCGTGGATCTGGGTTGGTCCTCCAATGCGCTGCACTGGATGAGCCGTAATCCGGTCGACGTCGCGGATCATGGCTGGGCGATCTTCAGCCGGTCCGCGCAGGCGCGTGCCGCCGTCGATGCGGTGCTGGCGGAGGACTGGCTTCGCTTCCTGAAAGCGCGCGTCATTGAGTTGCGGCCGGGGGGGCGCCTGATCTGCCAGTTCATGGGTCGAGGCCCCGACAGCCACGGATTTGAATGGATGGCCGGGAATTTCTGGCAATCGATCGTAGACATGGAAGGCGAAGGACTGCTCAGCGCCGACGAAACGCTGAAGATGACAGCGCCTTCGGCGGGGCGTTCGCCCGATCAGGTGAGGGCGCCTTTCGATGCCGGGCTGGTGCCCGATCTGGTGCTGGAGCATCTCGCCGCGATCCCGTCCCCCGATCCCTATTGGGAGGGCTATCAACAGACCGGCAATGCGGCCGAACTGGGGCGGCAGTGGGCGGCCATGATGGGTGCGGCCAACGGCCCCAACTTCCTTGCACGCGTCGCTGCGTCCCGCGATCGGGACGCGCTGCTGGCCAGTCTGGTGCAGCGTGTGGCCGCCCGCGTTGAGGCAGATCCGCAGCGCAGCCGTGCCTTCATCCTGATCCTGTCCATCAGGAAGCCGGCTTGAAGCGCGATCTCCGCTGAGCGGGGTGCCCGGTCCGCGGCATCGGCAATGAACCAAAAGGGAGAGGAAGCAGCATGGCCCGCCTTGCAGAAAAGATTTGCATCATCACCGGAAGCGGGAGCGGCATCGGACGAGCCAGCGCGTTGATGTTCGCGCGGGAAGGCGCGACGGTGATCGTCGCGGACATTCGCGCCGAAGCGTCCGAGGCGACCGCGCAGGCCATTGTCGACGCCGGAGGATCGGCGCGCGCGATGACCGTTGACGTCGGCGAACAGGCCGATCTGGAACATATGATCGGCCAGACCGTCGCCGATTTTGGCCGCATCGACGTGCTCTTCAACAATGCCCTTTATGTCAATCAGGACCACGCCATGCGTGACATGGATTTCCTGGCTTTCGACCCCGACATCTTCCTTGCCAATGTGCGGGTCAACGTATTGGGAGCGGTTCTGGCGAGCAAGCTCGTCATTCCGCACATGCTGGAGCGCGGGGTGGGGTCGATCATCTCCACCTCGTCCGGCAGTTCCATGGGTGGGGATATCACCGCCTACAGCTATGGATCGTCAAAAGCCGCGCTCAACTGGTTCGTGCAGGCGATCGCCGCCACCTATGGCAAACAGGGCATCCGCAGCAATGCGATCCTTCCCGGTCCGACGCAGACGCCCGCCAAGCTGCAATGGTCCACGCCGGAAATGGATCGGCTGTTTCTGGAGGTGCTCAACACCCCCTTTATCGGCGAGCCGGAAGACATTGCCGCCATGGCGCTTTTCCTTGCGTCCGACGAGTCCCGCTACGTCAACGGCATGCTGTATCCGGTCGATGGCGGTCAGAGCTGCACCGTGCCGTTCATCAGCGTGACGCGGGCGCTTTCCCGAGGGTGAATGCAGCAATCCCAGATTTGAGGAAAACAGAAGAGGAGAGGATGATGGGCGTCGAACTGGAACAGAAGGTACGGGAATTTTGCGATGCCTGGGGCGACGGCAGCGATGCCAGCAGGCCCAATGTAGAGAAAATTCTGTCGATGATGGCGGAGGATGCCGAATGGCAGCTCTGGGTTCCCGGCGGTCCCGTCGTGAAGGGCAAGACGGCGTTGCGCGCAGAGATTGAGCGGCAAATGGCCTTCGCCACCAACAATAAATGCAATGAGGTGAACATCCTCTCCAACGACCGGATGGTGATGCAGGAACGGTCCGACACTGCCATCATCATGGGACGGCCCTGTCCGCATCAGATGGTCGCCATCTATGAGTTTGACGGGGCCGGGCTGATTTCACGCTGGCGCGAATATCTCGATATGGCGGACCTTACGCGCAAGATGGGCATAGACGAAGCCGCGGCAGGCGGTACGGAAGTGCCTGCCTGATTGCGTCAGGCGCGGAACAGGGCGATCAGGACTGCACAGGTCAGGATCGCCCAGCTCTGAAATCCCCAGAGCAGCCAGCGCGGCGCGTGCCGCAACTCCATAAACTCGCGCCCGACTAGCAGAACCTTCGTGAAGGCGATGACGAGGATGACGGAGCGAAGCAGGAACGCATTGCCCAATGCCATCGTCTCGAACGACAGAAAGGTCGCGGCGATCAGCATCGCCCAGACCAGTGTGATGCGGCTACGCCAGATCATGGCCATGAAACGGATTCCCTAAAGCAGATAGAGCAGGGCGAAGAGGATGATCCAGAGCAGGTCCACCAGATGCCAGAAGGCGCCGCTCCCCTCGATCAGGGCGGCACCACCCTGCATCCGGCCGGTCCGGTCGAAGCGCGACAGGGTAAAGCACAGCACGCCCAAGCCGATCAGCACATGCACCAGATGGATGCCGGTAAACATATAATAATAGATCGAAAAACTGTTGCTGTTGAGCGTGAAGCCCTGGGCGATCTTCGCTGAATATTCGAACGCCTTGACGATGACGAAGCCGCTGCCGAGCAGGACCGCGCCCAGCAGCAGCGGTCGCGCCTTGTCGTCGTCACAGCGTACCGCCGCGACGGCCTGTGCGACAAGGAGACTGCTGGTCAGCAGCAAAAGCGTGTTGAGAAGGCCAAGGCTCCGGTCGAGCAGCGCCTGCGAACTTTCGAACAGCGCCAGTTCCTGCTGCCGAGCGAGCGCATAGGTGATGAAGAAGACGGCAAAGACGACAAGATCGCCGCCAATGAACACCCATACGCCTTCCTCTCCCGGCACATGGCCGCGCGGAGGCGAAGCGGCGGCTTGCGAAGCAGCCATTATTCGCCGCCCAGCGCGTCGCGCTTGATCGCGCCGAGCATGGCGAAGATCATCAGGTTGAACCAGATGCCGAACACGACGGCGGGCATCCAGAAAGCCAGGGCGCCGTTCCAGGCAAAGGGTCCGGTCTTGAACAGGCCGATCGCCAATCCGGGCAGCAGCAGCACGCCGGTCCACAGGTTCATATAACCAAGCCAACGCGGCAGGATGGGCTGCGCGCGGCGGTCGCCCAGAATGACGAAACCGGTCAGCAGATTCTGCACGAAGGCGGGCACGGCCGGCATGACGAACAGCAGGAAGGCGATATCACTCAACGCACCGATAACGGCGTCCGGCCGGTCGGTCCGATAGGCGGCCGCCGTGAAGATCAGCCCGGCGAAGAATAAAGTGACGAAGCCAAAGGCCACGACCATCACAAAGGCCCAGGTCAAAGGCGAAACCGGCCCTTCGATCTTCTTCATGAAGGTGGCGACCGCTGCCAGAAAGGGGAAGAACAGCACGGAGGAAGAGGCGATCAGGATAGCGCCTGCCAATATGCCGATCTGGTGGCTGCGATAATAAGCAGCCACTTCCGCAGCGGGCATGGATGGGGCCAGCGGCGGGAACATGTGCGCGACCGGCCATATGCCGACGAACATCATCGTACCGGCAATGGCGCCCATATAGGTGCATAGCTTCATCGTCATGCTCTTGGTCGTCATGCGGCCTCCCTCTGCCCTGTTTTGTTGTGCAGGCGGAAGATTGTGAAGCGAACGCGTCCAGGCCACCCGCCCATGGATAGGGTTCCTGTCGGCGATCCCGCCTGCACAAGGGTAATATTCTTGCCACGGCCACCGGCAAAGGCGGCGACAGAGGAGCAGCGGAGAGGGTGATGAGCGACATTGAGGCGAACAAGGCGGTGGCCCGCCGCTACATGCGGGCCGTGGAGGAGGGCGACGTCGAGACGATCGAGGCCCTTCAGCATCCCGATTGCCAGTGGTGGATATTGGGCCATGGCGACATGAGCCGGGCCGACTTCATCGCCAGCGTGAAAGGCGGACTGCTGAGTGCGCAGAAGCGAACGGCCGAGGTGGTCGGGATAACCGCCGAAGGGGACCGGGTGGCGGTGGAAGTCAGGGGCGAGATGGTCTTTCCGGACCGGGTCTATCGCAACGAATATCATAATCTGCTGATCATCCGGGACGGGCAGATCATTTCCGGCAAGGAATATATGGACACCCGCGCCGTGGCCGAGGCCTTTTCGGCGGGGGAGGGCGGGCAGTGACGCATGCCGCTCCGCTCAACAATTATGACGATGCGGCGGTCGGCCGGATCACCGCCTTTGTCGAGCAACTGACCGGCGGCAAGGTTGTCGGGCTTGAGCGCCTCGTCCGCTGGCGCCCCTCCTGGTTCGTCGACGTCGAAAGGGAGGGGACGGTCTGCCGCCTGCACCTGCGCGGCGACCGGGACGGCGACGTGTCCATCTTTCCCGACCTCAAGCGCGAGGCCGACGTCATCGCCCTGCTTCACAGCCAAGGACTGCCGGTGCCGGAGATTTACGGGTATCTTGCCGATCCGCCATGTATCGTGATGGAGGCGATCGAAGGGACGCGAGATTTTTCGGCGCTCGATGCCGCCACGAAAAGCGCCATCGGCCGCGTCTATATGCGGGCGGTTGCCGCGATGCACCGGTTGCCGGTCGAACCCTTTATGGCCGCCGGCGTGCATCGGCCCGAGGGCGCCGAGGCGATCGCGCTGGTCGGACTGGACGCCTATATGCCGCATTACCGGCGAACCAAGAGCCGGCCCGAGCCGTTGCTGGAATTCGTCATCGGCTGGCTTCGCCGTAATGTGCCGCGGCACCGCCAGCGCGCCAGCTTCATCCAGTTCGATTCGGGCCAATATCTGGTCGATCAGGGCGCGATGACCAAGCTCTACGATTTCGAATTTTCGATGATCGGCGATCCGCTGGTCGACATCGCCACCATGGGGATGCGCAACAGCTATGAGCCGTTGGGCGCACCGCTGCCGGAACTGGTGCGCTATTATGAGGAAGCGACGGGTGAGCCGGTCGATCATGACGCGGTGGTTTTCCACGTCCTGCAATTCTCCCTGCTCGGCACGATGCAGTTCACCGGGACTGTCGGCAAGCCATGTCCCGGCGATCCGCATTCGGTCTATCTCATGTTTGATCTTGCGCTGCGCCGCTCCATCCTGCTGGCGCTGTCGCAGCTGACCGGCGATGCGCTGCCCGGACTGCCGCCGCTGGAACAGCGCACGGGTGACAATGCGCCGCTGCTGGCCAAGCTGGCCGATACGCTCGGGGCGCTTCCGGTGACGGGGGAGGCGGCCGAATCGCATAAGGCGCAGGTTGCCGAACTGATCGAATGGGTGCAGCGCGCCGACGATCACGGGGCGGACATGGTCGCGCGCAATATTGCGGATGTGTCCGCGCTTCTTGGTCGCCGCTTCGACCGCTGGGCTGACGCCGCCGAGGCGCTGGAGGCCCATATCATCGAAGCGGGACCGGAGGAGGACGCCGCGCTCATCGCCCTGCTCGCGACGATCGAGGGGCGGCGGCTGCAACTGTTTGGGCCGACTGTGCTGGGCGAAGCGGCGCGCCATGTCGTCCTGCCGATGACGCGTCTGGACTGAAGGGCGGTCGCGCCCTTGCCGTCGGACAGGTCACGCCCCTGTCCTTCATGGCGATGCCAATATTGAGGACAGGAGCAGGATATGAGCGAAAAGATAGTGCTGGTGACGGGCGCGACGCGCGGGCTGGGGCGCGGCATGGCGCGGGGCCTGGCCTCGCGGGGCCATGTGGTGGCGGTCACCGGGCGCGACCGGGCGCAGCTTGCCGAGGTCGTGAAGGAGATTGAAAGGGCGGGCGGCAAGGGCATCGCGCTGGCATGCGATCACCATGACGATCGCGCCGTGGAAAGGGCGTTCGCGCAACTGGCCGAGTGGACGGATGGCAGGCTGGACCTGCTCGTCAACAATGCCGCCGCGGTTTACGGACCCGAACTGGTCGCGCCGGGCGGTTTCTGGGAAAAGCCGCTCAGGCTGGCGGACATGATCACCATCGGCCTGCGCTCCAGCTATGTCGCGGCCTATCATGCCGCGCCGATGATGGTGGCGGCCGGCAAGGGCCTGATCGCCAGCATTTCCTTCTATGGCGCGGTGTCCTATTTTCACGGGCCGGCCTATGGCGCGGCAAAGGCGGGGACGGACAAGATGACGGCCGACATGGCGGTCGATCTTGCGCCGCATGGCGTTTCCGCCGTCTCCTTCTGGCCGGGCTTCATTCTCACCGATGCGGTGAAGGCCATGCCGCCCGAAATGATGCCCGAAGACCTGCGCGCCGCCATGCCCCATTGGGAAACGCCGGAATTTTCCGGCCTTGTCCTCGACCGGCTCGCGCAAGACCCGGACCTTGCCTCCCTGTCGGGCCAGGCGCTGATCGGCGCGGAACTGGGGGAGCGCTACGGCATCCGGGATACGGACGGGAAGCAGCCCCTATCCTATCGGGCGACGATGGGCGCGCCGACGCCTTTCATGCCGTCCGTCCGGCAAGGTTGAGAGGACAGAAATCAGGAGAGGAAAGGCAAAAGCGATGATCGATGCCGTGCTGGTCGTGCTGACCAAAGCCGTTCCGGGCCGGGAGGCCGATATGGAGGATTGGTACAGCAACATCCATATTCGCGACGCGCTGCGTTTCCGGGGGTCGGTGACGGCGCAGCGCTTCCGGCTCGCCGTGGAGCAGCCCTGTCCGCCCGAAGGCTTTGACTGGCAGTATCTCGCCTTCTACGACGTATTCGACCCGGTTCGCTTCAGTCGTGAGCATCTGGACAATGCGCTGACATCGCGGATGCAGGTGTCGGACGCCATTGATGACAGCCTGCTCTATGACTTTCATTATTATCCGTTGCTCTTTCAGGACAATGATCCGGAGGTCGCGCATTGCGGCGGCGTCATCCTGGAGGAATTCAACCCGCTTGCGGGCAGCGATGACCGTTTCAGACGTTTCTATGCGGAAAGCTATTTTCGCGAGGCGGCCGCCCGACCCGGCGTCAAATCGGCCGCTTTCCTGACCTTTCGCACCTTTGGCCAGATGATCCCGATGACGCCCGACTATCGCTATGTCGCGATCTACAGGATCAACGATCCGGACGCTGCCCATCAAGCATGGAGAGGCGCGGACGCCCTGCTGGCGAACAGCGGCCTGCTCCGGCCCGAGGGGATACGCATCACGCGGTGGGACCGTGCGACACCCCGTCTCACCAAGGACGATGTCCAGCATCCGACCGCCGTCGGCCTGGCGGAAGAAGAACGCGCCCGGGCGCAAATGGGCGACCGGGTACGCACCGGCGGCACGGAAAAGCTGGCGATGAGCTGATCCGTCAGGCGGTCGGGGGGCGATCGACGATGGTGCGCATCCGGCGATAGGCCGGGCGCGCCGCCATCCGCTCGACATAGGCGGCGATGTTCGGATGTCCCTCCACGTCGACGGACATGAACAGCCGCGTGGTAGTGAAAGGAAAAGTCATCATGATGTCGGCTGCCGTGAACCGGTCGCCCGCCATATATGGTTTATGCGAAAGCCGGTCGTCGACAAGTGTCAGCAGGCGCGCCGCATGGGTCCGTCCCGCGACACGGGAGGGGTGATCCTGCGCGATGCCTGCGCGTTCGGCCATGATCTCGGTCACCAGCGCCGGCATCAGGGATGATTCGGCGAAATGGAACCAGAAAAGATAATCAGCATAGTCCGGATCGCCGGGATTGGCGCGGAGCGTGCCCTTCCCTTGCGTCGTGGCGAGATATTCCATGACCGCCCCGCTCTCGGCGATCCGACGCCCATCGGCCTCGATCACGGGTGAAGAACCCAGCGGATGCAATGCCTTATAGGCGGGCTCCGCCGCGAGCGTTTCCAGCCGCGCATAGAAGCGGATGTCATAGGGCAACTCCACTTCCTCCATCAGCCAAACCGCGCGTTCGGAGCGGGACCCGTTAAGTTGAAAGATGGTGATGCTCATGAAGGGCTCTCCGCTTGAGGGGCGCCATAGATGCGCCGCTTATCAATTCCGCCAAACCTATCTTTATCTAGGTATCGCGGAGCGTCCGCCGTGGCAGCGTCCCGCTGCGGCGGAAGCCCAGCGGTCCCGCATCCATGAGAGACAGGAGAGAAGATGCCCATGACGGATTTATCGGGACGCGTCGCTATCGTCACCGGATCGGGCGCCAATATCGGGGAAGCCTGCGCACGAGCCCTGGCAAAGGCCGGCGCGGCAGTTATCCTGGCGGATATCGCGGTCGAGCGGGCAGAGGTCGTCGCCCGATCTATCCAGGCTTCGGGCGGACAGGCGACGGGGATGTTCCTCGATCTTGCGCAAGAGGACAGTATCACGGCGCTGGTCGAAGATGTGATGCGGCAGCACCAGCGCATCGACATCCTTCACAACAATGCCGCCGATACGCGGCTGGAGCAGATGGCGGCAGATGGCTCGCTTCTCGATCTCGATGCCGCGACCTGGGATCGCGCCTTCCACATCAATGCCAGGGGCACGATGCTGATGATCAAGGCGGTCGCTCCGCACATGATTTCAGGCGGCGGCGGTTCCATCATCAACACTTCGACGGGTGTGGCATTGACCGGCGACATCAACAATCCTTCCTATTCCGCGTCCAAGGCGGCTGTGAACGCCCTGACCCGCAATGCCGCCGTGCAGTTCGGCCGGTTCAATATCCGGGTCAATGCGGTCGCGCCGGGCCTCGTGCTCTCCCCCCTTGCCCGGGAGATGATGACCGCCGATCAGATCGCCATGGTCCAGCGGCATGTCCTTCTGCCGCGCGAGAGCGTGCCGGAGGATATTGCCGGCGCGGTGCTGTTCCTGGCATCGGATGGCGCGGCCTTCATCACCGGGCAGGTGATCGGGGTAGACGGCGGTATCGTTAACCACACGCCCTATGTCGCAGATATGCTGGAAAGCATGAACCGGGCGCACTGACCGGAAAGAGGGCGGGATGGGCATATTCACGCATGTCTGCCTTGGCAGCAACGATCTGGGACGGTCCGCCCGTTTCTACGATGCGGTGCTTGCGCCGTTGGGGATCGTCAATCTTGGCCCGTTTCTGGATCAGGGCATCGGCTATGGGAGACGGGTGCCCGAATTGCTTATCCTGCGCCCGCTCCACGGTCGGGCGACATGCGCCAACGGTGCGACTTTGGGATTGAAGGCGCCGGATCGCCGCGCGGTCGATCATTTTCATCGCGCGGGTCTGGCCGCGGGCGGCAAGGATGCCGGGCCGCCCGGTCCGCGCGGAGCGGTGCCCCATGCCTATGGCGCCTATCTGCTGGACCCCGATGACAACAAGATCTGCGCCTACTGCTTCGACCCGCCATAGGCGCACAGCTATCGATAGTCGGGCGCCCGGCGCTCATCAGGGAAACAGGAGGATATGGAATGGTGGGATCATTGGAGGGGCGCGTGGCGATCGTGACGGGCGCGGCGCAGGGCATCGGACGGGAGGTGGCGACAGTGCTGTCGGAGCGCGGCGCGACCGTGATTCTGGCGGACATATTGGCAGATCGGGTGGAGGCGGCGGCGGATTCGCTGCGCGGCAAGGGTCTTCGTGCCGAGGCGGAGACGTTCGACCTGACCGATGAGGACAGCGTCTGCGCTGCGGTCGCGCGGATCGCTGGCCGGCACGGGCGGATCGACATCATCCACAATAACGCCGCCTATCAGACGATCGAGCAGCGCGCCCTCGACCGCGATGTCGTCCATCTCGACACCGGCGCCTGGGACAAGGCCTTTGCCGTCAATGCGCGGGGGCCTATGCTGCTGTGCAAACATGCGCTGCCGGCCATGATCGCGGGGGGCGGTGGTTCGCTCATCCATTCCGCATCCGGTTTCGGCCTGCTGGGTGAAATGACGCTGACGGCCTATGGCGCGTCCAAGGCGGCGCTTATTAATCTCAGCCGCTTTCTCGCGACCCAATATGGCAAGCAGGGAATCCGGTCCAATGTGATCGCCATCGGCTTCGTCCTCAGTGATACGGCCGTCGAAACCACACCGCAGGCGGTCAAGGACGTACTGCGCGACCATCATCTCAATCCCGACCTCGGCAGCCCTCGCGATATCGCCCATGTCGTTGCCTTTCTGGCCTCGGACGAGTCCCGCTTCATCAACGGCGCGATGATCCCGGTGGACGGCGGCTTTACCGCGCATCAGCCCACAATGGTCGATTTCCAACGCCTGTTCGAGGCATCGGGGAGCAATCAGTTGTAGCCGACCAGCGCGCCGTCATAGCAGCGCGTCGACAAGCTTCGCGGTTTCGAGATCTTCATAGGCGGTGGTCAGCCGCAGATGATTCATGACGTTGATCTCCCAGCCATAATTGACGACGGGCGTCGTCAGCCAGCCGATATAGACGCCCCATATCAGGGTCCGCCGATATTCTTCCCAGGCACTGTCGAAGGCGGGAGGGCGCGCCACGCCTTCCTGTCCCAGGCGGTCCAGATAATAGCCCAGAAGATCGCGCTCATGCGCCCGCCGGTCCGCGATGGAAAGGCCGGTGGTCACGATATAGTTGACGTCGTGCATCGCGTAACCGCGCACCATGAGCTGCCAGTCGAGCAGGCCCGCTGTTCCGTCGGGCAGGCGGTAGCTGTTGCCGAGATGAGTGTCGCCATGCAGCAGCGTCTGGGGCAGGGTCGATTGATGCCGCTGGACCGCCTGCACGCCGGCAAGCAGCCGGTCCGGCGTCGTGCGCAGCCGCTGCACCATCTCCCGTTTGAAATTTTCGGTCTCGACCTCATGCGCGATATAGGCGGGCGCCAGTTCATTCATCATCGTTGCGACCGCGCCTTCGACATGCGTTTCGACCCAGGCCAGATCCGCGCTGAAGCGGGGCGACTCCCAGAAGCGGGCGTGCAGCCGGGCCAGTTGATCCAGCAGGGAGCGCACATCATCCGGCCCGGTCCGCACGGTCGTATTCGGGAAGGTCGCGCCCCGCACGCTCAGCTCTTCGAGCAACAGGCCGAAATGCGTGGTGGACGGATTGAAGTCGCCACCGAAACAGCGCGGCGCTTCCATCGCGAGTTCCGGCCGGATTCCCCGGTAGAAGGCCACTTCATTGGCGTAGAAGGGCGCCATGATCTCATCGACCGCCCGGGTCAGCTTGAGCACCAGGCGGTTGGGCAGGTCAGGGGGTGTGTCATCGGTATAATCGACCTCGATCGACACGCGCCCGGCGGTCGACACCATCTGCTCGCCATAGGTCTTGGCATCGATGATGCGCAGGCCGACGGCGGTTGCGCCCGCTACGGTCGTGGCCAGCAGCTGGTTGATATAATCGACGGTGATCCCGTCCGTGGATGTGGGATGTTTCAAGGCCATAAGGATACTCATCGGAACAGAGGGCGGTTCAGCTTGCCGAGGGCGTGACAACAGCGACCCTATCCAATTGCAGGTTCCTTGATCGACGACGTGGCCAGTCTGACCGAAACGGAGCCTGCGGGCTTTTGGTACAGGAGAGAGCTATGCGTGAAGCTGCGTTGGAACTGCTCAACCGGACGATGGACGAGCAGTTGAAGCGATCCGAGCATCCCAGCGATTTTCCGGCCCTTCCCCCGATTCCCGCCGGCCGGTACACCGACCCGCGTTTCGAGGCGCTGGAAAAAGACGGGCTTTGGAATCGGACCTGGCTGCTGGCCGGCATTGCGTCCGACCTGCCGGAGCCGGGTTCCTATCGTCTGTTCCAGCATCTGGACCGCTCGGTCATTCTCTCGCACGGCAAGGATGGCCGGATACGGGCGTTCCATAATGCCTGCCGTCACCGGGGGTCGCCGCTTCTGCTCGAACCGCAGGGGCGGGCCATGCGCTTTATCTGCCCCTATCATGCCTGGGGTTACGATCTGGAAGGAACACTCAAATCGGTGCCAAGCCAGCATGATTTCGCCTGTCTCAACAAGGCGGAGAACGGCCTGATCGAAGTGCGATGCGACACCTATCGCGGTTTCATCTTCATCAATTTCGATGATGACGCGGAACCGTTACAGGAGTTTCTGGGTGAATTCGTCGCGCTGACCGAAGGATATCCGCTGGATCGAATGGTGGTGAAGGATCATTTCTTCATCGAAATGGCGTGCAACTGGAAAATCGCCTATCATAATTTCCTTGAGATCTATCACGTCAATACGGTTCATCCTAAAACACTGGCACCGCATCTGGATTCCCGCAGTTTCGTGATTGCCCTCTATGAAGGCGGTCATATGCGGTTCGGCACGCGCAAAAAGGGCGGGGAGTCGCTGTTCAAGACCCCGCCGATCAAACCGGACGACATCGCGCCGGTTTTTCTGGAAAATACGGTTGCGCTGCCGACCTTCCCCAACACGTTTTTCTCGCTCGATCCGGTGGGGTTCAACCTGCAATGCTTCTGGCCGGTGGGTTCCGATCGGTCGATCATGGAAGTGCGTCAGATGGGGTGGGCAACCGAGAGTGAGGATGACAGGCTTTATTGGCAGGGCATGCGCGAGGCGACCGAACATATCCTGTCCGAAGATCTGTGCCTGTTCGAAAATATCCAGCAATCGCTGAGGAACGGGACGATCCCGTCAATCTGGGCGGGCTATCAGGAGCGCGCGCTTTACTGGTTCGAGGAAGAAATCGATCGGCGCATCGGGCCGGACCGGGTGCCCGCCGACTTGCGTGTCCAGCCGCGCATCGCGTCCTTCATGGCGCCGCGCAGCGCATGATCGCGCCGGTCGAGGCGGGGCGGCGGCGTTAGAATCGATGGCCCCCAGCCGCGGCCCGTGCGCGGCAGGGGGCCATGACCGTCATTCGCCCAGCAGTTTCCAGCTGCCCAGATCCTCGCCCGCGGCGAAGAACCGCTCGTTCATCGGCAGGCCGTTCTGGCCCCAATGGTCCATGTTCGCCACCCAGGCCTGAATACCGTACATCACCCAGCGCGGTACCTGTTCATTCCAGATGGTGTCGAGATCGATGACGTTGGTCGCGCCTTCCCTGATCAGGCAGTCGCGATAATGGGCGATCAGGTCGCGATGATTTTGGCGGCGCTCCTCGATCGTCAGCGATCCGACGGTGAAATAGGTGAGGTCGCGCCATGGCCGCCCGCGCCGGCCCAATTGCCAGTCGACCCACATGCGCTCGCCATTGGGCAGGATATAGGTGTTGCCCTGATGGCAGTCGCCCAGGATGATGCAATAGGGGGCATCGAAGGCGCGTTCGAATTCCACCAGCCGGTCATTGGCGCGCTCGACCCGGCGTGCGTCGTCCAGATAATGTCTGGGCGCGATGGCGCGGAAATTGGGGTCTTTCAGATTCTCGCCGATCCAGTGCCACATGATGCGAACCTGATTATAATCGACCGGAACCGCCATGGATGTCGGCAGCCAGGGCGCCGCTTGAGGGGTGATCAATGGGCTGTCCCACAGACCCGCATGCAGTTTTGCTAGATCCGCCAGCGCGGTCGCGACCCCTTCGACACCGGCATGCTGGGTCGAATGGCCGAACTTCCCGCCCCGATCGGTGAGATCCTCCAGCACGATGACGCCCTGCGCCGACCCGTCGTCATCCCAGTCGGCATAATAGCAGCTGGCCGTGTTGGCGGTGAGTTTGTCCGTCAGGAAATGATAGAAGCGCGCTTCAAGCGCATGGATGTCGACATCATCGAACATGCCCGACCAGTTCGACTTGATGCACAGATTGCGCGGCAATCCGGCGGCCTGCCCGGCCTCGTTCCAGTCCACGGCAACGCGCAATTTCGTGGTGTGGCTGTCGAACAGTTGCACGACCTCCATCGATTGCGCGACGACTCCCGGATATTTGTTGGCCAGCAACGATCCCAGCCACGCGGCGTCCGGCGTGAACCGGCCGCGGGGCAGGGCGGCGGCGCGGGCGGGATAGGGACGGGGGACAAGATGCCGGTCGATGACGGCAACGGGGGCGACGGCAGGCTCGCTCATGCAATGTCCTCTCTCTTGGGGACCGTGCCGCAGCTCTGCATCGATGCAGTCATCCGGCATGATCCTGGTGCAGAGGCGATTTTGGTCGCCCGAACGGAAATCGAGCCTGCCGGGCGGTAGGTCGATTGGAGCCGCCGTTGCGTGGGGGCGTCAGCCTTGCATCGCGCCGAAACAGGTCCGCAATTCTTCGACGAAAAGCGCCGGCTGCTCGAAGGCCGCGAAATGGCCGCCGGCATCCAGTTCGTTCCAGTGAATCAGACGCGGGTAGCTGCGTTCCGCCCAGCGACGCGATGGACGGAAGATTTCCTGCGCAAAGATGCTCACGCCCACCGGAAGGTCCAGTTTTCGGGCCTGAAACGCACTGGCGCTTTCCCAATAAAGCCGCGCCGATGAGGCGCCGCTGTTGGTGAACCAGTAGAGGCTGATCACGTCCAGCATTTCGTCCTGCGTCAGGGCATCCTCCGGCACACCCTGATTGTCGGTCCACGCCTGGAACTTCTCGTAGATCCAGGCGGCCTGCGCGACGGGTGAATCGGCAAGGCCATAGCCGATCGTCTGCGGGCGGGTGCCCTGCAATTTGGCGTAGCCGGAATCATGATCCTGATAATATTGCATCCGCTCGACCGTTTTGGCCTCGGCGGGGGTCAGATCGGCAAAGTCGCTTTCCACCGGAAAGACGAGCGGCATGTTGAGATGGACGCCGATGCATCCCGGCGGCGCCGCCATGGCGATGGCGGTCGTGACCGCCGCGCCCCAGTCGCCGCCCTGCGCGACGAAGCGGTCATAGCCCAGCCGGCGCATGAGCTGAATCCAGCCATCCGCGATTGTCTCGACGCCCCAGCCGGTGGCCATTGGTTTATCCGAAAAGCCGTAGCCGGGCAGGGAGGGTATGACGACATGGAAGGCCGGGGCATCCGGCGCGCCATGGGCGGCGGGATCGGTCAGTGGTCCGATCACCTTCAGAAACTCCAGCACCGATCCCGGCCAGCCATGGGTCAGGATCAGCGGCAGCGCATCCGGCCGGGGGCTGCGCACATGGATGAAATGGATCGAAAGACCGTCTATCGGGGTGGTGAACTGGGGCAGGGCATTGAGCGTCCTTTCGCACCGCCGCCAGTCATAGCCCTCCGCCCAATAGGCGCACAGATCGCGCAGCGCCGCGAGCGGCACCCCCTGGCTCCAGTCGCTGACCGTCTGCGTCTCGGGCCAGCGGGTGCGGCGTAATCTTTGGCGCAGATCGTCCAGAGCCTCCTGTGGAACATTGGCGCGGAAGGCGGTGATGGCGGCGGTCATCCGATCACCCCCCTCGTCAAAACTGGATGCCGAGCGCCGCGACGGTGCCCAGATCCTCGCCCGCCACGAAGATGCGCTCGACGATATGCGTGCCCTTCTGGCCCCATTCGTCCATGTTCGCGATCCACGCCTGCATCGCATAGGGCGGCCAGCGGCGATAATATTCCCACAGCGTGTCGTCGTCCGGCACGCCGAGCGCCCCCGTTTCGACCAGGCAGCGGCGATAGTGGCGCAGCAATTCCCGGTCATGGGCGCGCCGTTCCTCGATCGTGAGGGCGCCCAGCACGAAATAGGTGAAGTCGCGGATCGGCCGTCCCTTGCGGACGAGCTGCCAGTCGAGCCAAACGCGCTCGCCATCGGGGCGGACATAGCTGTTGCCCTGATGGCTGTCGCCATGGACGAGGCACCATGGCCCCTGTTCCTTGGTCCGCGCGAAATCGATCAGGGCGTTGTAGACGTGATGCAGGCGGGAGAGATCGCCCTTGATCCAGCCCGGCAGGAAGGCCTGATAGTCAGGCTTGGCATGGTTCTGCTCGGCAAAGCCGTACATCATGGTCAGTTGCTGCGTGTCCACCGGCGTCGCCATGGAGACGGGCAGCCAGTCAGCCGCGTGAAGGACGGGGCTGTCCCAGAAGGCGCCATGAATGCGGGCGAGGCTGGCGACCGCGTGCGCCGCTTCCTCCACGCCCATATGGTCGGTGCTGATGCCGAAATGGCCGCCCTCAATGGACAGATCCTCCATCACGACCAGTCCCTGACCGCTGTCGGGGCGCGGGTCCCATGCCTCGAAATAGGATCGCGGGGCGGGGAAGGCGACGTGGCGGCGAAAATCCTCATAGAAACGGGCTTCGAGGCGGCAGATGCCCTGACTGTCGAACTGCGCCCAATTGGCCTTGAGGCAGACATTTTCGGGAATGCCCGCCGCCTTGCCGACATCGTTGAGGGTCAGTCTCACCTGATATTTGGTGGTGTGGCTGTTGCGGAGGAACACCTCCTCCATCCCCTCGACCACGATGCCGGGATAGCGCGGCTGCATGATCTGCGTCAGCCATTGCGCTGTCACATCGTCCAGATGGGCGGGAATGCCGACCGGATTGGGCATGCTCGACATGCGGGAAGTTCCTTATCTGATTTTCTTGAGTTCGCGCAGCGCCCGGTTGGCCGCGATCCGCCCGGCAATGCCCGATACGCCGCCGCCCGGATGCGCGCCCGCGCCACCGATCAGGAAGCCGGGGAAAGGCGGCTTGGGGCCGCCAAAGCCGGTGGCAGGGCGATGGACGCCCGAGCGCAGCGCGCCGAAGTCGATATGGGTCACGCAGCCATTGGTGACGTTGAGGCGCGTTTCGCGTTCCCGCGCGGTCTCGACGAAGCGGCCGACCTCCGTGTCCAGACCGTCGTAAAATTCACCCAGATGGCTGATGACAGAGGCCATGGTCCTGTCCTTGAGCGTGGGCGACCAGCCTTCCCGCGCATCCACGGCCACGCCCGGCAGGTAGACATAGGCGAGCGAGCCGCCGGGAGGCGCCTGCGTCGGATCGGAATTGGACAGCGGGCTGAGCGACATGGCATGCCGGTCGGGAATGTCGCCGCGCCGCGCCATGGCGAAGGATTGGCGCACTTCCTCCGGTGTGCCGATCAGGCCGACCGCCTTGTTGAGATCGGCGTCATCATGGCGCAGGTCCTGATGCTTCTTGAGGCTGAGCGGACCCGACATGGCGATGTTGGCGAGGAAGGGCGCGGCGTTCGACCGGTTCGCCGGGGCATGTTCGATCCGCTGTGTCAGCGCACGCGGCACGCCGCCGGGCGTCGTGAGGCGCATGGCCGTGCGGGGATCGCAGGTCGCGATCACCATTTTGGCGCGGATGACCCGACCGTCCTCCAGCCGCACGCCCTTTGCCGCGCCGTCATCGACGATGATCTCGGCGACGGGCGCATTGAGTTCGATCGTCGCGCCCGAAGCCTCGATGCTGCGCGCGAGCGCGTCGGAGAAGGATTGCAGGCTCCCGATCGGCTTGCCGGTGCCATATTTATGGGTGACGGCGAAGATCATATAGGCGGCGGCATTGCCGTCATCGTCGACGGGGCCAGCCCCTGCCGCGATGCCGAGCAGCAGGGCGATCGTTGCCGGATGCTCGAACCGCTCGCACGCGATCTGGTCGGCCGTCGCCTTCGACATGGCGATCAGCTCGTCCTTCAACCGGACATTGCGGACCGCGCTGCCGATCATCTTGGAGAGATTTCTGACGTCCGGCCGCCCCGGCTCGGCCATCATGAGCGGAAAGCCAATGTCCATCATGACGTTCAGTGTCTTCATGAACTCCAGATAGGCCTTGCCGTCATTGCGGTTGATGCGCGTAATATCCTCGGCCGTGCGATGATAGTCGTAGAAAAGCGCGATGGAGCTGCCGTCGGGATGGAGATAGGCGTAGGTCGGATCGGGATCGACAGTGCGCAGGCCGTATTTGTGCAGGTCGAAGTCCTCAATGATGCCGGATTTGCGCGCGAACAGCAGTTCGACGGCGCAGGGCGTCACCATATGCTCCGGAGCTTCGGGAATCATATAGCCCGAACTGGTCATGCCGCCGACCTTGGCCAGGCGCTCGACCACGACGACCTTCTTGCCTGCCTTCGCCAGATATCCGGCGGCGGCCATGCCATTATGCCCTGCG
Organism: Sphingobium sp. TKS; assembly: GCF_001563265.1. Lineage (NCBI taxonomy): Bacteria > Pseudomonadati > Pseudomonadota > Alphaproteobacteria > Sphingomonadales > Sphingobiaceae > Sphingobium > Sphingobium sp. TKS. Next base: position 708,356 of record NZ_CP005084.1, on the reverse strand, counting down.
CCGATGACGACGACGTCGACCTGATCCGTCATTTCCTGTTCCCCTTCTTCGTGCCCGGTCAGCCCTTCGCGGCGGCGGTATAGGCCTTGCCCCATTCGGCCAGCGCAACGAGGCGGGTCTTGCGATCGGCCTGGATCTGCGGGATTTTCCCCTCATCCGGACCATCGGGCACGATCACCAGCGGTTCCTTGCCGAGGCTGGCGAGGGCAAGAGCGCAGACCTCGGCGGGATCATAGGCAATGGAATAATCCATCCCCAGCCCCTCGGTGGCGCGGCGCAGGGTCGGCGTGTCCATGATCGGCGCGGCCATGCCGACGATGTCGACATTCTGCCCGTCCAGTTCCGCCCAGAGCGATTCGACGAAATTGAGTTCGAAAGCCTTGGTTGCGGAATACATGACAAGCCAGGGCTGCCCGCCAAGGCCCGCGCCGGATGACATGACGACGAGGCCGCCCTTGCCGCGCTTCAGGAAGCGATTGCCAAAACCATGGACCGCCTCCAGCACATTGGCGGCGTTCATCGTCAGCAGCCGCAACGAGCGATCGACCGGTGCGCCCAGGAAGCTGTTGCCCGCGCCGTCGGCGCCGGCATTGGAAATATAGAGGCCGATGTCGAGATCGGCGGTCGCCTCGACCAGTCGGCTGCCCATGCCCTGTTCGGTGAGGTCGGCGGTGATGGCCCGATATTCGATGCCATGTTCGGCCGCCAGCCGTTGGCCCAGCGCATCGAGCGCCTCCTGCCGGCGTGAGACGAGTACCAGATGGATGCCCATGGCGGCGAGCTGTTCCGCATAGCAGGCGCCGGTCCCTTCGGAAGCGCCGGCGATGACGGCCCAGGGACCGTATTTTTCGGCGAAAGCGGCGCGGTCGAAGGGCGGAAGGTCGATTTTACGCATCGCGTGCAAGTCCTCTCTTGGTGCCGGCCTTATCGGCGCTGTCGGCGATTGCGCGGACCCTAGAAGAGGAGCGCCCCGCGACAGCCTATCGGGAGGCAGGGCCGCATCAAATCGGAATGAAACGGCCCATGGGGAGGCACATGGCAAAAGAATGTCGGAGGGGTGCTTGTCGTATAATGACAAAAACGTCATTAAATGAAAATGCTAATGAGAGGAGGTGATTCGGATGCGATCTGAAGCAGTGGAAAAGCGCATGGCGGACAAGCGGCCTGTGGCCTTCGTCGCTGATCCCGTGGGCATCGCCGCATCGCTGCGGTCCTTGCTGGAGGACCATGCCGCCGCCTGCGAACGCGAGCGGCGGATCGTTCCGCCGGTGATGGCGGCGTTGCGCGCGTCCGGCCTGTTCCATATCACGGCGCCCCAGCGCGCGGGCGGCCCCGGACACAGGCTGACCACCCATATCGAGACCGTGGTCGAACTGGCCAAAGGCTGCGTCGGCACCGCCTGGGCCTATGGTCTTTTGTCGGGGATCACCGGGACCGCGCTCGCACTGCCGCCGACCATGACTGGGCGGCTGTTCCGAACCGGCGAGGAACTGTTTTGCAGCGCCTCCGCGCCTTCTGGCAAAGCGGTCGCGGTGCCGGGCGGCTATCGCGTTTCGGGGCGGTGGGGCTATGGATCGGGATGCCTGCATGCCGACTGGGCGCTGAACGGCGTCATGATCGATACGGATCGGGGCGCCGAACAGGCTCTGGCGTTTCTGGACCTGCGCGATGCGGCCTGTTCGATCGAGGACAACTGGCATGTCGCGGGCATGGCCGGCTCCGGCAGCAACATGATTGTCGCGCAGGATTTGTTCGTGCCGGAGGAACTGATCCTCTGGTCGTCGCGCAGGCCGCCCGCCGAGGCGATCCTGGCGATGGAGGGGCTGGAGCCGCGCGACCGCTGGCCAATGGAGCCGCTATTTCCCCTCGGCGTGCTCGCGCCGATGCTGGGCGCGGCGACGGCGCTGCTCGAAGGTGTGGTGCAGGCGATGCCCAAGCGGCAGGTGGTGGGCTGGACCTATGCCGGGCAGAGCGGTTCGGAGGCGTTGGTCGGCATGACCGGCCGCGCGGCGATGGAGATCGATTCGGCCTGGCTGCATGTGCGCCGGGCCGCCGGGATGCTGGACGAAACCGCGCAACGCCGCGTGCTCACGGGCTTTGACAAGGCGCAGCTCCAGGCCGATTGCGGCTATGCGATGGAATTGCTGCGCGCGGCGGGCAACCGGCTGATGGATGTCGCCGGGCCGGGCGCCTTCGCCCTTTCCAGCCCCTTGCAGCGGATGTGGCGCGACCTGAGCGTCGGCACCCGCCACAATGCACTGAACGGTCAGCTTTCGCTGGAGCTTTACGGCCGGGCGATCACGGGCCTTCCGTCCAATATCGCCCTGCTGCCCGACATCACGCCGGCCCCGGTCTGGGCGGAACCGAAATGACAGGAGGACATATCATGGCACAACCGACCGCGCAGGAGATGGCGACATTCCTGAAGACGCAGGCCGACCTGTTCAGCGAGGGCCGTATTGACGATTTCATTGCGGCGTTCCGCGCGATCGCGCCGGGCGGCTTCAAGGTGCAGGACCCGGCCACCGGCCCGGTGCAGGAAGGCTGGGACAAGCTGGAGGCGCTGTGCGGGCAATATGTCGGATGGAAGCTGATCGTCGAGGATGTGAAGGTGAGCGGCAACGAAGCGGTCATCTATGTCCGCAATGAAGGCGACTATAACGGGCATCCTGTCAGCGTGCACAGCATCGAACATTATATATTCGGCGAGGATGGCAGCCTGCTTGCGCGCTATTTCCACCCGATGCAATAGGGAGGCGATGACCAACGCCGTGCCTGCTTCCCCCACTGTCGATCCGCGCACGGCGGCGGCGGCAATCAGGCGTGCACGGATGCGTGAGCGGTTGCTGGACGCCGTGCTCGACCTGTATCAGCCGGGGCAGGGCAGCGGCAGTCTGGTGATCGACGACGTGATCCGCGCCGCGGACGTGTCGCGCGGCAGTTTCTACAAATATTTCGACTCCCTTGACGCTGCGGTGAATGAACTGGGCGAGCGGATGACGGCGGACCTGATCGCCGATTTCCGCAGGCTGTTCGACGATGTGACGGACCCGCTGGTCCGGGCGGTCGGCGGCGCGGCCATGGCGATGGCGCGGGGATGGCATGATCCGCGCTGGGGCGGTTTTACCTGCCGCGTCGACTATGTCGATTATTTCGCGCGGGCGAGCATGTTCGACCTGCTGGTGCGCGACGCGCTGGATGCCGCGCGGAATGGCGGGCAGATGACGTTCCGGTCGCTCGACGTGGCGGTGGATCTGATCGTCGGCATGACGATCGAGGCGCGGCGGCGCCTGATGCTCCGATCGGTCGAGCCACGCGCCTATATTGACGAGATGATTGAACGCACCTTCGCCGGGCTTCGGGCGGACCCTGCCGCCATCGAAGCGGCAAGCGTGCGGGCATGGGATGTGATGATACAGGCCGCGCCCGGCCTTGGCTGGTGGCGAAGTGGGGAGGGGCTGGGCTGACCGACGGACCCCGAATGCAATCGGAGAGGAATTGGCTCCAGGAGTGGCCGATGCCCTAGAGCCGGGTCCAGCAAGGCGTCCCGGCCTTGTCCAGCGGACCGCAACTGGCCACGCGCGTCGCGCCGTTGGAAGCGATCAGGATCAGCCAGTCGCCGCTATCCTCGCACCGCAGCGCCCAGGCGGCATTGGGACCGATATCGCCCCTGAACAGAGCCTTGGACGTGCGCGTGCATGTCTGTCCCGCATCATGCATGAGCTTGGCGAAGGCCGCGCTCCGGCCGGTCGCACTCTGGGTTTCGATGGCGTTGCTGTAGATGTTGCGGCTGCTGCCCTGCCGCGTCATTTCGGCATAGCCGATCCGGACGAGCAATATGACCGCGATCATTGCTGTGGGCAGCAGCGTCCACAGCATCGCGCGACGAATGTTACCGCCGGCATGGCCGCATGCGCGGCACCACCCTCCATAACCTTCCTGCGGCGTTTTGCATCTGGGACATTTCATCATGCCGCTCTACAGGCGCCCGGCCCAACGACACCCTATCCTTGGAGAGGAACGGACCGCTCTGCGCTGCTCCATTCTATAGAATATGGAATCGCAGGACATATATTCCGAACCCTATTGGGGTTTGACCCCGGATTGGCGCGATTCGGCCGAGCCGTTACAGTCCCCGGCGACGCGGCGTCAGGCCGTGGCGGCCGTGCTGCGGTCAAGGATCGTGTCCGGCGCCATTCCGCCCGGCGCTCTGCTGCGGGAAACGGCGCTGGCGCAGGATCTGAATGTGAGCGCGACACCCATTCGGGAGGCGCTGGGCACGCTGGCCTCGGAGGGGCTGGTCGAGGTCGAAACGCACCGGCTGAAGCGGGCGACACCGATCGACCCTGACGTGACCCGGGACCTGATCCGCGTGCAGGCCGAACTGTGGCGGCTGGGTTATGGCTGGGGCATGCCCCGTATCGGCGCGGCGGAGATCGTAGCACTGGAGCGGGCGATCGCGCGCTATCGGGCGGCAGTGGAGAGCGGCGAATATATGGCCGCGGTCATGGCCAGCCTCGATTTCCATACCATTTTCATCAAGGCCTCGGAGAGCCGCGAACTGTTGCGCTCGACGCTGGACCGGCGCGGGCTGATCGCCCGCTTCATTTTCCTGCACGGCATTGCAACTCTGAGCGAAAGCGGTCTGCGCCACCATGAGGCAATATTGCAGGCGTTCCTGGAGGGTGATCGGGACGGCGTGCTGGCCTGCCTCGACCGGATGGCGGCGCGTCTGATCGCCCTATGTGATAGCGAAGCCGTGCCGGGCGACGATCAAGATCAACACCAAAAGGACTGACAATGGATTTCGAACTGCCCGAAGAATATCGTTCCTTCCGCGACATGGTGCGCCGCTGGGTGGACAAGGAAGTGCCCAAGGACTGGGCGCGCGCACTGGAGAAGGACGAGCATCACTATCCCTTCGCCCTTTGGGACAAGTTCACCGAAGCGGGTTTCCACGGCGTCGGCATATCGGAAGACTATGGCGGGCAGGGCGGCGACGTCGTCATGCAGATGCTACTGGCGCGGGAACTGGCCCGGTCGCTGGGCGGGCTGGCGTGGATATGGGGCATCACCAGCTTCGCCGGGTCCAAATCCATCGGGCTTTATGGGTCGGCCGAACAGAAAGCGAAATATCTGCCACTGATCGCGACAGGCCAGTTGAAGGCCGCAATCGCCTTTACCGAGCCGGGCGGCGGCACGGACCTGCTGGGCGCGATGGCCACCACCGCGGATCGGGTCGATGGCGGGTGGAAGCTCAATGGCGAGAAGATCTGGTCTTCCTCCGCGCATGTCGCCGACTATCTGCTGGTGATTGCGCGCAGCGACAGGACCGTCGAGAAGAAGCATCAGGGCCTGACCCTCTTCTGGGTGCCGACAAATACGCAGGGCGTGAAGATCACGCCGCTGGCCAAGCTTGGCATGCGATCGATGGGCAGCTGCTCCGTTCATTTCGAGGATGCGTTCGTCGCGGACGAGCATGTTCTGGGTGAAGCGGACAAGGCCTGGTACATGCTGCTGCCCACGCTCAACAATGAGCGCATCATGGTAGGCGCCTTCTGCCTGGGCGTCATCGACGGCGTGCTGGAAGACGCGCTCGACTATATGAAGCAGCGCAAGGCCTTTGGCGGGATCATCGGCCGGTTCCAGAGCTTGCAACATTATATCGCCGACATCGCGACCATGCAGAAGACGACCGAACTGATGCTGCATTACTGCGCCGACAAGCAGAGCCGGGGCGAGAATGTCGGCGTCGAGGCCAATATGCTCAAGCTCATGGCGTCCGAAAACGCCAATGCCGCAGCCGATATGGGCATCCAGATATTGGGCGGCATGGGCTATTCGGCGGAAACCGACATGCAGCGCTACTGGCGCGACAGCCGCCTGTGGCGCATTGGCCCCATCACCAACGAAATGGTGCGCAATGGCATTGCGGAGAGCCTCGGCCTGCCGCGATCCTTCTGAAAGACAGGTGCCTGGCGGGTGGACGGTGTCCCAATGTCCACCCGAAATTCCCGGCAAAAAATATAAGGAGAGTAAGTGCGATGATGTTTCCGGAGCAGCCGATTCCCGATCATGTGCCGCCCGAGCTGGTGAGCAAGGATTTTCCCTTCATCTTCGGCATGACGACGGCAAAGGACCCGTTCGACGATCTGGCGATGCAGGTGCATGAGGGGCCTGACATCATCTATGCCGCCCACGCCTATCCCGGCGGAACCGGCGCCTGGGTGCCGCGGCGCATGGCGCATCTGCGCGAAATTTATCTCGACACCGATCATTTTTCCTCGACCGACTTTTCGCCTTTCTCCAAGCTGGTGGGGGGCAACTGGATCAATTCCCCAGCGGAGCTCGATCCGCCCGCCCATGGCCCCTTTCGCCAGATGGTCAATCCTGCCTTCACGCCCAAGGCGATGGCGGCGCTGGAAGACAAGATCCGGCACTATGCGGTGGAATATATCGACGCCTTCGCCCTACGCGGCCAGTGCGAATTCATGAGCGAATTCGCCTTTGAATTTCCGATCAAGGTGTTCATGGAACTGATGGGCCTGCCGCACGACCGGGTGAGCGAGTTCATGGAGTGGGAAATGAACCTGCTCCACAATCACGACCTGTCCAAGATTGCCGAGGCGACGCGCAGCGTGCTTGCCTATCTGGGTGGGGAGATAGAGGACAGGCGAGCCAACCCACGCAATGACCTCATCACCTTCGGTGTGCAGGGGCGGATCGATGGCCGGGCGCTGACCGACGATGAACTGCTGGGCTTCATGTTCAATCTGTTCATTGGCGGGCTGGATACGGTTTCGACCAATATGGGCCTGCAATTCCGGCATCTGGGCAGCCATGCGGAGGATCAGGCCTATCTGCGCTCCAATCCGTCGGAAATCCCGCACGCCATAGACGAGCTGATGCGGGCCTATGGTGCGGTCACCACCTTCAGAACATGCAAGAAGGAGACGGAAGTGGCGGGCATCCGCTTCATGCCCGGCGACAAGGTGGCGATGTCCACCACGCTCGCCGGCCGCGATCCGGCCGAGTTCGACGCGCCTGCCGAGGTCCGGCTCGACCGGCGGCCGCGTCATGTCGGTTTCGGTTTCGGCATCCATACCTGTGTGGGCATGCATCTGGCGCGGCGCGAGCTGCGGATCGCGATGGAGGAATTTCTCTCGCGCATTCCCGACTTCCGCATCGCACCCGGCCATCAGGTGGAATGCCATCTGGGGATGATCCAGCCGGTCGCACTGCCGCTGGTGTGGACGCCCGCAAGCTGAAAAATGGGAGGGCGTTCGCCTTGTGGCGGACGCCTCACCCCGCATCATAGGTCGAGGCAGGCCTCTTCGAAATCAAGCCGGGGGTTGCGGGAATAGAGTCCTGCCGGATCGCCATAGCCGATATTGCACAGGAAATTGCTTTTCCACCGGCCGTCCGGGAAAAATTCCGCGTCGGTGCCCGCCTGATCGAAGCCCGACATCGGGCCGCAATCGAGCCCGAGCGCCCGTGCCGCCATGATGAGATAAGCGCCCTGAAGCGTCGAGGAACGCGCCACCGTGTCCGCGATCAGCGCGTCCTTGCCCTCGAACGTGCTGCGCATGTCACGCGACGGGAAAAGCTTGCCGTAAAATTCGTAAAATCGGGTGTCGCCCGCGATAATCACGGTGCAGGGCGCCTGCATCACCTTGTCGACATTGCCCGCGCTCAGATGGGGTTTCAGGCGAGCCTTGGCGGCGGCGGAGCGCAGGAAGACGAAGCGGCCGGGGTTGCTGTTCGCGGTCGTCGGTCCCCATTTGGCAAGGTCGTAAAGGGTTCGGACAGTCTCAGCGGTGACGGGCCGGTCGCTCCATTGATTATGGGTGCGGGCGTCGCGGAACAGCAGGTCCAGCATGGCATCTTCGGTCAAGACGGGCGTGTCGGGCATGATCGCTCTCTTATTTTGCGTTGGATTGGGCGATGCCCCGGTCATTCCAGCCCGCAGCGTCCTGCGCAAGGATTGCGTCGGCCTCTTCACCCAGCTTCGCCATGTCGGCATTTTCCCAGATGCGATGGCCGCCTGTGGCATAGGCGCGCCCATTGTCCCGATAGAGCAGCGCGTCGACGATGTTCGCGCGCAGCTTGTCGATGCGGCGCACCACGCGGCCGGGCGTACCCATGACGAGCGAATGCGGCGGGATCACGCTGTCGGGCGGCAGGAAGCTGTGTCCGGCAATGATCGAGCCGCGCCCTATGACGCACCGTTCCATGATGGTCGCGCCTATGCCGATCAGGCAGGCGGGTTCGATGATGCAGCCATGGACCACTGCGCCATGACCGATAGTGCAATAGTCGCCGATGATCGTGGGATCATCCCATCCGATATGGACCATCGCATGGTCCTGCACGCTGGCGCAGCGCCCGATCGATACATGCGCTCGTTCGGAACGGACGACGGCATAGGGCCAGAGGCTGCAATCGTCGCCCAGCCGCACATCGCCGAAGATGCGGACGGTGGGGTCGATATAAGCGGGGCTTCCCATGCGATCAGCGGGTGATGACGATCTTGCCATGGGGACTGCCGGCCTGCGCCGCCCACGCGTCGGCCGCATCCGCAAAGGCATAGCGGCATGTGTCGACGGTCAGGCCCTGGGTCATTGCCATGTCGATCAGCCGGTCATAGGCGGCGCGGCGCTCGCTGGCCGGCCGTTGCCCGGTGCCGACGCCGATATGGCTGCGGAAGACGAGATCGCGCAGGGACAGCGTGACCGTTGGCCCGGCCTGCACGCCGATGCTCATCATGCGCGCGCCGGGCCGGGTGGCGCGCATCGCCGCTTCGGCGGGCGGACCGTAGATGATGTCGAGCACGACATCATAGCCGCCTTGCGAAACCGCCTTCAGCGCTGCGTCATCATCGCCTTCGCCCAATAGGGCGATCGCATCGGCATGACCGGCGGCCTGCATGGCCTCCAGCCGTTCGCGGCTGCGCGCCGCCGCCACGACGCGGCCCGCGCCCAGCAGCCGCGCGACCTGCGCGCCGATCTGCCCGACCGGGCCGGTCGCGCCGAGAATGAGGACGGACTCGCCTCTGGCTATCCGCGCCTCTTCCAGCGGGATCAGTGAGCCGGTGCCGGAGATGGCGAGGGCGATCAACTGGTCGTCCGAAAGGCCGTCGGGGGCAGGCCAGATTTCCTCTTCGGCCACGAGCGTGCGTTCCGCGATGGCACCGAAGGGCGCTCTGCTATGGCCGAAATAGACGCGCCTGCCGTCATCCAGGCGCCCGACACCCTCGCCGCCCGGCACATAGGGCGCGCTGACGGGGCCGAAAAAGCCCTTCGCGCGCATGAGGTCGGTGGGGCCGATTCCGGCCGCCGCAACCTCTATGACGCGACAGCCGGGCTGGGCGGCTGGCTCGGGATGATCGGCCAGCGCGAAGCCGCCATCGCTGTCGATCAGGGCGGTCCGCATGGCGTTCCCCTATGGTCGTGATGGATGCGGCCGGGCCGCGGAGGAAGGAGGGTTGCCCATTCTTTCGACCGGGCAACCCTCCTTTCGATGGCTTATCGACCTCAATAGGCGCCCGGCGGCGAGATCGGATCGGCGCCGGTCAGGTTGCGGCCATAGATTTCATAGCCGATGGTCGGGATATTCTGGATATGCCGCAGCGCCATCGAAATGTCGCGCCAGTAGCGGTTGATCGGCTTGTCCAGCGCAAAGCCAGAGGACCCGGCCTGGAACATCAGCGATTCGCTGGCGCCATGAACCAGTTCGATCATCTGCGCGCCGCCTGCACGCTGCCTCGCCTTCTCCGCAAGGGTGAATTCCTCGCCCAGACCGACGCGGTCCAGCTTGGCGGTCAGGTCGAACAGGATCAGCTTGGCGGTATCGATCATCGCTGCCGCTTCGCCCAGATCGCGCATATAGGCGCCCGAACTGGTGCGCGGGCCGATGATGGTCGTCAGCACCGGCTTCTTGGGGGCCTCGGCGGTGACGATTTCCAGCATGGCCTCAACCGCGCCGATCAGCTGGGCGATGCCGGTGGTGCGGACGACGGGCACGGCGGGCAGCAGATCGGAGGGGGCGCCGAAATGGCGCTTCGTCCGGTCGATCTGTCCGGCGCGCTCATCCATGAGCACCATCTGGGCGTCGGGAATGAAAACATCCTTGGCGACCGCCGTGTCGGACCCGGTGCCCTGCATGCCGGAAACGAACCATGTGTCTTCGATGGTCATGCTGTCCATCGGCAGATAGCACATGCTGATGCCGGGAACGACGGGACCGTCATATCCTTCCAGCACCACGCCCTGCTGCGCCCAGTTCGACTGCCGCGAACCGGACATATAGGGCCATTTGCCGTTGATGATCCAGCCGCCGTCGACCTTGCGCGCCTTGCCGGGAGGGTTGTAGGCGCCGCAGACCGACTGCGGACTGCCGCCGAACACCGCGTCCTGCACGCCATCGGGCGCGAGGCTGGTGATCCAGCTCGTTCCGTTGACGATCTGGATCACCCAGCTGATAGCGGGATCGCCCTTGGCGATTTCCATCTGCACCCGGCAGAAATCCGTGGGGGAGAGGCCCATGCCGCCCAGCCGCTGCGGCAGGAGCATACGCAGGAATCCTTCTTCCTTCAGCATCTTGTCCACGGCGGGGGTAGGATTGCGCCGCTTCTCGCCCTCGGGCGCCTCGCTTTGCAGGAAGGCGCGAAAGCCGCGCGCTTTTTCCACCATCGCGTCAGCGACAGCCTTTTCGGCAAAGCCGCACTGGATTTCATTATCCACCTTGGGGGCAGTAGCCATCAGTTCATCCTTTCTTATGTTCGCTATGGTGCCCGGCGATCTGCAATGCCCATTCGCACAACCGATCGGGCGCGCTGTTCCAGATCGCCAGCCACTCCGGAGTGGCGGGAATGATGAGAGTGCTCAGTTGCAGGCGGACCATCGTGTCGCAGAACGCGTCCCGGTTGATCCGGCTGTCGATGAGCATGTCGAAATAGTCGAGTACCGGATCCAGCGCACGCTGGACCGCGGCCTTATGGCGACCGAAATGGCTGCGCAGGAAATTGAGATGGAAGGCCGGTTCGACCTCGAAAATGCCTTCGGGCGAGCGTTCGATCGTGAAGCGGCCGTAAAAACGCATCACCGCGCGGAAGCGCTCGATCGGCTCAACAATGCTTTCGCCCGATTCCACAATGCCCTTTTCGAAGCTGCTGCAGATATATTCGCTGAAGGCCGCCAGCACTTCCTCCTTGGAGGCGAAATAGCGGTAGAGCGTGCCGCGCGAGACGCCGCTGCTCTCGCTGATGTCGCTCATCGACAGGCGGCGCGCGCCAATAGAGTTGATCGCGCGCAACGTGCCGTCCATGATCTTCTGGACGCTGCCCGATTGATCGGTGGCGACGATTTCGTTCCAGTCGGCGTGCGGCATCAGTTTCATGTCTGGGCTTCCATCTCTGCCAGATTGTGCGGAACGCTCACATAGCCCGGCAGATGCTGACCGCCATCCACATTGATCAACTCGCCATTCACAAAGCGCGACATTTCCGACGCGAGGAACAGGACGACCGGGCCGATATCCTTTTCCGGGTCGCCCGCGCGCTTGAGCGGGTTGCTGGCGGTCGCCATCTCAAGAAAGCCGGGGACGTTTTCGGCTAGGTCCGCAAACACCTGCCCCATGCCGGTCGGCGCGATGGCGTTGGTGCGGATGTTGAACCGGCCCCATTCGACCGCCGCGGTCCGGGTAAGCCCCAGAATCGCGCCCTTGTTCATATTATAGTCGGCGTGAAGCCATGCGCCGGTCTGGGCGTCGATCGAATAGAAATTGATGATCGAGCCGCCGCCGCGCGCCTTCATATGCGGGAAGGCGGCGCGCATGGCCCACCAGCTCCCCCAGGTGCCGATCTCCAGTGTCCGCTGAAGCATCTCGTCCGTTTTCTGCTCCAGCAGCACATTGGGCGAAAGCTGCGACGCATTGTTGACCAATATGTCCAGCCCGCCAAATTCGCTGACGGCGCGATCGATCATCGCCTCCACTTCGGTCTTGACGCCCATGTCGGCCGACATGCCGACGGCGCGGACGCCGAAGCTTTGCGTGATTTCCGCCGCGACGGTTTCAGCGGCGGCCCCGTCCCGGCCGGTGATCAGCAGATGCGCGCCTGCCTCTGCAAGGCAGCGGGAAATGCCGTAGCCCAGCCCCTTGGCGCCGCCGGTGACGATTGCGACCTTGTCCTTCACCAATCCCGTCACGCTACCGCTCCTGTCATCTGCTCGCTCAGGGCACGGTCCATGTCCATGCGTTCCTGGCAATAGTCTTTTGTGAAAACATAGCCGCGGATCGCCCCGTCCGCGTCGTGATAATGATATTTGATGCCGCGCTCGTCATTGGCGATTTCCTGCCACTGTCCTTCCACGCCCATGGGCGCGGGCAGCAGGACGACGGGATAGGCGGTGGTCTTGACCTGTACGGACAGCGGCGGGAAGCGGATATCCGTCGGCGTGCCGAGCGCGCTGGGCGCGATGGCGCGGGCGGCGGCCATGATCGGGGTCACATAGGCCGCCAGTCCCTGCGGATATTCGGCGCAATCGCCGATCGCATAGATGGCGGGATCGCTGGTGCAGCCCGTCTGATCGACCTTGATGCCGCGCGCGACCTCCAGCCCCGCCTCCTGTGCGAGCTGGATATGCGGACGCAGCCCGACGGCGGAAAGAACCGCCGCCGCCTCGATCACCAAGCCGTCGTCCAGTTCGGCCCTGATTCCGCTTTCGCCCTTATGGATGGCCAGAACCTTGCGGCCTAGATGCCATTCCACGCCCTTTTCGGACAGCGCGTCGCGGATCATCTGACCGACGCCCGGCGGCACGAGCTGGGCCAGGGGATGGCCGAGCATGTCGACGACCACCGGCTGATAGCCGCTTGCGGAAAGGTCGTTGGCAAATTCGGTGCCGACAAGGCCCCCGCCCATGACGAGCACGCGGGCGCCATCTGGCAAGGCCTCCCGAAAGTCGCGATAATTGTCGAGATTGTTGACCGCGAGCGCGCGGTGCGCGGCGTCCCCGTCGATCGGCGGCCGGACCGGATCGGCGCCCATCGCCAGCACCAGCCGGTCGTAGAAGATCGGCCCGCCGGTGGTCAGAACGGCCTTGTCCTGCCGGTCGATCGCTTCGACGATACGGCCGGCCCGCAGATCGAGCTTCAGCTGCGCGACCATCTTTTCCGCCGGCGTGGTGATCAGCGTATCGGCAACCTTGCCCTTGGCGAGCGCGGTCGACAAAGCGGGCTTGGAATAGAAATGCCCGTCATCCTGCGTGACCAGCGTCAGCCGGGCGTCCGGCGCAAGCTTGCGAAGCTCACGCAGGACGCCATAGCCGGCAAGGCCGCTGCCGACGACCACGATATGCGGGGTTTCCGTCACCGAAGCCGCTCCGGTCAGAGGAAGATGGCGAAGTTGGACATGCCGAGCGTCGACTGGTCGACGATGATTTCCCGGCTCGCCAGCTTGTACGCGCCGTCGACCAGCCGCCAGATGTCGCGGCGTTCGGCGCTGATCGTCTCATTCTCCGGATTGTCCATGCGGCTGCGCTCGACATAGAGGTAGCTCACAACCTCATATTCGCCGGCCGTTTCGCTTTCGGCGATGCGGACATTGGTGACGAAGCGGCGCGTGCGCGACGGCGGATCTTCGGCCCAGGCGCTCTTCGCCAGACGGCCGGTCCGCATCAGGATCGAGCCGTAATTCTCGTCGAAATGCTTCATCGTGCGCACCACGTCCCGGTCCTTGTTCGGACCGTTGCGGGTGAGGCGGAGGGGAGCGGTGTAGCTCAAATCCTGTTCCAGATAAGCCACCCAGTCGTCGAACCGGCGTTCGTCGAGCGCGGCGGCTTCGTCATAGAGGGTTTCGAGCAGGCGGTTATAGACTTCCGACCCGAGCGGCACTCGCTTGGTGGAGACAAGACCGCGCAGGACGCTGGTCTTGTCGATGGCGGCGGTCGCGTAGTTCACCATGATATCTGTCCTCTCTCGTCGCCGCGGCTCAGGCTTCGGCCATCAGATTATAATAGGCCATCCACCAGGCCCATTGCGTGTCGTCCTTGGTGAAGCCGGGATAGAGATCGCCGCCGCCGACCCAGCCTTCGGGACGCTCATGGCCGTGCAGCGCCTGATATTTGAGCGTGATGGTCTTGCTCATATGGCCACGCGAATTGCGCATGATCTGCGGCCAGGTGTCGGCGTCGTCCTGCTCGATCGTACCCGACGTGCCGGTCGACCAGATGGCGTTCTGGAGCATGTCGCGCTTCACATCTTCCGGCGCGTCCTTTTCCGCGAAGATGAAGTTCACGAACTCCACCTTGTCCGGCCCCTTGGGGACATAGGTGTGCAGCGACAGGGCGCCCGAAGCGCCGCCATCCGTGCGGGGCGCGAAGATGAAGGCGATCAGTATGTTGGGGAACATGCCGCCGACCTGGGGCGGGATGTTCGCCAGCTGCTTGACCTGATCTTCCGACAGATTCTCGAACAGCTGAGGGATCAATTCCTTGGTGATGCCGGGCGGCGGCAGCAGATGCAGCCGTTCTTCCGTGGTTTTTCCCTCGAAGCTGACGTCTGCGAACATCTTGAAGGTCTGCGCCGCTTCCAGGCAACGCAGCGTGTGGCCCTGCGGCACAGAAAGGTCGACGCCATACATGCCCGGCGCGGTGTCGTAGATCGACTCCGCGGTGCCGCCCATGATCCCGCCTTCCATCAGCGAACGGTGCAGCGTCAGGGTGTGGAAGCCGTCCGAGCCGGATTGTTCGCCGGGGATCTTCCAGTTGCACGGCAGCACGAAGCGCTGGGGGGGGCCAAGCATCTCAAGGCCATTGTCGGTGCGGCAGAAAAGCTGATCGAGGTAGAATTTGGCGTCGCCCAGATAATCCTCGAACGACAGATCTTTGTTCCAGGTGGCGAAGATCAGGCCGCCATAGAGATGGACGCGGGCCTTTTTGAGGCCCAGCTCGTCCTTCGAACGCTTGTTGCCGTGCATCTGCTCCTTTTCGATCGGCGCGCCGATGAAGCTGCCGTCCGCGCGGAAGGCCCAGCCATGATAGATGCAGCGATGGGCGTGGGCATTACCCGCTTCCGCCGTGCAGACCTTCATGCCGCGATGGGGGCAGACGTTCAGCATGACGTGGATTTCGCCGCTGCGGTCGCGCGAGACGATCACATTATCTTCCGCCATGTCGCGCATGACATAGTCGCCCGCCTTGGGAATTTCCGACTCATGGCCAAGGAGCAGCCAGGTGCGCGCGAAGATGCGCTCCATCTCCAGCTCATAGAGTTCCTTGTCGTTCATCACCCGCAACGACACTTCGTTCATGTCGCGGTCGATGAGGTCGTCAAGCGTCGTTCCGTCGCTCAGCGTCAGCCCGGCATTGTGCAGCATCTTGCTCTCCTGGAGGATTTCCTTGATTGAGTCGTGTTATACATATTGAACTAAATCTGTTCAAGGTGTAATGTCGCTTAAAGAGGAAGGAGAGGCTGGATGAGCCAGAAACTGAAAGTTGTGATCGATAAGGCGGCCTGTTGTGGCTATGGCGTTTGCGCCGAGATATGCCCCCAAATTTACAAGCTCGATGCCAATGGTATCGTGTATGTGGACGACGAGATCGTCCCCGAAGGACTGGAGGAACTGGCCCGGGAAGGGGCCGAAGCCTGTCCGCAGTCCGCCCTTGCCATCGAAGAAGTCTGAAGTCGGCGTGACCATGCGCGGGTCCGGGGGGGCGGATATCCTGTCGCTCGATAGGTTTTTGGCGCTCGTTCCCTGCGGCACGGTCGTTTGACAGGCAGATGAGAGGATCGCGTTGATGGGGCAGGCCGAGATTTTATATACACCGTTCACGATCGGCTCGCTCCACCTGCGCAATCGGTTCGTGATGGCGCCGATGACGCGGAATTTCTCGCCGGGCGGCATCCCCTCGGAAGGGGTGGCCGGCTATTATCGGCGGCGGGCCGAAGCCGATGTGGGGCTGATCATCACCGAAGGGGTGGGGGTCGACCATCCCGCCGCAGTGGGACGCGAAACCATGGGCGGCGGCGCTTCGCCCGTCCTGCATGGCGAGGAAGCGCTGGCGCGCTGGCGCGACATCGTGGCCGGCGTGCATGACGCTGGCGGCCTCATCATCCCCCAGCTATGGCATCAGGGCGTCATTCGCGTGCCGGGCACGGGCTATCATCCCGATGCGCCATCAGCCCGTCCGTCCGGCATCTGGGGCCCGACCGACAAAGCGATCGTGCCGCCCGATTATCTGGAACAGGTGCGGGCACCCACCGCGCCGCTGACCGACAGCGAAATCGGCGACCTGATCGCCGCCTTCGCCCGCAGCGCGGCCAATGCGAAGGCGGTGGGTTTCGACGGCGTGGCCCTGCATGGGGCGCATGGCTATCTGATCGACAGTTTCCTGTGGCGTCATACCAATATGCGGGAAGATCGCTGGGGCGGCGGGATTGCCGAGCGCGCGCGCTTCGCGGTCGAGCTGGTGCGGGCGATCCGGGCCGCGACCGCGCCCGATTTTCCGGTCATTTTCCGCTTCTCCCAGTGGAAGCTTCAGGATTATGAGGCACGCAATGCAGAAACGCCCGGCGAGCTGGAAGCGATGCTGGCTCCCCTGGTCGAGGCGGGGGTCGACATATTCGACGCGAGCACGCGCATCTTCACGGCACCGGCCTTCGAAGGCTCCGACATGGGGCTGGCGGGTTGGGTCAGGAAACTGACCGGTAAACCGACCATCGCGGTCGGCGGGGTGGGCCTTAGCAAGGATTTGCAATCCTCCTTCGCGCAGCCGACCGTCATGACCGACAATCTGGCGCTGGTGGCCGACAGGATGGTGCGCGGCGAATTCGACCTGATCGCGGTCGGCCGCGCGCTGCTGATGGATGCCCAATGGGTGGCCAAGATGCGCAATGGCGGCGACGTCAATCCGTTCCGGCTGGACGCCTACGCCACGCTGGACTGATCGCCGGACACTCCGGCTCCGGCCGGGGCGTCAATGGCTGTCCGCTGCGGCATAGACCTGGATGCGGGCGATGTTGGTGCGTTCGGACTGCTGCGCGATGACCGCGACGGCGTCGGCGATGTCGCTGGGCAGCATCGGCGGGATGAAGCTGTCCCAGGACGGTTGCCCCCTGGCCTTCATATCCTCGAAAATCTCGGTGCTGGTCGTGCCGGGCGCGACAATGCCGACCTTGACGCCCGACCCGGCGAGTTCGACCCGCAGGCAGTCGGTAAACGCCTCCAGCGCGCGCTTGAGGCCGCCATAGACACCCACACCGGGGGCGGTGATGTTCGCGCCGATGCTGGATATGTTGATGATCTGGCCCCTGCCGGCCGCCTTCATCGTCCGCGCGAAAAGGGTGCTGGCGCGCACCACCGCTTCATAGTTGATCGCGATCATCGGGCGCAACTGATCGAGGTCGAACGCGTCGATCGGCGCGGCGTGCAACATGGCGGCATTGTTGACCAATATGTCGGCCCGATCGAAGCGGTCGAGGACGAAATCGTGCAGCCTTTGCGGCGCGTCCGGGTCCGCCATGTCGGCGGCAAAGGCCGTGCTGCCGCGGCCCAGTTCCTCTGCCAGTTCGGTGAGGCGGTCGGCGCGGCGGGCGACCAGCACCAGGGTCGCGCCCGCTGCCGCAAGCGTGCGGGCGCTGGCCGCGCCGATGCCCGACGATGCGCCGGTGACGATGGCAATCTGCCCTTCCAGATGATCCATGACGTGACTTCCTCTTTTCAGATCAGATAAGACGGATCAGCCTCTTGCCGTCATTTTCGCCGCGATAGAGACCAGCGAGCGCGTCGGGGCAGGATTCTATGCCGTCCAATATATCCTCGCGCCATGTGAGCCGGCCCTGCGCGATCCATGTCCGCAATTGCGCTGTCGCTTCGGCATAGCGATCGGCATGGTCGAAGATGACGAAGCCTTCCATACGGGCGCGTTTGACCAGAAGATGGCGTTCGACGCGCGGCCCGGTGGGCCATGGCTCCCAGCGGTCGATCGATGCCGTTCCGCACACAATGACGCGCCCGCGCTGTGCCAGATGCGGCAGAACCGAGTCGCTGATCGCCCCGGCGACATTGTCGAAATAAATGTCGATACCCTTGGGCGCATGCTCGGCGATCGCCGCGCTTATGTTCCCGGCGCGATAATCGATGGCGCAGTCATAGCCATACTCATCCACGCAGCGTCGCGCCTTGACCGGCCCGCCCGCGATGCCGATCGTGCGGCAGCCAAGGATGCGGGCGATCTGGCCGACGGCCGAACCGACCGCGCCGGCCGCCGTGGATACCGCGATGGTCTCACCCGCGCGCGGCTGGCCGATCAGGGTAAGGGCCAGATAGGCCGTCATGCCGTTGATGCCCAGAATGCCGAGCGATGCCCGCATCTCCGGCGCGGTGGTGCGCTGGACGACCTGATCGGCTGCGAGGCAGGCATAGTCCTGCCAGCCGAACCAGCCGGACACATGCTCTCCCACCGCATAGTCGGGATGCGCGGAGGCCACGACCTCGCCCACGGCAAGGCTGCGCATGACCGAACCGATGGCGACGGGCGCGGCATAGTTGCCCGCATCGGCGATCCAGCCGCGCATCGCCGGTTCGATCGAAAGATAGTGATTGCGCACCAGAATCTGACCCGGCGCAGGCGGTTCGACCGGCGCCTGCCGGATCGCGAAATTTTCCGCCTGCGCGATTCCCGACGGGCGGGAGGTCAACAGGACCTGGCGGTTGAGATCAGCCATCCAGCCCCGCTTTGACCATGGTGAATTTCCGGCGGGAAATCTTCCATCCGTCCGAGGTGCGGACCAGGCAATCCTCATAATAGCCCGCCGCGCGATGGGTCACGCCGCCTTGGGTCGCCTCCGGCAGGAGCGCATCGACATAGCTGCGCGCGTGCACCTCATCGTTGCGCTTCTCTATCACGATATTGGTGATCCGGTGCAGCGTCGGCCCCATATGGCGGTGGGCGTCGGCCATATATTCGGCGATTTCGCGCGGGCCGCGCCAATGCCCGAAACTGCCGTAATCGGCCTCGCAATCCTGCGCGAAGCAGGTCCGGAACAGCGGCCAGTCACGCGTGTCGATGCCGGTGGCGTAGCGCAGCAACACATGTTCGATCGCACGTTCATCATCGGCGCCGACGGGCAAGCGTCTCACCAGACTGCCATGTGCGGGCATGTTCATCCTCCCCTAGTTTCGGCTGAAAACATAAAGAGGCGCCGGCTAAACTTGCCCGCCAAAGGATAGGATCGACTGTCATCTTCCGGCGATTTATAGCCTCGGCAGGCCCAGCCACCAACGGGCGGCCGCCTCTATTTCCGGTTGGGCAGTGCGTAGGCGATCAACGCGTCGCCCGCACCTGACAGCATTGCGCCATGTCCGCCCGCCGCGATCACCACGAACTGGCGTCCGCTCGCGTTCGACCAGTAGGTGGTGGGAGAGGCATTGCCGCCGGCGGGCAGTCGCGCCTTCCAGAGCAGCCGGCCGGTCGTCGTCTCATAGGCGCGGAACATATGCTCCTGCGTCGCGCCGATGAAGGTGACGCCGCTCGCGGTAGCCACCGACCCGCCGATATTGGGCACGCCCATGGGAATCGGCACGAACGTTGGCAGGGCCAGCGGGCCGCTGTCGCGCGAGGTGCCGAATATCCTGCTCCAGACCAGTTTTCCGGTCTTGAGGTCCACCGCGTTGATGCGGCCATAGGGGGGCTGCTGGCACGGAATGGCGAGCGGGGAGAGGAAGGGCGCGATATGGGCGGCATAGGCCACGCCCATCTGGGCGACCGGCCCACCGACATCGCTCATATGGGCGGCGTTCATCGGCCTGATGCCCTGTCGGTCCGCGACGGCTCTGGGGATCAGGCGATTGTAATTGCCGACCTGGTTGTTGTTCACGATCATCAACCCGCGCCGGGGATCGACCGATACCCCACCCCAGTCGATCCCGCCGAGATAGCCGGGCCAGGTGAGGGTGGGATGCTCAGTCGACAGCGGGGTCATGTCCCCGTCGAAGCGGGCCTGGCGGAAGCGGATGCGGCACATCGCCTGATCGATCGGCGTCAGACCCCACATGCTCTTTTCCGCCGGACGCGGCCCGCCGAAACTGGGCATGCCGACCGAATAGGGCTGGGTCTTCGACAGGCGTTCGCCGGGAACGGCGCCCTGCGGGACTGGGCGTTCCTCGACCGGCAACAGCGGCTTGCCGGTCGCCCGGTCGAGGAAGAATATCTCCCCGCGCTTGGTCGGCTGGAGCAGGCCGCGCACGCCGCCGGGAAGATCGACCAGCGTGGGCTGGGCGGGCACATCATAGTCCCACAGGTCATGATGGGTCGTCTGGAAGGACCAGCGCACCGCCCCGCTCTCCGCGTCCAGCGCCAGCACGGCACTGGAATAGAGGTCATCATTGACGGTGCGATGCCCGCCGAAATAATCGGGCGTTGCATTCCCTGTCGGCACATAGACGAGGCCCAGCGCTTCGTCCGAGCTCATGGGCGCCCAGCTATTGGGCGTGCCCGGCGTAAAGACGCCGCCGCGCGGCGGCAGCCCGTGATCGTCGGGGCGACCGATGTCGAAGGCCCAGGAAAAAGCGCCCGTGACGGCATCGAACGCCCGGATGACGCCGGAAGGCTCCCTGATTTTCTGACCATCCATCACCCAGCCGCCCAGAACGAGGCGGCCGCGCACGAGGGCGGGGGGCGAGGTGACGAAATAATAGCCCTTGTCGACCGTTCCCAGTCCCGCCTTCAGATCCACCTGACCGCCCTGTCCGAATCCGGGGCAAAGTCCGCCGGTCACCGCATCGAGCGCGATCAGCCGGGCGTCGAGCGTCGCGGTGTAGATGCGCTCGGCGCAATAGCCATGGGCCTGCGGGATGCGATAATAGGTGACGCCGCGGCAGACGAGGCCATAGACACCCGCGAGATCGGTCTTGGGCCGGTGCCGCCATAATTGTCGCCCCGTTTCCGGATCGAGCGCGATCACATCATTATTGCCCGCACACAGGAACAGGCGATTGCCCACCTTGAGCGGATTGACCTGAAAGGCCGTGCCTTGCTTGCCATCGGTGAGTTTGCCGGTGTGGTACGTCCATGCCCTTTCCAGATGGCCGACATTGGCGGGCGTGATCTGCGCCAGCGGCGAATAGCGCGATCCGCCCCGGTCGTTGCCATAGGCCACCCAGTCGCCATCGGCGGCGCGGGCCGGTCCCGCGCCCCACAGAGCGCTGCCCGCCGGCGGCGAACGATCCGCCCAGAAGGCGGCGCCGATCGCGCCGACGAGGAGCAGCAGAAGACCGGGCCACAGCATGCGTGCGCCGGGCAGGGGGCGGTCAAGGCCGACATGCCGCCGGTAATAGGGGGTGAACATGTAGAGGCCCATGGCGACCGGCATGGCCAGCCGGGGCGCAAGAGCCCAGCCGTCCAGTCCGACCTCCCAAAGCGACCAGCAGAGATTGGCCGCGAGAAAGGCCCAATAGAGGGTGACCGAGAGGGGCGAACGGCGCCAGCCGAGACAGGCCGCACTCACCATCATGAGGCCGGACACACAATACCAGCTTGACCCGCCGAGCAGGGCGAGCCGTCCCCCCAGCCACAGCAGCGACAGGCCGGCAAGAAGCATCGACAGGATGAAAATCATGTTCAGAAAGCGGCGCATCAGGCTCCCCCCTTGGAATCCGGCAAAAGCTGTGAGGGGAGAATCAGGCAGGCAATTGTGCCGCAAGCCAGTCCGGTACATTGATCCGGTAGCACTTCTGCTCATAGAGTCGGCTGATCTTCCAGCCTTGCCCGGTGCGGACGAAATCATGATGGTACCAGAGGCCGAAGACCAGCGTATCGGCCGTTTCGCCGTTGCTGACCGTCATCGGATTATAGCAGGCGGTTTTGGTCTTCGCCCGGTCGCCCGCGATCTGATATTGGGTGGTGGACACGGCATGCTGAAAGGCGAGGATCAGCGTCAGACTTTCCGCCAGGAAGGACTTTATCTCCGCAAGGCCCCCGACGACGCCCACCATTTCCGAATAGTCGATCACGGCGTCTTCGGTGAAATAGCGGTCCAGTGCGTCCCAGTCGCGTGTATCCACCGCGTAGCAATAGCCCACGATCAGATCCTGAATCTCGAACCTGTCCGACATTTCCTGCAGGGTCAGTGTCATGGCCTCTCCTCCTTCATTCTATAGAATGGCTGCTGACACAGTGCGGAAGGCGCGCCGCCTTCCATTGGGTAGGTGCCGAGCGCGGCGGCTAAGGGGAATGAAACGTCACTCCCGGGATCGATCCCGTGGACCGTTTTTTAATCAAGGAGACTATTATGGGCCTCGCCCCGTTCACGGAAGCCGATTTCGTCCTGTCGAAGGAGAAGCGGGCAGAAATCACCGCCGGGCTGACCGAGCGGCAGGCGTACATGGTCAATCACTGGATGGACCTGCACGAGGTCATCAACCGCGGCGACTGGGACGGCATGGACCAGTTTTTCAACACCGACAGCATGACCTATGACAATCCCAACCGGCCTGACCTGGGAACCTATCATGTCTGGAAGACCTCGCCGCAGGGCCTCTACACGACTTTTCCGCCCAGCATCTATCGCACGCTGAAGGCCTGGGGCCGCGGCGAGGACGAGATCTGCGTCCTTTGTCACCATCATGGCAAGCATACCGGCGGTCCCTATATGGGTGTCCAGCCGACCGGGAACGAGTTGAACGTGCTGTGGTTCTCGTGGCTGCGATTCCGCGGCGACAAGATCGATCACATCTATTCGATCTCCGACGTGCTGACGATGCTGAAGGATCTGGAAGTCATCGACGTTCCCCAGCCCGTCGATCCCTATAAGTGACCAACAGGCCGATCCGGCGCGGCGAGGGCGCGCCGGATCGATGAAGGGGGCTGGTCTGGAATTCGGCCGGAAAGGGAAGATAAGGGCATGAAGCGGTCTGTCGACCTCAGGATCGATGTCAGCGATGCAGTGGACCTCGGCATGGCGGCGCACATGGCGGTCACGGTCCATCTGCCGGACCTTGCGACACTGACCAACCGCATGACCGTTTGCTTCGCCTTCCCCGGCGGGGGCTATTGCCGACGCTATTTCAGTTTCGACATGCCGGATGGGTCCGGCGGCGGACAGGCGGGTTTCCATTGCGACCGCGGATGGATTTTCGTCACCTGCGACCATCTGGGATTTGGCGAGTCGACCATCGCCGAAGGCAATGCCCTCAATCTCGATAATGTCTCGGCGGCCAACGACGCCATGGTGCGGCAGGTCATGAGACGGCTGGAAGCGGGCACCCTCGTCGATGGGCTGCCCCCGGTCGTCGATGCCACATGCCTTGGCATAGGCCAATCGATGGGCGGATGCTTCACCATCGTGGCGCAGGGCAATCACGACACATTTCACGGCATCGGCGTGCTGGGCTATAGCGGCATCCATACCGTCGTGCCGACCCGGCCGGGACAGCCTCCGGCCGCATGGCCCTGGATTTCGCGCCGCTCATCGCTCGACGCGCCGCATGTCCTGAACGCGGCCGCGCTGGCGCAAGCGCCGGGCGTGACGCTGGGCGACGCCGAGGCGCTTCAGGCGGCGGCACGGGCAGGTGAGCATCCCTTTCAATGGTCTTTTCACCATGATGATGAACCTGCGGACATCGTCACGCTCGACATGATGGCGTCCGCAGGGCTGGTCGATCCGCTGCCCGAATGGCGTTCGGCGACCACGCCCCCATGCGGTGTATATATGGTCGCGCCGGGCGCGGTGGCGCTGGAAGCGGCCGCCATACGCGTGCCTGTGCTGATCGCCATGGGCGAACGCGATGTCGTGCCA